>JBAZYX010000088.1:0-17623 GCA_041659105.1 Acidimicrobiia bacterium
GAGGTGCTGCTCGGGGACCGGCATGGTGGCGTCGCGGCCGGAGAGCGCTTCCTCGGCGGTCACCGACTTCGTCTTCGCTCCGAACAAGCCCATGGGGTTCCTCCCGGTTCTCGTGGTCTCAACAGTACGACGCCGACCGGGTCCCCGGATCAGGGGTCGGCTCAGGATCCCATGTGCTCCATGCGCCGCTGCATCTCCTCGGGCGACACCTCCTCGATCGGCGTGCTGATGCTCCAGCGGTGGCCGAAGGGGTCGACGAGGGTGCCGGTGCGGTGGCCGTAGAACTGGTCCTCGGGCTCCCGCTCCACGGTCGCGCCCGCGGCGATCGCCTGCGCCCACATCGCGTCGAGCGCGTCGAGGCCGTCGACCGTGATCGCGAAGCTGGTGCTGACGCCGCCCCGCTTGATCGGGCCGAGGATGCCGGCGTCGGGCCACTCGTCGGAGAGCATGATCCTGGTCTCGCCGATGCGCATCTCGGCGTGGCCGACGATGCCGTTGTCCATCGCGAGCCGGTACAGCTCCTCGGCGCCGAACGCCCGGCGGTAGAAGTCGAGTGCGGCGTCGGCGCCGTCGACGCAGAGGTACGCGGTGACGTCGGTCATTGGGTCTCCTCGGACGGGATCGGTCGGTGCTGGGTTCCCCGGCCGGCGGTGAGGACGAGGTCGACGTCGATGCGGGTCGCGCTGGTGCCGGCGAGGTGCCACAGGCGTTCGGAGAGCGGACGCGCATCGGCCGTGCGCGCGACTGCAGCACGCACCGCGGGCGAGGGGCAAACGAACGGGGTCGACCTGGCTGGGTTACGCTCTCCGACGGCCGCCACTGACGGATTGCGGGGCCGATGGTCGACTCGCAGGTTGCAGCTGTGCCCGCTCGTGTGCTGGTGGTCGACGATCACGATCTGGTCGCCGAGAGCCTCGTCCGCGCGCTGAGCGTCGAGCCCGATCTGGTCGTCGTCGGGCGGGCCGACTCCGTGCAGGCCGCCGTGGTCGCGGCCGAGCGCCTGGTTCCCGACGTGGTGATCCTCGACTACGGGCTCCCCGACGGCACCGGGGTCGACGCCGCACGCGCGATGACCGACCGGCTGCCCGACGTCGAGATCGTGATGCTCACGGGCCTCTCGAGCGGCGCCACGCTGGCCGCGGCGCTCGAGGCCGGGTGCTCGGGGTTCGTCACGAAGGGGGGACCGTTCTCCGAGCTGATCCTCACGATCCGGGCCGTTCGCGCCGGTGAGGTGCGGGTTCCGCCGGAGATGATGGCCGACCTCGCCGCCCACCTCCGGCCGCGCGACCGCGAGGTCGGTGCCGACCTCACCAAGCGCGAGCGCGAGGTGCTGGCGCTGCTCGCGGAGGGCTGTTCCACCGACGAGATGGTGGATCGGCTGTTCCTGAGCGTCCACACCGTGCGCAACCACGTCCGGAGCGTGCTGTCGAAGCTGCACGCGCGGTCACGGCTCGAGGCGGTCGCCATCGCGACCCGAGCGGGGATCCTCGAGAGCTCCGCGTGAACGAACGGGGGCTTCAGCCCGCCGCGATCAGCGCGAGGCCGGCGAGGGCCAGACCGAGCCCGGCCACCTGGTGCCGGGTGATCGGCTCCTTCAGCAGCGCCCAGGCCCAGATGACGGTGAACGCCGGCGCGATCGCCGCCACCGGTGCGACCACGACCACCAGGCCTTCGCGCAGGGCGGTGAGCAGCAGCACGGTCGCCGTGATGTCGAGCGCACCTGCTGCGATCGCGAGGGGGCGGGCCGGGTCGCGGGGGAGGATCGAGCCGCGCCGGTGCCGGGTTGCCGCGAGCACGGCGACGCCGATCACGAACACGGCGGCGAGGCGGGCGATCAGCGGTGGCCAGTAGCCCGAGCCGCCGCTCGTCTCGGCGAAGCAGACGAACGACAGGCCGAACACGGTGCCGGCGCCGAGCGCGAGGAACAGCGCGGTGCGGGCGTCGGTGGTGGGGGGCTCGTCGGGGAAGTCGGGCTCGCGGGCGATGACGCCGCCGGCGCTCACGGCGACCACCACGCCGATCAGCGTGAGGGTCGACGGCCGCTCGCCCGACGCGAGGCCCCACGCGGTCGGCACGATCGCGGCCACGACCGCGGTCACGGGTGCGACCACACCCATGCGGCCGGTCGCGAGGCCGCGGTACAGCATCCCGAGCCCGGTCGCGCTGAGCACACCGGCCGCCGCGGCGAACGCGACGTCGCGGCCGGTGACGTCGGCGCTGACCACGAGCGCGACGACGACCGCGCCGATCAGCGCGGTGCACTGCGCGACGAACAGCACCCCGAGCGTCGGCGCGTCCCGGGACGCGCGACCACCGAGGAAGTCGCCCGACCCGTAGCCCATCGCCACCAGCACGCCGAGGAACACCGCCACCCCGGGAGCCTACGGACGACCAGTCCGATCCCGCCGCGTAGCCTGGCCCGCATGGCGCAGCCCGGAGGAACTGGACCGGTCGGACCGTTCCCGCCGAGCGTGGACAGCACCGAGGACGCGCACGACGAGTACGACCGGATGCGGCGGCGGCTGCTCTGGAAGATGCCGAGCGGGCTCTACGTGGTGGGGTCCACCGACGGCGCCGAGCGCCGCAACGGGATGACGTGCAACTGGGCGACGCAGATCTCGTTCGACCCGAAGTGGATCGGCATCGGCGTGGAGCAGACGGCGTTCACGCACGAGCTCATCGAGGCGAGTGGCGTGTTCGGCCTGTGCCTGATCGACCGTGAGGACCGCGCCATCGTGCGCAAGTTCACGAAGCCGGTCGAGGTCGACCTCGACGCGAAGACGCTCAACGGGTTCCCGTACGTCGAGAAGGTCACGGGCGCGCCGATCCTGGCGCAGGCGGTCGCCTACCTCGACTGCGAGGTGCGCGAGCGGGTGGTCGCCGGGAACCACACGTTCTTCGTCGGCGAGGTCGTCGACTGCGGGTTCCTGAAGGACGAGGAGACCGAGGTGCTGCGGATGGAGGACACCCGCATGAGCTACGGCGGCTGAGCGCAGAACCCTCCCTGACATCCTTTTGGCGTCACTCGTGCCGCTCTCAGCGGCACGAGTGACGCCAAACGGGAGGGGTGGGAGGGGTCCGGGGGAGCTCAGGTCGTCAGGTCGAGGGTGGCGGCGGCGAGGGCGGTGAGCTCGTGCTCCCAGTCGCCGACCGACGAGCCGAACGGCACCGGCACCAGCTTCGAGAAGCCGACGGCGATGAAGCCCTCGAGGACACGGCGCAGCGCGTCGTGCCCGATCGGGACCACCTCGGCCGGGTCGACACCCGGGAGCCGCTTCGCCACGAGCTCCGCGACCGGGGGCGGGATCGCGGCCGGGGCGTAGGCGACGAGCGCGCCCCAGTGCTCGGGATCGATGGTGCGCCCCGCGGCCTCGGCCGCGACGAGCACCGCCTCCTGGCCGGCCGCGACCTCGGCCGGGGTGGTGAACGAGGGCAGCCAGCCGTCGGCGAGGCGGCCGACCCGGCGCAGCTCGGCGGGGGCGCGGCCCCCGAGCCACACGTCGGGTGGCGTCTGCACCGGGCGGACGCCGATGCCCACGCCGTCGTAGTCGAAGTACGTGCCGTGGTGCTCCACGGTCTCCTCGGTCCACAAGCGGCGCATCAGCGGGAGCGCCTCGTCGAAGCGGCCGGCCCGCTCCTCGCGCTGCACGCCGAACGCCTGCTGCTCGACGGGGTCGACCACGCCGAGCCCGAAGGCGGGGAGCGCGCGGCCGTTCGACAGCAGGTCGAGACTGGCCCACTGCTTCGCGAGCAGCACCGGGTTGCGCCCGGGAAGCACTTGCACCGAGGTGCCGAGCTTCAGCTTCGTCGTGCGTCCGGCCGCGACGCCGAGCGCGACCATCGGGTCGAGCGTGGGTCCGGTGGCGCGCTCCGACAGCCACAGCGAGTCGAACCGCAGGGCTTCGAGTGCGTCGACGATCGCGCCGAACGTCGCACCGTCGGCCGCGGCGCCCAGCGCCCCCAGCCCGAAACCGATGCGGACCTTCAAACCCGGAAGTCCTCGTAGGCGCGCAGCTCGCGGCGGGCGATCTGCATGAGGTGGACCTCGTCGGGGCCGTCGACGAAGTGGAGCGTGCGCGCGTGGGCGTACATGTCGGCGAGGGGCCAGTCGTCGGACACACCCGCGCCGCCGAACAGCTGGATGGCGCGGTCGATCACCGTGGTCGCGAGGCGCGCCGCGACGACCTTGATCGCGGAGATCTCGAAGCGTGCGCCCTTCACGCCGACGGTGTCCATCAGCCACGCGGCCTTCATCGTCAGCAGCCGCGCTTGCTCGATCTCGATGCGGCTCTCGGCGATCTGCTGCTGCACCGCGGCGTTGTCGGCCAGGTGCTCGCCGAACGCGACGCGCATCTGCGCGCGGGCGCACATCAGCTCGAGGGCCCGCTCGGCCATGCCGATCGCGCGCATGCAGTGGTGGATGCGGCCGGGGCCGAGCCGGGCCTGCGCGATCGCGAAGCCCGATCCTTCCTCGCCGAGGAGGTACTCGGCGGGGAGGCGCACGTCCTGGTACAGGGTTTCGCAGTGCCCGCCGCCGTGGCTGCGACCGAACACCGGGATCGACCGCTCGACGCTCACGCCCGGCGCGTCCATCGGGACGAGGATCATCGAGTGGCGCCGGTGGGGGTCGGCATCGGGGTCGGAGACGCCCATCAGGATCGCGAACGTGCAGCGCGCCGACGCCGCGCCGCTCGTCCACCACTTGTGCGCGTTCACCACGTAGTGGTCGCCGTCGCGCACGATGCGGCTCGAGATGTTGGTCGCGTCGCTGCTGGCGACCCAGGGCTCGGTCATCGCGAAGCACGACCGGGTCGTGGCGTCGAGGAGCGGACGCAGGAACTGCTCCTGCTGCAACGGCGTGCCGAAGAGGTGGAGGATCTCCATGTTGCCGGTGTCGGGCGCGGCGCAGTTGGTGGCCTCGGCGGTGAGCGGGTTGCGGCCCATGATCTCGCACAGGGGCGCGTACTCGAGGTTGGTGAGGCCTGCGCCGTCGTCCTCGTCGGGGAGGAAGAGGTTCCACAGGCCGCGGGCGCGCGCCTCGGCCTTCATGTCCTCCATCACCGGCGGGTGGAAGTGCGGGTCTCCGGAGTCGTGGACCTGGGCGACGGAGACGGCGGTGCCGGGCTCGACGACCTCTCGCACGAACCTCTGGAGGCGGTCGCGGAACTCGACGGCGCGGGGCGACAGGGCGAAGTCCATGCCCCGACGCTACGCGTGCCGGGACCCGCGCATCTCCCCGGATGTTCCGTGCTCCCCCGCGCACCCCGGGGTCAGCACTGGCCGCCGCCCGACGAGAGCAGCGCGCAGTAGCTGGACCGGGAGAACTTCCAGCCGTCGGCGGTGAGCACCACGAAGCCGACCCGGCCGGGGACGAGCGACGTGCCGTCGGCGAGCAGGTCGAAGCGGACGGCGGCCTCCTTGTCGTCGAGGAACTTCACCTCGGTGACGGACGCGGTGACCTTGCCGCGGTACTGGGGGTTGCGCGACGCAGCCAGCTCCTGTGCCGCGCGTACCGCGGCGCTGTCGCCGCCCTCGACGTGGGTCAGGCTCGCCTCCCCGCTGCCACCGGCGGCGTAGGAACCCTCGACGGCCGCGACCACGGCGTCGTGCGCGGCGGCCTCGTCGGCCGGGGGCGGTCCGACCGCGTCGGGCAGCGGGGCCGGTGTCGGCGAGGCCAGGACGACCTGCGTTCCCGACCCCGACGACGATGACCCGACCGACGACGAGGACCCGCCCGACGACGGTGGTCTGCACTCCGCGCGCGTCGCGTCGTAGAACGATCCCTGGCCCCGTCCGAGGAAGGCCGCCGAGTGGCCGATCACCTTGCCCGCGCGGTTGGACACCTTGACCCTGACGATCCGGTGCTTGGAGGACTGTGGTGCCTCGGGGTTGATGCTCGCCTTGCGTGCGAACACGGCGTACCGACCGGTCACGTCCGTCTCGTCGCGCCAGTCCGCCGTTCGCGCCTCCACCCGGGCTGCCCCCTTCGGAGTGCGCACGACGACGACCTGGGCGGTGGGGACCGACCGACCGCGGTACGGGACGGACAGCCCCGCGGTGGGCGCGACGACCTGGGTTTCGTCGTCGTTCCCGGTCCTGAACTGTGCGTCGATCGACTCCGCGATGCGGTCGGTGGACACGCCCACGACGACCTGCTCGTCGGGGAAGCAGCTGGCCGGGAGCGCGACCCCGTTGATGACGGGTGAGCCCATGTTGATCGGCGCGACGGTGACCCGGACGGTCACGCCGTCGTCGGTGGTGCGGGAACCGAGCCATCGTGGTGTGCCCGACCCGCCCTTGCGCACGACCGACGCGCCGACCGGTGCCGCGACGACGACCGTTGTCACGAGCGTCGCGACGACTGCGACCAGCGCGGTGATGACGGGCAGTCCGCCGTTCGTCCGCGTCAGCACGCGCACTTGATCGTGTCCCCGCTCGGCGGAGTGGCGCCGTAGCCGAGCCCGACGAGGTGGGGGGTGTCGACGCGCACCGTCGTGGACAACGACCCCGTCGTGGGATCGCGACCGTCGATCGCGTGTCGGTGGGCCACATACAGCAGCGGCGCCGTCGACGGGACGGCGAGGCCGCGCGCCGCGCTCGGTAGGGCTTCGTGGTACCGCACCACCAGGGACGGGGTCCGCATGGCGATCAGCGTACGGTCGACGGCCACGTAGAGCAGGGAGCTGCTCGCGGCGAGGTGGGGCTGTTGCCCGAACCCGCGGACGGGAGTGCGGGCGGTCCGAGCGACGGTCAGGCGGTTGGTCGAGACCTCCGCGAGCCGTCCGGAGGCGACGTCGGCGACGTACACGGCGCTGCCGTTGGGAGTGATCGCCAGGCTCATCGCCTCGGGGGCCTGCCCGAACGGACGGGGCAGGTCGACGCAGTGCGCCCACTGCCCGTCGAGGTCGAGGACGTGCACGAACGAGTACGCGTCCCCGTGCTCGTCGGCGCTGGTGTACAGCGTGTACAGACGGCTGCCGTCGGGCGCCATGACCTGCGTGCGCGCGACGCCGGGCATCTGGCCCTGGTTCGCGCCGTCGGGGCTCGGCACGTCGCCGAGCTGCCCCGTCGCCAGGTCCAGCCGGCGGACCTGGTAGCGATCGGGCTGCATCGGCGGGAGGTAGTCGATGACGAACGCCGCGCGGCCGTCGGTCGAGAAGGCCTCCGGCTCGACGTTGCCGGGGAGGTCGTACGTGCGCGTGCCGCTGCCGTCGGTCGCGGCGACGACCAGCGTGGTGCGCTCCCGGCCGGGCTGGTGCCCGTCACGACCCGCCTCGTGCGGCGACAGCGCTACGAGATCGCCCCGGTACGAGACGACACGAACGTCGTTGCGACCGTCCACGGAGAACGCGCCCTGCGTCGTCCCGTCGATCGCGTCGATGACGCTCACCCGCGTCGTGGTGCCGTCGGGCGCGGCCGACACCAGGCGGGACCAGTCGCCCGCGGGGCGGGCGTCGTGCGCGGTGAACGACGGCGCGCCGTTCTCGGCGTCGATCGCGGCGATGCCCTGCGCCGTGTCGAGGTAGAGCTGCGGTCGACTCCCCCCGCCGTCGTGCGCCGGAAGCGCCGCTGGGACCACCAGCACTCCGACCAGCACGCTGCACAAGCCGCTCAACCACGTGGTGCGCCAGGTTCCCATCGGTTCCCCCTCGTCCGTCGCGAACACGACGCACGACGACGGCGGGAGGTTGTGCGCGAGTGCTTCAGTCGTCGACCGTGAGCGAGAAGAGCGCGCCGCCGTCGGCGACGACCAGCGTGCGGTGGTCGGTGACGCCGACCGCCGTGTCCCGGCCTGCACCGGCCACGACCACGCGCTCCACCACCGCGCCGCGTCCGGCAGCGAGCTCGCGGAGCATCACCACCGTGGCACGGTCGCCGGCCCGCCCGAGCACCCACAGCCGTCCGCCGACGGACAGGAGGCGATCGGCGACGAAGTCGTGGGGGAGCGCGACCGTGAGCGACGGGTCGAGCGCGCCGGACGGATCGACGGCCACGAGCGCCGGCCCGCGACCGGTCTGCACCAGGCCCCAGACGCGCTCGGTGCCGAGCGCGGCGTCGACCACCTCTCCGTCGGCGATGGTCGCGCCGTCGGGTCCGATCGCGACCATCCGGGTCGGGTCGAGGCGGGCCACCCCGCCACCGGTCGTGGCGGAGACGCTCTTGCCGAGCACGGCCACCTGCCGGTGCGCCGCGGGAGGGAGTGCGATCTTCCCCGCGTACGACCCGGATGCGGGATCGAAGCGCAGCCCGCCGTCGGTCACGGGGACCCACACGCCCCCGCCTGCGGCGAGGATGTCGCCGTTGGGCTGCTCGCCGGGCGGGACCGGGTTCGACGTGACCGAGCCGTCGGGGCCGATCCGCTTGACCCGGAACTCGGGGTCCGCGGGGCCGACCACCACCGCGTCGCGCGTGAGGACCCAGCGCGCGCCCTCTCCGTCGGCAAGGGAACGCACTTCGCCCTGGAGGTCCACCTCGTCGAGCACGCGACCGTTGCGGTCGACGCGCACCACCCGCGACGGCGGGAACCGGAATGTGTCGCCGTCGCGGTCGTAGGTTGCGACAGCCACGAACTCACCGGACGCGAGCACCGGGCCGCGCACGTATCCGCCATCGGGGTCCAGCGTGACCCGTCGCGCGGAGACCGGGTCACCGACGGGGACGGCGAGCGACGTCGGCATCCCGTCGACGACGCGAACTGCGAGGTCGCCGCCGCGTTGGTGCGCGATGGCGACGGGATCGTCGTCGGTGCGCGCGAGGCCGACCGCACCGACGACGAGCGCGAGGCCGCACGCGACCGCACTCACGGTGAGGGCCCGCCGGCGCGTGACCCGGCGGCGCTGCTTGGTCGCGATCGCGGCGAGCACGTCGGTGGTGATCGTCGGCTCGACCGCGGCGCCGTCGAGGAGTCGGGCGATGCGGTCGTCAAGCGCCGGCACGATCGTCCTCCTCGCCGAGGGCCGACGCCAGCGCCTGGCGGGCTCGGAACAGCATCGCCTTCACGTTGCCCTCGCTGATCCCGAGATGTTCGGCGATCTCGGCGACGTCGAGGCCGCCGTAGTACCGCAACACCGTCACCTGACGCTGGCGGCGGGGCAGCGCGGCCAGCGCTTCCCGTACGGCGACGGCCTCGGCGCTCAGGCCGGGACCGTCCGGCGCCGGCAGGCTCGGCCCGAGGCGCGCCCGCGCGCGGCGCTCGGCGCCCCAGCGCCGCACCTGGCTGCGGGCCAGGTTCATCGCGACCGTCGTCACCCACGCAGCGAGCTTGTCGATCGGCTCGCCCTTCCGGCTGCGCTCGACTGCCCGTGCCATCGCTTCCTGCACCGCATCCTCCGCCGTGGGCAGGCTCCCGCACACCAGCTCCACCGTCGCCACGACGCGCGCGTACTCGCCCGCGACGAAGTCCCGGAGGCGCGCGTCGCCGACCGGGCCGCCCTCATCGCGCGGAACCGCCGGCGTTGCCGCGGCCCGTCGGTGCTGGGAAACGGTCGCCCCGCCTCCTTCCTCCGTGGGTCGTCCATCGGGACGACGCACGAGCGCCCCTGGAGGTTGCGTGTCGCGGACGGATCAGCCGCCGGCGCTTGCGTCTTCGGGGACGTAGAAGCGGGGCTCGGGCGGGGTCTCGAGCGGCGGCGCGGGGTCGACGAGCATCGCGGCGGCGCCGGTGTCGCGCACCGCGCCGGTGGTGCAGCAGAACTCGACGGTGATCCCGTTGGGGTCCTCCGCGTAGATCGAGGTGCACCACCCGTGGTCGATCTCCACCACCGGCAGCCCGCGCTCGAGCCAGCGGTCACGGTGCGCCACGAGCGCTTCGAGCGTGGGTGCGTCGAACGCGATGTGGTTGGTCCACGGCGGCAGCCCGAGGCCGCGGCTGATCGACGGGTCGAAGTCGGTCGACAGGTGCGCGGGATCGTGGAGGTCCCACACGGCGAGGCACTGGCCGCCACCGGTGTCGTAGAAGACGTGCCGGGCCCAGCCGTCGTTCGCGCCGTTCTCGTCGAAGAGCGCTTCGGGCGTGGGTGCGGCGTCGACGCGGAGCAGCTCGAAGCCCATGACCTCGGTGTAGAACGCGTGGGTCGCCGCGAGGTCCCGGGTCGCGATCGCGACGTGGTGGAAGGCCATGGCTGCCTCGCTTCCCCGGCCGGTGGTGGCCGAATCCCCATCACTCGGTGCGGGAACGAACCGTACTCTTCACCCAGGGCCGGTGTCCCGCGAGCGCCGCGCGACCGGGCCCGGCCGTCGGGAGGGCCGCGTGGACGAGCTGTCGGAGCACGACGTCGCGGGGGACCCGTTCACCGAGTTCGCCGCCTGGTACGCGCAGGCGCGGGCCGAGCACGGGGACGACGCCGACGCGATGGTGGTCGCGTCCGCCGACGCGACCGGCGCGCCGTCGGCCCGGGTCGTGCTCCTGCGCGGCTACGACGAGCGGGGCTTCTGCTTCTTCACCAACTACGGGAGCCGCAAGGGCCGCGAGCTCGACGTCAACCCCCGGGCCGCGATCGTGCTGCACTGGCCGGGGCTGGGCCGCCAGGTCCGGGCGACGGGCGCGGTCGAGCGGGTGAGCGAGGCGGAGTCCGACGCCTACTGGTTCCGCCGGCCGGTGGCGAGCCGGTTCAGCGCGTGGTCGTCGCACCAGAGCCAGCCGGTCGCGAGCCGGGCCGAGCTCGAAGCGGCGGTCGCGGCGACCGAGGCCCGCCTGGGCGACACCGACGTGGCCCGACCCCCGTTCTGGGGCGGGTTCCGGCTCGTCCCCGACACCGTGGAGCTCTGGCTCCACCGCGACGACCGCCTCCACGACCGGGTCCAGTACCGCCGTACCGACACCGGCTGGGAGATCACCCGCCTCCAGCCCTAGGCCGCGTGACGTCGGTCACGTTTGACCGGGGCTCGGAACACCTCCCGGCGCGGGCAGGTTCCACGCCTCGACCGGTTCCCCCCTTCCGGTTCCCCGTATCGAGGCGCCCCTCCCCCAGGGGCGCCTCGATACGCGTGTGTCACCGTGCGGCGCGGGCGCTCACTCGGCGTTCACCGTGGTGCGGTCGTCGACCGGCATCGCGCCGCTCACCTGGGCGTCGATGAGGTCGTACGCGCTCAGTGCGCCATCGAACGCACCCCACCGCGGTGGGTTGCCCGTCGGCACGTCGCCCACGATCGTGACCCGCTCGATGCGGCGGGCGTCGCGGTAGTCGGCGATGGCGTAGTGCTGGGTGACGCGGTTGTCCCAGATGCCGATCGCACCGGGCGTCCAGCGGTAGCGGCACGTGAACTGGGGCTGCTCGGAGAAGGTGCACAGGTACTCGAGCAGGGCGGTGCTCTCGCCCTTGCTCAGCTCCACGAAGTGCGACGTGAACGTGCGGTTCACGTAGAGCGAGCGGCGACCCGTCTCGGGGTGCACCCGCACCGCGGGGTGGACGGCCTGGATCTCGGGGTGGCCGAAGGGCTTCGCGTGGTGAACCGCCGTGAGCCCGTCGAGCAGGTCGCGCATCGGCGCCGACAGCGACTCGTACACGAGGTACTGGTTCGTGAACATCGTGTCGCCGCCACGCGCCGGGATGGTGACCGCCTTCAGCACCGAGCAGATCGGCGGCTCCTGGCTGAACGTGACGTCGGTGTGCCACACGTCGGCGCGCGCGGTGCCCTCGAGCACGACGATCTCGGGGTGCTCGTCGTCGAGCTTGGTGATGAACGGGTGGATCTCCGCCTCGCCGAAGCGCCGCGCGAACGCGCGGTGCTCGTCGGGCGTGAGGTGCTGGTCGGGGAAGAAGAGCACGAGGTGCTCGAGCAGCGCGTCGCGCACGGCCGCGAACTCGGTGTCGCCGAGCGTGCCGAGGTGCACGCCGCGGACCTCGGCGCCGAGCGCGCCGGCGATCGGGTCGACGTGGAGCTGGACGGGGGTGGTGGTGGTCATGACCGGGTTCCTTCCGGGGTCGCGGGTGGGCCGGAGCGCGGATTGGTCGACACCGGTGCGGCGAGCGCGCCGGTGACGGCGTCGAGCAGGGCGGCGACCACGGCGGCGTGGTCGCCCGGGTTGTCGGCGAGCAGGGTGGCGGCGGGGAGCTCGGGGTCGGCGAGCGTCTTCACGACGATCGACCCGACGAGCGCGAGCCGGAGATGGCGCACGGGCGCGGGGAGGTCGGGCAGGGCCCGGGCCAGCGTGGCGTCGAGGGGACCGAACTGCGGTGCGAACGCGCGACCGAGCAGCGCCTGCGTGTCGGGGCCGCCGCCCTCGAGCGTGGCGAGGAAGCGGACGTAGGCGCGGCCCGGGCTGTCGGGGTCGGCGCTGAGCTCGGCCAGGGGCAGCACCAGCACCTCCATGACGGCGCGCACCGCGGGCGGTCGGTCGGCGGGCAGCGCGGCGAGCATGGCCCGGCGGCGCTCGCCGAGCGCGTCCATCCGGCGGCGCAGCACCGCCTCGACGAGGGCGTCCTTCGACCCGAAGTGGTAGTGGACCGCGGCCACGTTGGCCCCCGCGGCCGCGTTCACCGCCCGCACCGACACGGCGTCGACCCCGCGCTCGGCGAAGAGGCGCTCGGCGGCGTCGAGCAGGCGTTCCGAGGTGAGGTGGGTCTCGACCACGGCGGTCATGCGCGCCACCGTACGCCCATCACTCGATTCAATCAAGTGATGGAACTTCTCGCCTACGGCAGCAGCGCTCCGTGGGGCGACTGCTTCTGGCCGAGGCGCTCGGCCTCGAGCACCTCGATCACCGTCACGTACACCACGACGCGCCCGAAGAACAGGATCCAGGCGATGAGCGCGAACACCCCGCCGATCGTGCCCCACAGCTCGGACGCGTTCCCCACGATCCGCGGGACCCAGATGCCGCCGACCACCTTCAGGGCCTCGAGCATCGCCGCGCCGGCCACGGCCGCCGGGAGCATGGCCCGGAAGGAGACCGTGCGGTTGGGCAACCACCATGACGTGAACAGCCACAGCAGGGTGTTCGTCACCATCGTCACGACCACGACGACGAAGGAGAGCTCGGTGGACAGGCGGGTCCACAGCGTGGTCGCCATCACGCTCGCGGCACCGAGCACGCCGAAGCCGGCCAGCCACACCAGTCCCCGGAGCCGCTCGATCAGGCCGCGGTTCCGGACGCCCCACGCGATGTTGTAGGAGGTCGCGACCGATCCGGCGAAGCTCGTCCCGATGGTGACCACGCCGATGAAGCCCACGATCGTCGCGAAGCGCGCGCTCTTGCTCGCCGTGTTCACCGCGTCGGTGACCAGCTTGGCGGCGTCCCCGGAGAGCCCGAGCCAGTTGGTGATCGCCTTGGCCACGTCGACGCTGCTCCGATCGAGGTAGCCGAGCGCCGCCACCGCGAGCAGCGTGATCGCGAACAACGCGAGGAACGCCGTGAGCGTGATGGAGTTGGCGCTCACGTTGCCGTGGAGGTGCCCGTACCGGTCCTGGATGTCCAGGAAGTACTTCAGCGGCGGTACCCGCTCGGCGACGCGGTCGATGCGTCCCCGGAGGTCGATGCGTTCGATGCGACCACGCACGTCGAGCGCCACGGACCGCACGCTACCGTCGCCGCACCGAGTTCGTCGGCGAGCAGATCCGGGGGGACGCATGGCCGAGTTCGAGACCGTGACCTACGAGGAGGACAAGGGCGTCGCCTGGGTGACGTTGAACCGCCCCGAGGTGCACAACGCGTTCAACACCAAGATGGCCGAGGAGCTGCGCGACATCTGGCGGTCCCTGCGCCACAACGGCGACGTCAACTGCGCGGTGCTCACCGCCGCGGGGGAGCGGGCGTTCTGCACGGGCATCGACCGCAGCGAGGTCGACGTCGACTGGCCCGACGAGCTCGCGCAGACCGGTACGCGGGCGAAGCGCGAGGGCCGGGTGATCGGGTTCTCGAGCCCGTTCATGCTCGACGACCCCGGCGCGTACCTCGGTCCCAAGAGCAACGACCTCTGGAAGCCGGTGATCGCCGCGGTGAACGGCATGGCCTGCGGCGGCGCGTTCTACATGCTCGGTGAGGTGGAGTTCGTGATCGCGGCCGACCACGCCACCTTCTTCGACCCCCACGTGTCGTACGGCATGCCCACCGCGTTCGAGCCGATCCACATGCTGCACAAGATGCCGTTCCCCGAGATCATGCGACTGTCCATCCTGGGCAACGCCGAGCGCGTCTCCGCCCAGCGGGCGTACGAGATCGGGCTGGTGTCCGAGGTGTGCCCGCTCCATGAGCTGCACGAGCGGGCGCGGTGGGCGGCCGAGATGATCGCGTCGTACCCGCCGCTCGCGGTGCAGGGGACCATCCGCGCCTTGTGGGCCGCGCGCGACCTCGGGCACAAGCAGGCGCTCGATCAGGCGTACACGTTCATCGCCATGGGCACCGACGCCGAGGGCCTGCGCGCGGGGCAGGAGTCGTTCGCCTCCGGCCGCCGGCAGGAGTGGAGGCTGCGGTGAGCCGGTTCTCGCGTGCCGAGGTCGACGAGGCCTTCGCCCACTTCTACCGGCTCGGGTGCGTCGACGAGGACTGGACCGGCTGGGCCGACCTCTTCACCGACGACGCGCGCTACGTCGAGCACTTCTGGGGGACGATGCACGGCCGCGACGAGATCCGCACCTGGATCGACCCGGTGATGATCGCCGTTCCCGAGATCTACACGGTGCTGGATTGGTACGTGGTCGACGACGACAAGGTCGTGTGGTCGCTCCAGAACCGGCGCGACAACCCCGACCCCGACGGGCCGCCGTACTTCGACTTCCCGGGGCTCTCGGTCGCCTGGTACGCCGGCGACGGCCGTTGGGCCGGCGAAGAGGACTACTGGGACGTGAAGGGCGCGCGCACCACCGCGGTCGCGTACGCGGCGGCGTGCGAGAAGACGGGCATCCCGTGGGAGGCGCGGCTCAGCCGCGCGCACTGGCCCGAACGCGGGCCCGACTGGGCCCGCCGGGCGGAGCCGCCCATGCCGTCGTGGCTCGGCCGCACCGACATCACCCCGATCACCAAGCCCCGCGAGCTGCGGGCCCTGATCCCCCGGCTGGGGAGCGGGTCCTAGAGCTCGGTGCGGGGGCCGGCGAGCATGCCGCCGTCGGCCACGAACTCGGATCCGGTCGAGTAGCTCGACTCGTCGGACGCGAGGAACAGCGCGAGCCGCGCGATCTCGATCGGCTGGCCGACACGCCCCAGCGGCAGATGGGCGAAGCGCTGGCCGAGCGTGTCGGCGTCGGGCAGACCCTCGACCTCGCCCGACGGGCGCACCATCTCGGTGTCGATCCCGCCGGGGTGGATCGAGTTGACCCGGATGCCGAGCGGGCCGAGCTCCATCGCCGCGGTCTTCGTCATGCCCCGCACCGCCCACTTGGTGGACGTGTAGGAGACGGTCGCGGGGAAGCCGCCGAGTCCGTTGGTCGACGAGATGTTCACGATCGAGCCGCCACCCGCCCGTTGCATCGACGGCACCACGGCCTTCATCCCGAGGAACGGGCCGACCTGGTTGACCTCGATCACCTCGCGGAACTGCTCCACCGGCGTCTCCACGAGCAGGGAGAACCGCAGGATCCCGGCGTTGTTGACGAGCACGGTCACCGGTCCGAACGCGTCCTCCGCCGCGGCGATCGCGGCGGCCCAGCTGGCCTCGTCGCGCACGTCGAGGTGGACGTACCGGGCGGCGGCGCCGATCTCGGCCGCGACCTCGGCCCCCTGGGCGTCGAGCACGTCGCCGAGCACGACCTCGGCGCCCTCCTCGGCGAACAGCCGAGCCTCGGCCTCACCCTGGCCCCGGGCCCCGCCCGAGATGATCGCGACCTTGCCGTCGAGTCGTCCCATGGGCGGGACCCTATCCCGCCATACTGCGAGGGTGACGGGGACCGCGTGGGTGCTGCTGGGGCTGGCCGCCGCGGCCGCGCTGGTCGACTGGTTCGCCGTGGCAGCCGGGCGGCGCCCGCTCGAGTACGTGGCCAAGCCGCTGGCCACGGCCGGCCTCGTCGGGGTCGCCTGCACCCTCGACCCGGTGCACGCCGACATGCGGGTCGCGTTCGTGGTCGCGCTGGTGCTGTCGCTCGCGGGCGACGTGTTCCTGATGCTGCCCGAGGACCGATGGTTCCTGCCCGGGCTGGCATCGTTCCTCCTCGCGCACCTCGCCTACGTCGTCGGCTTCGCCGTCGGACCGGGCACGGGTGGGGAGCTCGCGGTCGGCGCACTGATCGCCGCGGTGGTCGCGGTCCCGCTCGGCGTGCGGCTGCTGCGGGCGGTGCGGCGCACGAGCCCGGCGCTCGCCGGCCCGGTGGGCGCGTACGTCACCGTGATCGCGGCGATGGTGGCCTGCGCGACCGGGTGGGGGAACGCGTGGGCGGTGGTCGGTGCCTGGCTGTTCTTCGCGTCCGACGCGCTCATCGGCGAGACTCGGTTCGTGCGGCCCGGCGAGGCCGACGCCCGGTGGGGGCGGTTGGCCGTCATCGTGACCTATCACCTCGGACAGGCCGGCCTGGTGCTGTCTCTCGTCCACCGTTGAGGAGGCGCCGTGCGCCGTTCCATCCTGGATGCGTTCGACGACCATCCGGCCGACGACGACGAGCGGCCGCCCGCGTCGTGGGCCGTGGCCATCAGCGACGACTGCGACGGCTGCGGCATGGGCGAGCTGCGGGTGGTGCTCACGCTCGAGGAGGTGGGGCAGGCCGGCACCGGCGTGGTCGCGCACCTCTCCCCCGACGGCGCGCGTCGCCTGCGCGACGCCCTCGCCGTCGCGCTGCGCGAGCTCGGCGAGGACCCGGGGAGCTGACGTGGCCGAGCCCGACGTCGACGCCAAGGCGACACTGCGGAGGGAGCGGGCCGCGCTCTGCGACACGCTCGAGCGGCTCGGTCCCGACGCGGCCACGCTGTGCGAGGGCTGGACCACCGCCGACCTCGCCGCGCACCTCGTGGTGCGTGAGCGCAACCCCGCGGCCGGCCCGGGGATCCTGATCGAGACGGGCCCGTTCGCGTCCTACACCGCGGCGGCGATGGAGAAGGAGAAGGCCAAGGGCTACGACGCGATGCTGGCGCGGCTGCGCAGCGGGCCACCGGCGTTCATGGTCGCGACGATGGCCGCGGTGAACGTCAACGAGAACTGGATCCACCACGAGGACGCGCGCCGGGCCAACGGGGAGACGGCCCGTCCCCCCGATCCCGACGTCGAGGCGATCCTCACCAGGGTCACGAAGCGGATGGCGAAGCTCCAGACCCGCAAGCTCAAGCCGATCGGGCTCGCGCTGGACCTGCCCGACGAGATGGTCGTCGTGCGGGTCGGCCACCCCACCGCGACGATGACCGGCCGCGTGGGGGAGTGCGTGCTCTACCTGAGCGGTCGTCGCGAGGCGGCCGAGGTGGAGCTCGGCGGCAACCCGGAAGCCGTCGCCGCCCTTCGCGCGGCGAAGCTCGGCATCTAGCGCCGAGCGGCCCGGCGCCGAAGGCGCCAGGAGCGGAGAGCGAGAGGCTCGCCCGGCGACGACGAGACGTCCGCCTCGTCGCGAGCCGGGGCCCGAGCGGCCCGGCGCCGAAGGCGCCAAGAGCGGAGAGCGAGAGGCTCGCCCGGCGACGACGAGACGTCCGCCTCGTCGCGAGCCGGGGCCCGAGCGGCCCGGCGCCGAAGGCGCCAGGAGCGGAGAGCGAGAGGCTCGCCCGGCGACGACG
>JBAZYX010000089.1:0-16969 GCA_041659105.1 Acidimicrobiia bacterium
CGGTCGCGGTCGGCACCGACCACCTCGGCCCCCACCGTCGCCGCGAGCGGGTGCGCCGTCACTGTGCTCATGATCCCTCCACGAACGGGTAGATGCGGGTGAAGTCGGCACCCGGCTCGACGCCGGCGAACCGCGCCCAGACGTCCGCCGTCACCGTGCCGATCGTCGCCGGGCCGGCCTGCTCGGCCACCGCCTGGAGGTAGAGCTGGATGTCCTTGCTCATCAGCGAGTTGCTGAAGCCCGACGCGTAGCGGCCGGTCAGCACGTGGTTGGGGAACTTGTCGTTCGTCGCGGTGTTGTGGCCGCTGGACGCGTTCAGCACCTCGACCATCGTCGCCATGTCGAGCCCCACCGACACCCCGAACGCGACGGCCTCGCTCGTCGCCGCGAGCGCGGTGGCCGACAGGAAGTTGTTGGCGAGCTTCATCGCCTGGGCGAGCCCGGGCCGGTCCCCGACCCGACGGAGCTTGTCGCTCAGGCCCGCCAGCACCGGCTCGACTCGTGCGCAGGCGTCGTCGGCACCGTCGGGCAGGCTGCACACCACCACGTCGGCCCGCCGGGCGACGTCGGCCACGCCCGCGCCGGCGGCCGCACCGGCGGGGACCCGCTCGGCCCCCGCGGCGTCGTAGGCCACGACGACATGGCCGGTGGCGACGAGGTTCGCGGCGAGGACGCCGCCCATGTTGCCGAGGCCGACGAAGCCGACGACCGCCTCCGGCGCACCGGGCGCACCGGTCACACCGGTCACGAGGAGCCCTCCCGCTCGGCCCGCACCGCCGTGACGGCCCTCCGGGCCGAGATGCCGGCCGGCGCGCCGCAGTACGCGGCGACCTGGAACAGCAGCTCGTCGATCTCCGCGTCGGTGACGCCGGTCTGGGGCTGGGCGCTCGCGTGGAGGCGGAACTCCTCCATCCGCCCGAGCGCGGCCGTCATCGCCATCACCAGCAGGCTCCGGTCGCGCGGGCTCAGGGCCCCGCCCCGCGTCCACACCCCCCACGCCATCGAGGTGATGTAGTCCTGGAACTCCGCCGCGACCGGGTCGGGGGCGGCCGTCTGGGCGTCGACGTAGGCGTCGCCGAGCATCGCCCGCCGCATGGCCCGCGCGGCGTCGAGCGGGTCGGTTGCGTCCATTGCTCCCCCGTTCTCGGTGCTTGCTCGCCCTATCGGCCCCGGAAGACCGGGTCGCGCTTCTCCATGAAGGCGCGGGCCGCTTCGGTCGCGTCCTCCGTGCGGGCGTTGGCTTCGTAGCGCTCGGACTCGCGGTCCAGGAACGCAGCGAAGTCGAGGGTCTCCCCGTCCGCGAGGCTCGCCTTGATCCCCGCCACCGTCAACGGCGCGCGGGCGGCGATCGTGGCGGCCAGCGCGTCGGCTCGCGCCAGCAGCGCCTCCCCCGCGCACACCTCCTCGACCAGCCCGATCCGCGCGGCCTCGTCGGCATCCACCCGCCGCCCGGTCAGGAACAGCTCACGGGCCCGGCCCCCACCGACCAGCCGGGGCAGCGTCCACGCGAGCCCGTAGTCGCCGGTCTGGCCCGCGGCGACGAACGCGGTGGTGAAGACCGCGTCGGCCGAGGCGAGCCGCACATCGGCCGCGCAGGCCAGCGACATCCCTGCCCCCGCGCACGGGCCGTTCACCGCGGCGATGACGGCCTTCGGCATCGACCGCAGGGTCTCCGCGATCGTCGTGCACGAGCGCACGAGCGCGGTCAGCCCGCCGGGACGGGCGAGGGCGTCGCCCGAGCCGCCCGACGCCAGGTCCGACATGTCACCGCCGGCACAGAAGCCCCGGCCCGCGCCGGTGAGCACGACCGCGCGCGTCTCGGCATCGACCGCGAGGGCCGCGAGCATCGCGCGCAGCCGCTCGACCATCGCGAGCGACATGGCGTTGAGCCGGTCGGGCCGGTTGAGGGTGACCGTCGCGACGGCACCGTCACGGGTCACGAGCACGTCGTCCATCCGGACCTTCCCCTCAGAGCTCGATGAGCGTCGGAACCGTCCGCGTGGCCAGGAGGTGTCGGCCGACGTCGACGACGATCTCGTCGGCCGTGCCGAACAGCCCCTCGAGCACCATGGTGCGCTTGAGGTACAGGTGGAACGGGTGGTCGGTGGTGAAGCCGATGCCCGCCAGCACCTGCTGGCACTGCGCGGCCACGGTGCGCGCGGTGCGCCCCGCCACGGCCTTGGCCAGCGCCGCAGTGACGGGCGATCCCTCGTCCCAGGCCGCGCCGAGGCTCGCGTCGAGCGCCTCGATCGCGACGAGCGCCTCGGCCAGCCGGTGGCGCACGGCCTGGAACTGCGCGACCGGGCGGCCGAACTGCACCCGGTCGAGTGCGTGGGAGCGGGCGAGGTCGAGCATGGTGCGGTTCGCCCCGGAGATCTGGTGCCCGACCGCCCGCCGACCCGCGGCGACCGCTTGGTCCCACGCCGTCGCGTCGACCGGGGTCACGGCGGCATCGGCACCGTCGATGTGCGCGCGGTGCATCCCGCCCGCCGGGTCGATGCCCGGCAGCGGCGTGATCTCCACCGCCGCCATCGGCACGGTCGCGATCTCGTCGCCCACGACGAGCACATCGGTGGCGGTCGCGGCTCGCGCGGTCATGAGCCCGACGGCCTCGACCCGCCCGCCGCCGATCGCGCCGGGTGCGGCCCAGCTCGCGAACGGCGGGAGGAGCACCGCGAGGTCGGCGCGCGGGGCGACGCCGAGCGCCGCGACGACCACATCGTCGAGCACGCTCGCCGACGCGTTGGCGGCGCCGAGCGCCGTGAAGACGATCGCGACCGCATCCCGCGGCTCGGCGTAGAGCATCTCCAGCCAGCCGAGGTCGGTGAGCACGCCGTCGAGCGAGCCGGTGCCGCGAGCGTCGACCGCCGCGCTCGTGACCGCGTCGCGCACGGTCTCCTCGAGGAGGGCGCGCTCCGCGGCGTCCATCACCGCTCCTCCCCGAGGTCGAGGAGGCGCCGGGCGATGATGTTGCGCTGCACCTCGGCCGTCCCGCCGTAGATCGTCGCGGCGCGCGAGTAGAGGTACTCGGTCCGCCAGATGTCGCCGGTCACGGTGTCGTCGAGCTCCACGGTTCCGGGCAGCAGCCGGCGGATCGCGTCGTAGGTGGTGTGCTCCGCGGTCGACACCAGCACCTTGTCGATCGACGTCTCCGCGCCGAGGGCCTCCCCCGCCGCGAGGCGGTGCTGCGTCGCACGCGAGCGGGCGCGCAGCGCGTGGAGCTGGAGGTAGGCGTTGCCAACCACCTCGGCGGTGCGGTCGTCGTCGCCGACCACGTCGACGAGGAGCCGGAGCCGGCGCGTGAGGTACGCGATGCGCTGCCAGAAGCAGGAGGAACGCTCGTACGGGAGGATGCTCATCGCGACGGCCCAGCCGCCGTGGACCTCACCGAGGATGCGGTCGGCCGGCACGACGACGTCGTCGAAGAACACCTCGGCGAACTCGAGCACCCCGTTGATCATCTCGATCGGCGAGACCGTGATCCCCGGCGTGTCCATGTCGACGAAGAACGCGGTGATGCCGCGGTGGCGCGACTCCGGGGTCCCGGTGCGGGTCAGCAGCACGCAGCGGTCGGAGTACTGCGCCAGGCTCGTCCACACCTTCTGCCCGTTGATGACCCACTGCTCGGCGGTCTCGGGGTCGCCGTCGGGCGTGGCCCGGCAGCTCAGCGACGAGAGGTCACTGCCCGTGCCCGGCTCCGAGAACCCCTGGCACCACATCTCCTCGCCCGACAGCAGCTTGGGCACCACGTCGGCCGCGAGCTCGGGCGACGCGTAGTCGATGAGCGTCGGGGCGAGGACCTCCACGAGCGAGTAGAGCCCGGGGTCGGCGAGGTCCCGCCCCGCCATCGCCGCGCCCAGCTCCGTGCGCAGCAGCGGGGAACCGCCGAGACCGCCCACCCGCTCGGGCCAGCCCCAGCGCATCCAGCCGGCCGCGTAGAGGATCCCCTTCACCCGCTGCATCTGCGCGATGTGGTCGTCGAGGGTGCCCGGCGGCGCGTACGGCGGCGCGACCTCGTCGTGGTGGGCATCGAGCCAGGCGGTGAGCTCGGCCCGGAACTCGGTGATGTCCATGCGTCCCTGATCCCCACTCGCCGCGCGGAAACGATGTTCTCGAATACCGTGCGAGCAAGTTACCGCGCCACCCAGGCGCGGGCCGGAGGGGGACCGATGGAGAGCGGACGGCGTCCGGGAGACCGGCGATGAGCAGCACGCGGTACCGAGTGGTCCAGTGGGCCACCGGCAACATCGGGACCCGGGCGCTGCGCGAGGTGATCCGGCACCCCGCCCTCGACCTCGTCGGTGTCCTCGTCTACGACCCGGCCAAGGCCGGCGTCGACGCGGGCTCCCTCTGCGGCGAGGACCCGACCGGCGTCCTCGCGACCGCCGACCGCGCCGAGATCCACGCGCTCGCGGCCGACTGCGTGCTCTACATGCCGCGCGTGCTGGACCTCGACGACGTCGTCGCGTTCCTCGAGTCGGGAACGAACATCGTGACGACGCGCGGTGAGCTCTTCGCCGGCGCCCACCGACTCGGCGACGGGCGGGAGCGGGTGCTCGACGCGTGCCGACGCGGGGGCACCTCCGTCTACGCGACGGGGAGCAGCCCCGGGTTCATCACCGACGCGCTCCCGTTCGCGCTCCTGTCGCTCCAGCGGCGCGTCGACGCGGTGGAGATCGAGGAGTTCGCCAACATGTCGCGCCGCGACTCGCCGCACATGCTGTTCGAGCAGATCGGGTTCGGGAAGCCACTCGACGCGTACGACCAGCGGCGCGCCGCCTACCTCCTCGGCGAGTTCGGGCCGCCGCTCGGGGTGCTCGCCGAAGCCGCGGGTCGGCCCGTGGACGCGTGGTCGTCCTTCGGCGAGGTGGCCGGGGCACGGGTGACGACCCGCGTCCTCGCGGGCGAGATCGCGGCGGGGACCGTCGCGGCGCAGCGGACCCACATCGTCGGCCGGTGCGGCGACGACGAGGTCGTGCGCTTCACCGCGTGCTGGTACCTCACGCCCGACCTGGACCCCGCGTGGGAGGTCGGGCCGACCGGGTGGCGGGTGCGGGTCCGCGGCGACGCACCGCTCGCCGTCGAGATCCCGTTCCCGATCGCGCTCGACGACCTCGCGGCGACCACGCCCGCGTACACCGCCAACCGCCCGGTGAACGCGGTCCCGTACGTGTGCGCCGCCGCACCCGGGATCCTCTCGACCGCAGACCTCCCGCCGATCACGCCCGCGGGGCCGGTGGCCGCGTCGCTCTGACGGCATCGCGGCGCTCAGTCGGGGAGGCTCGCCCGGTACCCCATCGCCAGCAGCTCGATCAGCTGCCCGTCGGGATCGCGGATCATCACGGCCGCGCCGACGTTCGTCCGGGCCAGAACGGCCCCGCCGAGCTCGACCGCCTTCGTCGCGGTCGCGTCGATGTCGTCGACCGACACCGAGATGTGGGTGAGGCCGATCTCGTTCATGACCCGCGCCCGCTCGGGCCGCACCTCGCCGGCCGTCGTGTAGTGCATGAGCTCCAGGACGAACGCGTCACGGCGCAGGTACGCGACCTTCACGCCGATCGGCTCCGGGATGTCGACGAGCTGCGAGACCATCGCGTCGGGCGGCTCCAGGTCGCGCCAGTGCTCGAAGCCCAGCACCTCCTCGTAGAACCGCCGGGACCGATCGAGGTCGGCGACGCAATGCCCCACGTGGTTGAACACGGATCGCACGGCGGCGGCTCCTCCCGGTCCCCGGCCTCTCGTTGCGACCGGAAACGTTCCTCTCCTACAGTGCAAATGCCAGTGCAAGTGATGCAGCATCATCGCCGTGGGGGGACCCCGTGAGCAAGACCGACTTCGACGATATCGACCTGTTCCGCGACCCGGAGCTCCCGGTCGATCCCTACCCGTTCTACGACTGGGTCCGGGAGCAGGGTCCGGTCTGGTACTACCCGCTCTGGGGCGTGTGGCTGGTCACCGGGTACGACGAGGCGATCGCGATCTACCACGACCAGAAGACGTGGTCGAACTGCAACACGGTCAGCGGCCCCTTCTTCAAGATGTCGGTCCCCCTCGAGGGCGACGACATCACCGAGATCATCGAGGAGCACCGCGACGAGCTGCCGTTCAGCGACCAGCTGCCCTCGTTCGACCCGCCCAGGCACACCGCGCACCGCGGACTCCTCATGCGGCTGATCACGCCGAAGCGCCTCAAGGAGAACGAGGTGTACATGTGGCAGCTCGCCGACGACACGATCGACGAGTTCATCGACCGTGGTGAGTGCGAGCTCCTCCAGGACTACGCGATCCCCTTCACGCTCATGGTGATCGCCGACCTCCTGGGCGTTCCCGACGAGGACCGCCAGGAGGTTCGCGAGCAGCTCGCGCACAAGGTGCGCCCGGCGAGGATGGAGCACAAGCCGCTCGGGTACCTCTACGAGCAGTTCACCCGGTACATCGAGGACCGCCGAGCCAACCCGCGCGACGACATCATGACGGAGATGGCCCACGCCACGTTCCCCGACGGCACGCTGCCGCCGGTCGACGACGTCATGAAGATCGCGGCCAACCTCTTCTCGGCCGGGAGCGAGACCACGGCCCGGCTCATCGTCATGTGCCTCCGCACCCTCGGCGACCACCCCGAGCTCCAGCAGCGGCTCCGCGACGACCACAGCCTGATCAACCCGTTCATCGAGGAGATGCTGCGGACCGAGGCGCCGCTGAAGGGCTCGTTCAAGCTCTCGCGTGTGCCCACCACCGTCGGGGGGATCGACCTCCCCGCCGGCACCACCGTGTTCCTCATGACCGACGCCGCGAGCCGCGACCCGCGCCAGTTCGAGTGCCCCGGCGAGTTCCGCCTCGACCGCACGAACGGCCGTCAGCACCTCGGGTTCGGCCACGGCATCCACACCTGCGCCGGCGCCCCGCTCGCCCGGGCCGAGACCCACGCCACGCTCGTGCGCTTCCTCGAGCGCATGTCCGACATCCGGGTCTCCGAGGCGCATCACGGCCCGCCCACGGCGCGGCGCTACGAGTACGACCCCACGTACATGCTCCGCGGCCTGCGCGAGCTCCACCTGGAGTTCGACCCCGCAACGTGACGGACGCGGTCGAGCGGGTCGAACGGGTCGAGCGGTTCGAGATCCGGGTCGACGACGCCGAGCTGGAGGACCTCCGGCTCCGGCTGTCGCTGGCCCGGTTCCCCGACCAGATCGAGGGCACCGGCTGGGAGTACGGCACCCCGATCACGTACGTGCGCGACCTGGTGGAGCACTGGCGCGACGCGTATGACTGGCGGGCCCAGGAGGCGCGGCTCAACGAGCTCGCGCACTTCCGCACCCGCATCGACGGGCAGTCGATCCACTTCGTCCACGCGCGCTCACCGCACGCGGACGCGCTCCCGCTGCTCCTCGTGCACGGCTGGCCGGGCTCGATCGTGGAGTTCCTCGACGCCATCCCCCGGCTGACCCATCCCGAGGACCACGGCGGCCGGGCCGAGGACGCGTTCCACGTCGTGGCCCCGTCCTTGCCCGGCTACGGGTTCTCGGAGCCGCCGCGCACCCCGGGCTGGGACATCGTCCGCATCGCCCGCGCCTTCGTCGTGCTGATGGAGCGCGTCGGCGCCGCGCGCTACGGCGCCCAGGGGGGCGACTGGGGCGCCCAGATCACCACCCGGCTCGCAGCGATGGACCCCGAGCACTGCGCGGGGCTCCACGTCAACATGGCCCTCGCCGTCCCGCCCGCCGACCCCGCTCCGCTCACCGAGGAGGAGCAGGCCGACCTCGCCGGCATGGCCCGGTTCCAGCGCGACGAAGCGGCGTACGCGCAGCTCCAGATGACGAAGCCGCAGACGCTCGGGATGGCGCTCAACGACTCGCCGGCCGGGCTCCTCGCGTGGATCGTCGAGAAGTTCCGCGCCTGGAGCGACTGCGACGGCGACCCCGAGACCGTGTTCACCCGCGACCAGCTGATCACCAACGTGATGCTCTACTGGCTGACCCAGACGTTCGCGTCGTCGGCCCGCCTGTACTGGGAGAGCATGCACACCGGCGTGCTCCGCACGCCGCCGGAGTACGTCCGCGTCCCCACCGGCGTCGCGCGCTACCCCAAGGAGGAGGTCCTGCGCTTCCCGCGTGCGTGGGTGGAGCAGACCTACAACGTGACGCACTGGGCGGTCATGCCGCGCGGCGGGCACTTCGCCGCGATGGAGCAGCCCGAGCTCTTCGTCGACGACGTACGCACCTTCTTCCGCACCGTGCGCTGAGCGCGCGACGCTCCCCGCGCGACGCGATCCTCAGGCCGTGGTGTCGCCGGACACGCCGAGCAACCGGAGCGCGTGCTCGGTGAGCCCCAGGAGGGCATCGGGCGCAGTGGCGCCGCGGGTCCGCGCGACCTCGAGGATGATCCCGACGTCCTTGTGGAGCAGCCCGGCGTGGGAGGCGAGGCCCGTGGTGTCGAAGCCCGTGGCCGCGATGATCCCGGCGGCCCGGCTGCCACCGCTGCCGTGGGCGAGCACCTGCGCGAGCGCGGCGCGGTCGACGCCGAGGCCCTCGGCGAACGTGAACGTGTCGAGCGCGGCGCCGACCTGCGCGGTGAAGACGAAGTTGTTCATCAGCTTCGCCATCTGACCGCTGCCGACCGGGCCGAGCCGGATCACCGGATCGGCGAAGGTCTCGAAGACGGGTTGGCACCGGGCGATGTCGGCCTCGTCGCCGCCGGCCATGACGAGGAGCGTGCCCGCGGCGGCCGCCGGGGCCCCGCCGCTCACCGGCGCGTCGACCAGCGCGACGCCGCGCGCCGCTGCGGCGGCCGCCATCCGCCGGCACGTGTCCGGGTGGATCGTGGCGTGGAGGGCCACCACGCACCCGGGCGCGGCACCGGCGAGCACGCCGTCGGGGCGCAGGAGCACGTCCTCGACGTCGGCGTCCGCGACGACGCAGATCCCGACGACGTCGCTCGCCGCGGCGAGCGCGGCCGGGGTGGACGCGACCGTGGCCGCGGTGTCCGCGAACGGCGCCACCGACTCCGGGCGCCGGGCCCAGAGGGTGAGCGGCAGCCCCGCGTCGACGATGCGGCGCGCCATCGGCCCACCCTGGCTGCCCAGCCCGATGAACCCGGCCCGCGTCGCGCTCATGACCGCATCTCCTCGGTGAGCCGGGCGAGGTAGGCGTCGAGGTCCTCGCCCTGCTCGCGGAGCTCGCCGGCGACCTCGGGGGCGGTGAGGATGAGGAACCGACCCTCGGTCACCCCGTCGGCGACCAGCTCGCCGACGGTGTCGGCGTCGAGGATGGCGAACGGCGGCGACGTCGGGGCCGTGGGCTCGCCGTAGAAGGTGATCTGCTCGACGATGTTGGTGGCGACGCCGGCCGGACACAGGCACGACACGCCGATGCCGCGCGGCCGCAGGTAGAGCGCGAGCGACTCGGAGAGCCCGACGACCGCGTGCTTGGTCGCCGTGTACGGGAGCCGGTCGAAGCCGTAGGGCAGCAGGCCGGCGGTGGACGCGGTGTTCACGATGTGGCCGGACCCCTGGGCCAGGAGCCCGGGCAGGAACACGAGGTTGCTCCGCACGACCCCCATCAGGTTGATGTCGACGATGCGTTGCCAGCCCTCGAGCGGGATGGCCTCCACGTTGCCGACCGCGAGCACCCCGACGTTGTTCATCACGAGGTCGACACGGCCGAAGCGCGCGACGGCGAGGTCGCGCGCCGCCTCGAGGTCGGCGAGGCTCGTGACGTCGCACTTCGCCCCGACCCCCTGGTCGCCCAGCTCGGCGGCCACGGCCGCAGCCCGGTCGCCGTCGAGGTCGGTCACCACGACGCGCGCCCCACGGCGAGCGAACGAGTGGGCGGCGGCCCGCCCGATGCCGCTCCCGGCCCCGGTGATCACCGCCACCGCGTCGCCCAGGTCGATGCTCACAGCCGATCCCCCCGACTCCCGCCTGCCTTAGATTGCCGACAGTTGTACCAACGGACGAGGGAGCACCCATGGCGACGCCCGACGCAGACCGGATCTTCCGCGAGGTCATGACGGTCGAGCCACCGGCCGCGGCCACCCCGTTCCAGGTGGCCACGCGCGACTTCGTCTTCGGCGAGGTGTGGTCGCGCCCGGGCCTGAGCCGCCGGGACCGGCGCTGGATCACGCTCACGTGCGTCTCGGCCGCCGACGCTCCCGAGCCGATCGACGCGCACGTGTACGCCGCGCTCAAGAGCGGCGACATCCAGCTCGAGGAGATGCTCGAGTTCGTGCTCCAGTTCGCGGTGTACTGCGGGTGGCCGAAGGCGTCCCACGTCGAGGGCGTGATCCGCACGCAGTGGTTCCGCATCCGCGAGGAGCGCGGCGAGGAGCCCACGCCGTGGCCGATGCTCGACAACGACACCCTCGGGCCGAACGACTGGGAGGAGCGGATCGCGGCCGGCGCGAAGGCGTTCGTCGACATCAACCTCGTGCCCTCCCCCGCTCCCGACACCCCGTACACCCACGCCGGCATCCTGAGCTTCGTGTTCGGCCACGTGTGGCAACGGCCCGGCCTCGGCCTGCGGGACCGGCGGCTGATCACCATCCCGTGCGTCGCGCTCGACGACGCGCCCATGCCGTTGTGGTCGCACGTCACCTCCGCGCTGCACTCGGGCGACATCACCAAGGAGGAGATGGACGAGCTCGTCCTCCACTTCTCCGCGTACTACGGGTTCGCCAAGGGCGAGGCCCTCGGCGCCATGGCCGAGACCGCCTGGGCGTCGAAGCCCGCGTAGCTCAGGACACCGGCGCCAGCCGGTACAGCTCGGCGCAGTTGGTCGCGGTGATCCGGCGGCGGTCCTCGGCCGCCAGCGTTCCGAGCGTCTCCTCGATCGCGCGCACCGAGTTGGGGAAGGTGCTGTCGGTGTGCGGGTAGTCCGACGCCCACATGCACGAGCCGGCACCCAGGAGCGGGATCAGGTCGGCGCCCAGCGCGTCCTCCTCGAAGGTGGCCATCACCTGGCGCCGGAACATCTCGCTCGGCGGGATGCTCGTCGCGAAGTCGAGCTTGTCCTTGAGCGCGTTCCACTCCAGGTCGGCCCGGGCCAGGAAGTACGGCAGCCAGCCGATGCCCGACTCGGCCAGCACGAGGGTGAAGCCCGGGTGGCGTTCGAGCGCGCCGCAGAAGAGCATGATCGCCAGCCGCTCGTCGAACTGCAGCGGCATGACGGTGGCGAACGCCGCGGACTGCCACTTCCCCATCTGGTAGCTGAGCCCCGACGACGTGCCGCCCTTGATGTGGAAGCTGATCGGCAGCCCCGTCCGCTCGGCGGCCGACCACAGACGGTCCCAGGCCGGGTCGCCGACGTCGACGTCGAACACGTCGAGGATCGCGCCGCGGTGGCCGATCCCCGCGCAGCGTTCGAGCTCGACCGCCGCGGCCTCGGGCGAGTGGCCGGGCAGGAACGCGAGCACGCACAGACGGTCGGGCGCGACCGCGTTGAACTCCTCGACCGCCCAGTCGTTCCACGCGGCGTAGCAGGCGGTCTGCAACGCGGGATCGGCGATGGGGAGACCGAGCGCGAGCGGGCCGTAGATCACCGACGCCCACAACCCGTCGCGGTCCATGTCCTGGAGGCGCAGGTCGGGCTTGCCGGCGCGGTAGCCGTCGTCCTCGATCCCCGCGCGCCCGATCGCGGTGAGGTTCTTCAGGAACGTGTCGTTGGCGGGAAGGCCGCTGCCGCCCAGCACGCGGTCCTCGCACACCCAGACCCGATCGCCGTCGCGCTCGACGACGCGTGGCCCACGCGCGGCATCCGCGCGCGACAGCCGCGACTCCCACACGTCGGTGGGCGCCGCGCGCAGGTCCAGGTGGTCGTCACAGGAATAGAGCCCCGTCACCGGATCCACGGGTGTTCCCCTATCTCGGCTCTCTCGGGAGACCGAGCAGCCGCTCGCCGATGATGTTGCGCTGGATCTCGCTCGTGCCACCCATGATCGAGTTGGCGCGCGACCACAGCAACCCGAACGCCCAGCGGCCCCGGTCGAGCGCGTGCTCGTCCGCCGCGGTGAGGAGGGATTCCGGCCCCAGCACCGCACA
Organism: Acidimicrobiia bacterium; assembly: GCA_041659105.1. Classification (GTDB taxonomy): domain Bacteria; phylum Actinomycetota; class Acidimicrobiia; order IMCC26256; family PALSA-555; genus CAIUKV01. The sequence goes on from JBAZYX010000089.1 coordinate 12,035, forward strand.
CGCGGTGTCGGAGAACCGCTGACTCATCCCGGCCCAGAACAGCTTGACCAGGCTCGACTCGGGCCCGATGTCCTCGCCCCGCTCGATGCGCGCGAGCGTGCGCGCGTTGTGGAGACGGAAGATCTCGATCTCGATCCACGACTGCGCGAGTCGCTGGCGCACGCGGGCGTCACCGATCCCCCCGCGGCGCGCGCAGGCCTTCGTGAGGAGGTCCATCGCCGCTTCGTGGAGCACCTGCTCCTTCCACACGAACGACGCGCCCCGCTCGTTCGCGAGCGTGGTGTTGGCCACCTGCCAGCCCTGGTTCTCCGGGCCGATGAGGTGCTCGACCGGGACCTCCACGTCGTCGAGGAAGACCTCGTTGAACTCGTGCTCGCCGGTGATCTGCCGGAGCGGACGCACGTCCACGCCCTCGGCACCCATCGGGATCGCGAGCATCGAGATCCCCTTGTGCGCGGGCGCGTCCGGGTCGGTCCGCACCAGCGCGATCCCCCAGTCGGCGTAGGTCGCGTACGACGACCACACCTTCTGACCGGTCACGCGGAAGACGTCGCCGTGCCGCTCCGCACGCGTCGTGAGGCCCGCGAGGTCGCTCCCGGCGTCGGGCTCGCTGAACAGCTGGCACCAGATGTCGTCGGCACCGAGGATCCGCCGCATCCAGCGGACGCGTTGCTCCTCCGTGCCGTGGGTCATCAGGGTCGGTCCCACGAGGCTGACGCCGGCGCGCCCGAGGATCGGCGGCGCGAACACGCGGGCCAGCTCCTGGTTGTAGATCGCCACCTGCATCATCGACGCGCCGCGTCCGCCGTACTCGACCGGCCAGTGGACGCCGACCCAGCCGCCGGAGTGGAGCGAGCGCTGCCAGTCGCGCAGCGCGGCGGCCTCCTCCGGGGTGCCCGCGACGTCGACCGCCGGTGGTGGGTGCTCCTCCAACCAGGCGCGCAGCTCCGCGCGGAACGGGCCGTCCGCGGAGGGGTCGCTCACGGGGTCCGCTCGACCTGCGGGCGGGGGGCCACCGTCACCGACGGCAGCGACAGGCTGGCACCGCCCCGCAACACCGTGTCGACCACCCGCACCAGCTCGTCGACGCTGATCAGCGAACCGGCGATGTAGCCCTTCGTGAACCACACCGCGCCGAACTCGGTCGCGAGGTCGGGGTCCCAGCCGGAGGCGAACTCCGTCTGGGAGTCGCCCTCGCCCCCAGCGCAGTCGCCGACGACGAGCCGGGTGAAGCCGACCTCTGGATGCTCCGCGCGCCAGGCCTCGACGAGCTTGTCGAGCGCCGCCTTGCTCACGACGTAGGCGCCGAGCCCCGGCCACGGCTGGGTGAGCGACGCGCTGACCGACGACAGGAACACCGCAGTGCCCGCCGACCGCTTCAGGTGCGGCAGCGCGGCCGCGGCGACGAGGGACGCACCGACGACGTTGGTGTCGAACGCCCGACGCCACACGTCGGCGTCGATGTCCTCGATGTGGGCCAGCGGCCCGATCCCCGTCGAGTACACGACGGCGTCGATCCCACCGAGCCCGGCCGCGGCCTCGGCGATCGCCGCGGCGACCGAAGCCTCATCGGTGACATCGCACTCGATCACCAGCGAGCCGGGTCCGGCCTCCGTGGCCGCTCCCTCGAGGCGTTCCCGCCGCCGCGCCAGCAGTGCTACCTGGGCGCCGCGCTCGGCGAGCCCGATCGCGATGGAACGCCCGAGCCCGCTCGAAGCGCCGACAATCACCGTTCGCACGAGGCGTTCCTCCTGAGTGAGTGACCAACCGGGTCAGTGGATCTCTGGCTGCGTGCCGGGACGCAGCCCAGATGAGTCGAGCTGCACCTCGTCGCGGCGAATCGGGGTGCCGTTGACCAGCACGTGCCGCATGCCCGTCGGCTCCTCCGCGGTCAGCCGCTCGCCGTTCGCCGGGAAGTCGCGGACGCGCCGGATCGGCCCGGTTCCCACCGTCTGCGGGTCGAACACGCAGAGGTCGGCCCAGCTGCCCGCGCGCAGGTAGCCGCGACCGGTGAACCCGAACATGTCGGCCGGCTCCCCGCTGAGCTTGCGCACCGCGCGCTCGAGCGGCATGACGCCGCGCTCGCGCACCCAGGTCCCGAGCAGGTCGGTGGCGATGGGCGCGTCGCACAGCTGGCCCACGTGCGCACCGGCGTCGGAGAGCCCGAGCGCCACCGACTCGTGGGTGAGCAGGTGACCCACGCTCGTCGGCTCGTCGTTGGCGATGTAGATGCGGAACCGCGTCGCGAGGTCGTCGTCGAGCGCGATCTCGCAGATCACGTCCAGCGGACCGCAGCCGCGCTCGCGCGCCAGGTCGTCGACCCGCCGGCCCTCGAGCTCGGGGAACCGGTCCGACTCGGAGATCTCGCAGGTCTCCCAGCGGGGCCGCATCGGCACCTGCTCGAGGTCGGCGGCGGCGCGCGCCCGCCAGGCGGGGTCGCGGTACGCGGCGATGCGGGCGGCGCGGTCCTGGTCCATGAGGTCGCCGAAGACCGTGCTCACGTTGAGGCTGAACGGGCTGTCCATCGTGAACTGCATGGTGAGCGGCCGCGGGGTCACCTGGGGCCAGACCTGCAGCCCGCGGGCCACGGCATCGTCGTGCAGGGCGAGCTGGGGTGAGTGGCGCCCGTCGGCGAGGGCGAACAGCGGGTACGTGAACGGCCGGCCGATGCGGGGCTGGAGCTCGTACATGTCGGCGTAGGTGCACTGCTCCCCCGCGGTGGCCAGCACCACGCCCTTGCCCGTGCTCCCGGCCGCCATGAACAGCGCCTCCACCTCGTCGCGTGCGGCGAAGCGGCTCGGCACGGGCTTCCCGTCCATGCCCCGGTGCGTGTAGGCGAAGCTGGTGGAGAACCCGGCCGCGCCGTACTCGATCCCCTCCACCACGAGCCGGCACATCCGGTCGATCTCGTCGGGCGTGGCCGCGCGCTCGTAGGCCGCGTCGCCCATCACGTACAGCCGCAGCGAGCTGTGACCGAAGTAGCACGCGAAGTTGAGCACCGTGCCGCGGCTGCGGACGAGGTCGAGGTACTGCGGGAAGGTCTCGAACTCCCACACGATGCCCTCGGTGAGCGACGCGCCGTCCATGTCCTCGACGTTCTCGAGGGTCTTGACGATCACGTCGTGGTGCTCGGCCCGGGTGGGCGCGATCGTGAAGCCGCAGTTGCCGGCGACCACGGTGGTGACGCCGTGGTACGAGGTCGGCCGCAGCGCCGGGTCCCAGAACACCTGGGCGTCGTAGTGGGTGTGGATGTCGATGAAGCCGGGCGCGACCGCGCAACCCGCGGCATCGAGCTCCTGGTCGCCCCGGAGGTTCGACCCGATCTCCCGGATCTTGCCGCCCTCGACCGCGACGTCGGCGACGACGCCCGGCGCGCCGCTCCCGTCGTAGACCGTTCCACCACGGATGACGACGTCAGCCGGCATCGGGACCTCCTTGCATCACCTTGTCGCCCGTCATCAGCATTCGCATCTGGTTCACCGGACCGCCCGCCACCGTGCCGCCGTCGACCGGCACCACGATCCCGGTGATCTGCGCGGCCCGTTCGCTCGCGAGGAACAGCACGGCGTTCGCGACGTCCTCCGACGAGCCGTGGCGCTGGAGGGGCTGCGTCGTCCGGATGATCGCGCCCATGTCGTAGCTCGTGATCGCGGTGGCGATGTGGCCCGGGGCGATGACGTTCACCCGGATCCCGTGCTCGGCCAGGTCGATCGCGATCGACCGGCTGAACTGGACGACCGCCGCCTTCGAGGCGCGGTAGGTGATCGGACCGGCGCCGCCGGTGAGGGCGGCGATCGACGCGGTGTTGATGATCGAGCCGCCGTCGTGCGCGGCCATGTGCCGCGCCGCGCGCTGGCTGCCGATGATGACACCCCAGAGGTTCACCGCCATCACGCGCCCGTAGTCGGCGAAGTCCTCGTCGAGGAAGCGGGAGAACGAGCTCCCGATCCCCGCGTTGTTGAACATCACGTGGAGCCCGCCGAACTGCTCGACGGCGAAGTCCACGAGCGCCTGCACGTCGTCCTCGTCGGAGACGTCGGTGCGCCGGAACGCGGCGGCATCGCCGAGCGCGGCCGCCGCTGCGTCGCCGAGCTCCTCGTTCGTGTCGGCGATGACGACCTTGGCGCCCTCCGCCACGAACAGCTCGGCGGTGGCGCGGCCGATGCCGCTGGCGCCGCCCGTGACGATCGCGACCCTTCCGGCGAGCTCGCCCGCCATCAGCGCGCCTCGATCCAGAAGTCGAGGGACGTGCTGATCCCGTGACGGGCGAAGATCGCGTCGATCTCGTCGAGGTCCGCCGGGTCGATCGTCCAGCCGAGTGCGCCGACGTTGTCGTCCACCTCGGCGATGTTGCGGCACCCGACGAGCGACGTGCTCACGACCGGGTTCGACGTCGTCCAGCGCAGCGCGAGCTGGGGCAGGCTCTTGCCGTACTTCGCGGCGACGCCCTTCAGCTCGTCGACGGCGGCGACGTTGCGCGGGATCGCGCCGGGACCGAACAGCTCGGTGAACAGCGGCGCCATCGCGCCCCACTTGTCGGACTTCGACCGCCAGTCGTCGTCCGGGAACACCGTGTCCTTGGTGAGCGAGCCGGTCAGCAAGCCGTAGGCGAGCGAGCCGTAGGCCATGTACCCGATCCCGTGCTCGCCGCAGTACGGCAGGATGTCGCGCTCCATGCGCCGGTCGAACAGGTTGTAGACGTACTGCGCGGCGTCGATCCGGCGCGTCTGCGCGCACGTCTCGATGTCGGGGACCGCGAAGTTCGAGATGCCGATGAAGCGGGCCTTGCCCTGCGCCACGACCTCCTCGAGAGCGGTCATGGTCTCCTCGAACGGCGTGTTGTAGTCGGGCCAGTGGATGAAGTACACGTCGACGTAGTCGGTGCCGAGGTTGGCCAGGCTCTTGTCGATCGACGCGAGCACGCGCTCGCGGCTG
>JBAZYX010000090.1:0-16886 GCA_041659105.1 Acidimicrobiia bacterium
CACGTGCCGGACTGGTCGACGAACCACGCGTCGACGCCGAAGCGGGCGAGCAGGGCGCCCCCGCGCCCGGGCCCGCCGACGAACGCGGCCTTGGCGAGCACCTCGGCCCGCGCACACGTGGTGTCGGCCACCACCACGGCGGTGAGGCCGGTGTCGGCGGGGAGACCGGTGGTGGGGTCGACGAGGTGGTGCTGCACCCGTCCGCCGTACACCCAGCGCCGGAACCGGTCGGTGCAGGTGACGATGGCGCCGTCGTCCACCGTGTGGGTGAACAGCACGCGTGACTCGTCGCCCGGGTCTTCGACCGGGATCGCCCAGCCGCGGCCGTCCGGGCCGTTGCCCGCGCCGTACGCGCGGACGTCGCCGCCCAGGCTCACGCACGCGGCCGTGACGCCCCGGGCCCGGAGCCCGGCAGCGACGCGGTCGGCGGCCTTGCCCTTGCCGATGCCGCCGAGGTCGAGCCCGACGCCGTGGGGGAGGCGGAGCGTGCCTGCGGCGCGGTCGGTCTCGATGCCCGCGCATCCGGGGGCCGGTGCCGGCTCGGGCGTGCGGCCGACGGCGGCGATGCGCAGCTCCGGCCGCCCGGGCGGCGCGCTGCGCACCACCGGGAGCCCGGCGGGCCGGTCGCGCACCTCGGTGAAGGTGGCGTCGTAGCCGAGGGCCTCGAGCGCGTGGAGCACGGTGGGGTCGAACCAGCCGTCGGTCCGGTGCCACCAGTCGACGGCCTCCTCGACCAGCAGGATGGTCTCGGGCGCCACCGCGACCTCGTTGCGACCCGCGGCACGGTTGGCGCGCGACACGTCACTCGTGGGGGCGAACCGGCTCCAGTGGAGCTCGAGCCGGCGCACTTCGCGTTCGGCCCACTCGGCGTCGGCCGTGTCGCCGAGCAGCACGAGGTGCGCGTGCGACCCCATCGCGGGGAACCGGTGGTCGACCCAGCCGGCCGCGACGCCCATCAGCACTTCGAGCCGCTGCACGGCGGCGGCGGAGGGGGAGTCGGGGCCGGCGCCGGGGCCGGCGCCGGCGCGGCTGCGGGCGGTGGGGCCGGCGCGGGCGCGGGGGCCGGCGCGGGGGCCGGCGCGGGAGCTGCGGGGGCGGGGCCCGGGTCGGGCGGGCCGGGCGCGGCGGGCGCCGGGGCCGAGCCGCCGCCCGACGCGGGCGCGGCGGTCTGGTTGCCGGTGGGGGCGGCGTCGGCCTCGGGCGCGGGCGCGGCGACCTCGACCGGCGCGGCCCCCGGTGTGGTGGCGAGCGTGCCCGCGGCCGTGACGGTTCCGGGGGTGGTGGCCACGGGCGACGTCACTGCGATGCTGTCGACCTGGGCGCCCGCGGCCATGGCCGCGACGATCCCGAAGGTGGCCGAGACGCCCAGACCGGTGGCGAGGGCCCGGCCGCCGGGTGCGGCCTTGCGCCGGCCCATCAGTCGTCGTCCCCGGTGCCCGCGCACTTCCAGTAGCGGTGCTCGCTGTCCCACTCGGCCTCGCGGCATCCGGCCGGGGGCGGCGGGACGGTCGCGCCGGCGGTCGGCGGCGTGACGTGCTCCTCCTCGTCCTCGTACGGAGGCGAGGTGGGCGCCGGGCTGATGGGCGCCGGGCCGCTCGCCGCCGGGGCCGGTCCGGCGACCGGCGCTCCCGGGTTGCTGTCGGCCGCCACAACGGTGGTCGCGCCCGCAGGGGCGGACGAGCCCGAGGGAGCCGAGGCGGTGCGGGGGCCGGTTCCGGGGGCGGTGCGCCCGTCGTCGGCGGCCGGCGCCGCGGTGGTGGAGGCCTGGCTGGTCCCGGGCGGCACCGGGGCCGCGCTGTCGGCGGTGGCCGTGGTGAGCCCGGGGACCCGGAGGTCGAGGATGGTGGTCGCGGCCACCAGGCCGGTGGCCAGGACCAGGACCGTCGAGACGATCAGGGCGGTGACCGTCTTGCGGGGCGTCTTCATCAAGGTTCCTCCTGCCACGAAACGGTTATCGACTCAGGGCGCGGTCGGCCTTGAATCCGTTGTGGTCCGAGGTCGGGAACACGCCTCCGACCTCGCGGAGGTTTGGTCGCTCCCCGGGAACCCTGCCTAGGGTGCACCGGTGGTCGGAGGGCCTGGATGAGCCGGATTCCCTACAAGTGGATCGTCGCGATCGTCTTCGTGTCCGGCGTCTTCATGGACATCCTCGACACCACGAGCGTCAACGTGGCGCTGCCCACGCTGGCCCGGGAGTTCGACGCCACCACCCCGCAGATCGAGTGGGTGGTCCTCGGCTACCTGCTGTCGCTCGCCGTGTGGATCCCCGCCTCGGGCTGGATCGGCGACCGGTTCGGCACGAAGAAGGTGTACCTGTTCGCGCTGGTGATGTTCACCGGCGCGTCGGTGCTCTGCGGGACCGCCACCTCGCTGAACGAGCTCACCGCGTTCCGGATCCTCCAGGGCGTGGGTGGCGGGATGCTCGTGCCCGTGGGCACCGCCATGCTGTTCCGCGCGTTCCCACCGATCGAGCGGGCCAAGGCGTCGACGGTGCTGATCATCCCGACCGTGCTCGCGCCCGCGCTCGGCCCGGTGATCGGCGGATGGTTCGTCACGTACCACTCGTGGCGCTGGATCTTCTACCTCAACGTCCCGATCGGCATCGTCGCGTTCGCCATCGGGTTCGTCGGCCTGCGCGAGCACAAGGAGCCGAACGCGGGGAAGTTCGACCTCGTCGGGTTCCTGCTCTCCGGATCGGGGCTCGCCGCGATCCTCTTCGCGCTGTCGCGCGGCCCGGCCGACGGTTGGGGCTCGCCGACCGTGGTCGTCCCGCTGGTCTACGGCGTGCTCGCGTTCACCGCGCTGATCTACGTGGAGACGCACATCGAGGAGCCGATGCTCGCGTTGCGGCTGTTCACGGAGCGGATGTTCCGCAACGCGAACATCGTCACCGGCCTCGCGTTCGGGAGCTTCGCGGGGCTGCTGTTCCTGCTGCCGCTGTTCCTCCAGGAGCTGCTCGGCCTCTCCGCGATCCAGTCGGGGCTCACCACGTTCCCGCAGGCGGTGGGCATGATCCTGGCCAGTCAGGTCGCCGGGCGCATGTACCACACGGTCGGACCCCGCCGGCTCATCGTCGGCGGGCTGATCGCGCTGTCGATCGTGACGTTCCCGCTGGCGGCGGTGGGCTTCGGCACCAGCCTGTGGCTCATCCGGTTGATCATGTTCGCCCGTGGGATCTGCATGGCGTTCGCGTTCGTGCCGATCCAGGCCGCGAGCTACGCGAACGTCGAGCCCGTCGACACCGGCCGCGCGTCGGCGATCTACTCGGCGCAGCGCCAGATCGCCGCGTCGCTCGGTGTGGCGATCCTGGCCACCGTGCTGGTGGAGGCGACCACGCACTTCACCACGAGCGCGGTCAACCCCGCCAACGCCGCGCTCGACGCGTACCGCGTCGCGTTCTTCGTGGCCGCGTGCCTGGTCGCGGTAGCCGCGTTCTCCGCGCTCCTCATCCGCGACCGCGACGCCGCGAGCACGATCCGGCGCCTGGCCGAGGTGGAGACGTCCGCCGCGGCGTGACCGTGGGTCACACGCGGGTGGCGCGCACCCGGGTGCCGAGACTTCACCGGGGCGGCGCGATGGGGGCTTCGCCCGCGACCGTCGTTCGGTGCATGGCCCGCCGGTACCCGGTGAAGTCGGCCATGGCCATGTGCTGCACCGAGCGGTTGTCCCAGATCGCGACGTCACCTGGCTGCCACTGCCAGCGGCAGGTGAAGTCGGTGCGCGTCGCGTGCGCGAAGAGGAGGTCGAGGAGCGGCTTCGCCTCGTGCGGCGCGAAGCCGTGCAACCCGATCGTGTACTGCGCGTTCACGAACAACGCGGGCAGACCGGTCTCGCCGTGGATGCGCACCGCCGGGTGCACCTGGGTGCGGGTCGCGGAGTCGTCGGTCTGCACCGACATGCCCGCGAACGTGTCGTGCACCGCCTGCATCTTCGGCGAGTACGCGTTGATGGCGCTGTGCACGCCGTCGAGCCGGTCGAGCATCGCCTGCATGCCGGGGGACAGCCGGGCGTGCGCGAGCGTCTGGCTGGCCCAGATCGTGTCGCCCCCGTACGGCGGTACCTCGAGCGCGTGGAGCATCGACGCGAACGGCGGCTCGGGCAGGAACGAGAAGTCGGAGTGCCAGAGGCCGCCGAAGGTGTACCCGTGGTCCTCGGTGGCTTCGCGCACCACGGCGATCACCTCGGGGTGGTCCGGGATCGCCTGCACGAACGGCACCGGGCTCGCCGGTCCGAGCCGGCGACTGAACGCGACCTGGCGGTCGGGGTCGAGCTGCTGGCGGCGGAAGAAGACGACCTGGTGCTCGAGCAGCGCCGCGCGGATCGTGGCGACGTCGGCGTCGTCGAGGTCGGCGGCGAGGTCCACGCCCGAAACCGTTGCGCCGCAGGCGCCCGCCACCTTCTCCACGGTGATCATGGGCCCAGCCTAGGGAACGCGTCACCCCACCCGGGCCGGCGTGGAGGTCGGGGGTCAGCGCAGGGTGTACCCCGCGTCCTTGAGCTCCTTGCAGGTGGGGCACACCGGGTAGCGCTGCGGGTCGCGGGTGGGCACCCACTTCTTCCCGCACAGCGCGGTGATCGCCTCACCGGTGACGTGGGCGCGGGTGATGTCGGCCTTCTTGCAGTAGTGCGCGAAGCGGTCGTGGTCGCCGTTGTCGGTGTCGGGGCGGTCGGGCGACACGACGGTGTCGGGCGGCTCCATCGTCGGGGCGATCGTGGGTGCGATCGTCGGTGCCGTGGTGGGCGCGCCGGTGGCTCGCAGCGGGGCGAACGAAGCGGGCATGACCCCCCAGGCTACCGGAGCGGCACCCGGTAGCCTCCGCCCCGCATGGACGCGCTCGCGCTGCCGTTCGACGACGAGCCGACGTTCACGGTCGGCCAGCTCGGCGCCCTCATCGGGGAGGCGCTCGACGCCGCGGTGCCGCGCTCGGTGTGGGTGCGGGGCGAGGTGTCGCAGCTGCGGGCGTCGGCGAACGGCCACGCGTACTTCCAGCTGGTGGAGAAGGAGGGTCGCCGCGACGGCGTGCGCGCGCTGCTGAGCGTGGCGCTGTTCCGCAACGACCGGGTCGGGGTGAACCGTGCGCTGCGCGATGCCGGCGTGCGGCTCGTCGACGGGGTGGAGCTGCGGATCCGGGGGCGCGTCGACTTCTACCCGCCGCAGGGGCGGCTGCAGCTCATCATGAACGGCGTGGACCCCGTGTTCACCGTCGGGAAGATGGCGGCCGACCGCGCCCGGGTCGTGCAGCTGCTCGCCGACGAGGGGGTGCTGCGGGCCAACGCCGGGTTCGCGATGCCCGCGGTGCCGCTGCGCGTGGGGCTCGTGACGTCCGGCGGCAGCGCGGCCTACCACGACTTCGTGCACTCGCTGGAGGCGAGCGGGTACGCGTTCCGGGTCGCGCACTGTCACGCGCGCGTGCAGGGCGCGGCGGCCGACAAGCGCATCGCGTACGCGCTGCGGCGCCTCGCTGCGCTCGACCTCGACGTGGTGGTCCTCGTGCGCGGCGGAGGGTCGCGCAGCGACCTCAGCGCGTTCGACACCGAGACGGTGGCGCGGGCCATCGTCGCCATGCCGGTCCCGGTGATCACCGGCATCGGCCACGAGGTCGATCGCACGGTGGCCGACGAGGTGGCGCACACCTACGCGAAGACGCCGACCGCCGCGGCAGGTGTGCTGGTGGACCTGGTGGCCGACTTCGACGCCGAGCTGCAAGGCCTGTCGCACCGGGTCGCGTCACGGGCGCGGGCCTCGTGCGGCCTGGCCGACCAGCAGCTCGGGTCGGCGAACCGCCGGCTCCGTCGGGTCGCACCCGGCGCGACGCGTCGTGAGCAGCGGGTGCTCGACGGCCGTCGCCGGCGTGTGGTCGACCTCGCCCGCGCGGGGACGCGGGACGCGGCCCGTGCGCTCGCCGCGCGCGAGCGCGGCATCGTGGTCGCGGGCCGGCGTGCCACCGACGTCGCCCTCGAACGGCTCGACGCGCGTGCGTCCCGGGTCGCGCCCGGCGCCCGCCGCACGGCGCGCGACGCCGACCGGACGCTCGAGGGGATCGAGGCGCGGGTGCGGGCGCTGGATCCGCGCCGGGTGCTCGAACGCGGCTACTCGATCACCCGCGACGCCGACGGACGCGTGTTGCGTTCGGCGGCCGCTGCCGCGCCGGGTGGCATGCTGGTCACCGAGATGGCCGACGGCACCGTCACGAGCCGCGTCACCGAGCCGGGAAGCGAGTGAGCGCGTGAGCGAGAACGAGGAAGTGATCGGCTACGCCGACGCGATGCACGAGCTCGAGGCGATCCTCGACGAGCTCGAGGGCGACGAGCTCGACGTCGACGTCCTGGCCGAGCGTGTCCGCCGGGCCAGCGAGCTGATCAAGCTCTGCCGCACCCGCATCACCCGCGCGCAGGACGACGTGGCCCGCATCGTCGCCGACCTCGAGGACTTCGATGCCGACGCCGACGCCGACGCCGACGGCGCCGACGACACCGACGAGGAAGACCCCGCCGAGCCCTTCTGAGGTGAGGTGCTCAGGATGCGGCCTGGAGGGACTGGACCGCCTGGGCGAGGGAGTCCTCCCACGGCCAGTTCTGCGCGTAGTGGGCGTCACCGTCGCGCTGCTGGTCGACCCACCACCAGAGCAGGTAGAAGCCGCAGCTGACGATGGTGGCCACGATGCGGCCGACGTAGTTGTCCTCGTGCTTGACCCGAGCCGGGTTGCTGTCGGGCAGCGGCTGGCCCAGCCGGGCGTAGATCGCGGCGAGCTCGGCCTCGACCGCGCCCTCGGCGCGGTCGTGCTTGATCAGGTCCTGGTCGAGCAGCACGAACGCCACGATGTGGGCGACGGTGCTCGCGACGAGCGAGATCAGCAGCCAGATCGCGGGGTCGCGGAAGTCGGTGGTCATCTGGCGCATGGTCTGGAGGTGCACCGCGATGCGCTCGAAGTTGGGACGGAGCTCCTCGGCGACCCCGCGCTTGTACGCCTCGTCCCACGCGAACGTGGTGGCGCCGTCGAGCAGCTCGAGCCGCCGCCGGTTGTGGTCGCGGTCGCGGCGGACGAGCTGGTAGAAGAGGTAGAAGCCGTAGATGCCGCACGTGATCAGGACGAGGAACACGTTCAGCCACGGGTTCACGAACTGGTAGTCGCTGCGCGTGCGGTCCTGCCACGCCACGCGCACGCGCTCGGCGGGCGGGAGCGCCGGCGTGGACCACGCGGCCGCAGGCGGGACCACCGCCCCGGGCGCCGGAGGCTCGGGCGGCGGGGCGGGTGCGGGCGGTTCCGGGGGCGTCGTCATGGGCGCAACCTATGTCATCCGTGGTGGTTTCGGGCGGTTAGGGTGCCCCCGGGGCAATCCGACTCGGTGCACCGGAGGGGACTATGGCGTTGGTGCTCGGCGTCGAGATGTCGGCGCTGTCCACCAAGGTCGAGGTGCGCGACGCCGACGACGGGAAGCTGCTCGTCTCCGGTCAGGCGGCGCACGAGGGCGCGAAGGCCGGGCGCGGCGACTTCGACCCCCGGCTGTGGTGGCAGGCCGTGGTCGACGCTCGCAAGGACGCCGGCGGCGCGCTGGGGGTGAACGCGATCGCGGTGGCGGCGCAGTCCGACGGGCTCGTGCTGCTCGACGCCGAGGGCCGGCTCCTGCGCCCCGCGCTGCTCGGCGGCGACGCGGCGATGCAGATCGACGCCGATTGGCTCGTGCGCGACCTCGGCGGCGCGCAGATGTGGGCCGCGGCCTGTGGCGCCATCCCCGACCCGACCCACGCGGTCGTGAAGCTGGCGCACCTGCGCTACCACGAGCCCGAGGTGTTCGCCCGGATCGGCAAGGTGCTCCTCCCGCACGACTACCTCACGCACCGGATGGTGCGCCGGTACGTGACCGACCGCGGGGACGCGTCGACCACCGGGTACTGGTCGCCCCGCGAGAACCGGTGGCGGCCCGACGTGCTCCGGGTGGTCGACGACACGATCGAGTGGGGCCGCTGCCTCCCCGAGGTGCTCCAGGCCGGCGAGCCCGCGGGCGACCGGGAGAGCGTGCTCGTGGCGCCCGGCACCGGGTCGCAGCAGGCCGCCGCGCTCGGCATCGGGATGCGGGCGGGGGACGTCGTCCTCGCGCTCGACCGGTCCGGCATCTGCTTCGCGGCGCGGGAGCGTCTCACCGAGGACCCGACCGGCCGCGTGGCCGACCGGGCCGACGCCGCGGGCAAGTTCCTGCCCACGACGCGCACGTTCCGCGCCCGCGACGTGATGGAGACGATGGCCGCGCAGGTTGGGCTCGACATCAGCTACGTCGACCAGCTCGCGCTCTCGGCGCCCGCGGGTGCGGGCGGCGTGCGCTGGGTGCCGTACCGCGAGCTCGACGACGCCGCCGGCCGCCCGCCCGCGCCGGGCCACCTCACCGGCCTCGGCCCGGGCATCGGGCAGGAGCACGTCGCCCGTGCGCTGGTCGAAGGCATCGTGTGCGGCCTGCTCGAGGGGCTCGACGCGCTCGACGCCGCGGGCGTGCCCACGTCGGGCCGGCTCTGGGTGGTGGGTGCAGCGGCGCGCTCGAACGCGTTCCAGCGTGTCGTGGCCGACCTCGCGCAGCGGCCGGTCTCGGTGCCGCGCCTGGCCGACGCCGTGTGCCTCGGCGCGGCGATGCAGGCTGCGGCCGTGTTGCACGGCACGGCCCCCGACGAGATGGCCGCGGCGTGGGGGATGGACGCGGTGCGCGAGGTCGAGCCCGACCTGCGCTTCGACGCGCCGTCGCTGCGCGCCGAGTACGCCCACGCGCGCTAATGGGCAGCGCTAGGCGAGCCGCGCCCGGCGCTCGCGGTGGAAGTCGAGCCCCGCGTTGACCGCACGGAAGAACGCGTCGTTGTCGCGTGACAGCTTCTCGTGCACGCGCTTCTCGAGGCCGAGGCGGCGCATCCACGGGTTGAACGTCCAGTACCGCTCGATGAAGTCGATCTGCGTCCGGGCCTCGTCGACGGGGGCGAGGGTGATGAACCCCTCGGCCTTCGACCACAGGGGCTTGCCGATGGCGTCGTACTTCCACGACTCGTAGGGCTTCACCTGGGTCACCCACTCCCACGAGCGCCCGACACCGCCGGTGCCGAGGTACTTCGGGACCGGGAAGTGGCAATGGCGTACGAGCCCCTCGCCGACCACATCGCCGGGATGGAGGATCTCGATCGTGACCCCGGGCGTCATGGGCTTGTCGGGCCCGTGGTACCAGAACACCTCCCACACCTGTTCGGGGGTGGCGTCGACCACGAACGTGTAGTGGTGCTCCTGCATGCGCCGAGCCTACGAGGGCGCCGTTCGCGGTCGCCACGACCCCCCGCTACCGTGACGGCGTGGAGGTGGCCGACAGCCTGCTGGATCTCGTGGGCAACACGCCCCTCGTGCGACTCGGTCGCGTCGGCGCGGGCCTGTCGTGCGACCTCGTGGCCAAGGTCGAGCTGTTCAACCCGGGCGGCTCGGTGAAGGACCGCCCCGCGGTCGCGATGATCGACGCCGCCGAGCGTGAGGGGCTCCTGAAGCCCGGCGGCACCATCGTGGAGCCGACCTCGGGCAACACCGGGGTGGGACTCGCGATCGTGGCGGCCCAGCGCGGCTACCAGTGCATCTTCGTCATGTCCGACAAGATGAGCGACGAGAAGGTCGCGCTGCTGCGGGCCTACGGCGCGGAGGTGGTGGTGTGCCCCACGGCGGTGCCGCCCGAGCACCCCGACTCCTATTACTCCGTGGCCGACCGCCTCACCCGCGAGACGCCGAACGCGTTCCGGCCCGACCAGTACTCGAACCCCCACAACCCCGCGGAGCACGAGCGCTCCACCGGGCCCGAGATCTGGCGCCAGACCGACGGCCGGGTCACCCACTTCGTGGCCGGCGTGGGGACCGGGGGCACGATCACCGGGGTCGCCCGCTTTCTGAAGGCCCAGAACCCGAACGTCCGGATCATCGGGGCCGACCCCGCCGGCTCGGTGTACTCCGGCGGCACCGGCCGCCCGTACCTCGTGGAGGGGGTGGGCGAGGACTTCTGGCCGACCACCTTCGACCCGGCCCTCGTCGACCGGGTCGTCGAGGTGAGCGACGCCGAGTCCTTCGCCGCGGCCCGCCGCGTCACCCGCGAGGAGGGGCTGCTCATCGGCGGCTCGTGCGGCACCGCGATCCACGCGGCCCTCGTGGTGGGCGCGGAGCTCGGGCCCGACGACCTCGTGGTGGTGCTGCTGCCCGACTCCGGCCGCGGCTACCTGTCGAAGATCTACAACGACGAGTGGATGACCCGCTTCGGCTTCCTGCGCGCGGAGGGCCCGACCGCGGGCGACGTGCTCGACGCCAAGCACGCGGCCGCGGGCGACGACCCGATCCCCGACCTCGTCATCGTCACGACGGAGGAGTCGGCCGGCCGTGCGTTCGCGCTGATGCGCGACCTCGGCGTGTCGCAGGTGGTCGTGGCGGTCACCGACGCGCTGCCCCTCGCCGCGAAGGAGGTGAGCGGCGCGCTGTCCGAGCTCGCGCTCATGGACCGCGCGTTCCGCGACCCCGGCGTGCTCGAGCGCCCCGCGGGCGAGGTCATGGAGCCGCCCATGCCGATGGTGGGCATCGGTGAGACCGTCACCGACGTCGTCGAGGCGCTCGACCGGGGCCCGTCGGTGCTCGTGCTCGACGGCGGCCACCCGGTCGGCGTGCTCACCCGCCAGGACGTGCTGAGCTTCCTCGTGCAGCGCACCACGGGCTGAACCGGCAGATCGAGGAGCAGCGATGAGCGACGGGCGCCAAGCGGGGGGCGGGTTCGAGACCCGCGCCATCCACGCCGGCCAGGACCCCGATCCGGTCACGGGCGCGGTGGTCACGCCGATCAGCCTCGCCACGACGTTCGCCCAACGCGAGGTGGGGGAGCACACCGGCTTCGAGTACGCGCGCACCGGGAACCCCACCCGCCAGGCGCTGGAGGAGTGCCTCGCCTCACTCGAGCGGGCCGCGCACGGCTTCGCGTTCGCGAGCGGGATGGCGGCGGAGGACGCGATCCTGCGCCGGCTCGTCCCGGGCGACCACGTGGTGATCCCCGACGACGCGTACGGCGGCACCTACCGGCTGGTGTCGAAGGTGCTGGCCCCGGCCGGGATCGCGTGGACCGCGGTCGATCTCACGTCCGCCGACGCGTTGGCCGCCGCGTTGCGCGACGAGACGAAGATCGTGTGGGTCGAGTCGCCCACCAACCCGATGCTCACCGTGGTCGACATCGCGGCCGTCGCGCAGACGGCCCGTGCACGTGGCGCGAAGGTCGTGGTCGACAACACGTTCGCCACGCCGTACCTCCAGCAGCCCCTCGCGCTCGGCGCCGACGTCGTGGTGCACTCGAGCACGAAGTACCTGAGCGGTCACTCCGACGTGATCGGTGGCTTCGTCGCCACCAACGACGCCGAGCTCGCCGCGCACCTCGGGTTCGTGCAGAACGCGGTGGGCGCGGTGCCGTCGCCGTTCGACTGCTACCTCGTGCTGCGCGGCGTGAAGACGCTCGCCGTGCGCATGGATCGTCACTGCGAGAACGCGCGCGCGATCGTGGCCATGCTGGCCGAGCACCCTGCCGTGGGCCGCGTGCTCTACCCGGGCCTGCCGATGCACCCGGGCCACGAGGTCGCTCGCCGCCAGATGCGGGGCTTCGGGGGCATGGTGAGCTTCGTCGCCGCCGGAGGCGAGGACGCCGCGCTCGCGATCGTGGCCGAGACCCGCCTCTTCACCCTGGCCGAGTCGCTCGGCGCGGTGGAGTCGCTCATCGAGCACCCGGCCCGCATGACCCATCTGTCGGCCGCCGACTCACCGCTCGCGGTCGACCCCGGGCTCGTACGGATCTCGGTGGGGATCGAGACGGTCGAGGACCTCGTGGCCGATCTGCGCCGCGCGCTCGACGACGCGGGCACCGTGGAAGCGGTGCCGCCGGGTTGGCGCGGCGCGCTCCATCGCCGCCGCCGGGCGAGCGACCGCAAGTAGCCGTCGGCCCCCGTCGAGGCCGGAGAGCACAAGGCTGATGCCCACGTCCGGGATCGTGCTGCCGAGCGGCCTCACCGCCGAGGAGGCGGCCCGTCGGCTGGGCGAGATGGGGCCGAACGAGCTTCCCACCGCCCGGCCCGGCAACCTCCTGGCGCAGGCGTGGCAGGTCGTGCGTGAGCCGATGCTCCTCCTGCTCGTCGGGGCGGGGACGGTCAACTTCCTGATCGCCGAGCCCCTCGACGGGGTGCTGCTGATGGTGTCGGTGGTCATCGTGATCGCCGTCTCCGTCTTCCAGGCGCACAAGACGGAGAACGCGCTCGAGGCGCTGCGCGATCTGTCGTCGCCGCGCGCGCTCGTCGTGCGCGACGGGGTGCAGGTGCGGATCGCGGGCCGTGACGTGGTGGTGGGTGACGTCGTGGTGCTGGCCGAAGGCGATCGGGTGCCGGCGGACTCGGTGCTGGTCGACGCCGTGAACTTCTCGGTCGACGAGTCGGCCCTCACCGGCGAGTCGGTCCCGGTCCGCAAGTCCTCGGTCGGCCCGGACGGGGAGCCGGGAATGGGGCCGCCGGGTGGGGACGCGACGCCGTGGGTGTTCTCGGGCACGCTCGTGGTGAAGGGGCACGGGATCGCCGTGGTCCAGGGGACCGCTTCTGACACCGAGCTGGGACGGATCGGCACCGCGTTGCGCACGATCGAGCCCATGCGCACGCCGTTGCAGCGCGAGGTCGACCGGCTCGTACGGTTCGTC
Source organism: Acidimicrobiia bacterium (assembly GCA_041659105.1). GTDB lineage: Bacteria > Actinomycetota > Acidimicrobiia > IMCC26256 > PALSA-555 > CAIUKV01. The sequence goes on from JBAZYX010000090.1 coordinate 12,712, forward strand.
GGCGCCGCAGGAGTGCTCGCGGCGGGCGCGGTCGTCGTGGTCTACGGCGCGACCCGCGGTGACTGGCTCGAGGGCCTCCTCGCGGGCATCGCGACCGCGATGGCGATGCTCCCCGAGGAGTTCCCGGTCGTGCTCACGCTCTTCCTCGCGCTGGGTGCGTGGCGCATGTCGCAACGGCACGTGCTCACCCGCCGGTCACCGGTCATCGAGACGCTCGGATCGGCCACGGTCATCTGCGTCGACAAGACCGGCACGCTGACGATGAACAGCATGACGGTGCGCGAGCTGGTCGTCGGCGGAGCCGTCCACCGCCTCGACGGTCGGCCGCTGCCCGAGCCGTTCCACGAGATCACCGAGTTCGCCGTCCTCGCCTCCCCGATCGATCCGTTCGACCCCATGGACCGGGCCTTCCGGGACCTGGGTGACGACTACCTCGCGGGGACCGAGCACCTGCACCGCGACTGGGAGCTGGTCCGCGAGTACCCGCTGTCGGAGGAGCTGCTCGCCATCTCGCACGTGTGGCGTTCACCCGACCTCCGGCACTTCGTCATCGCCGCGAAGGGGGCCCCCGAGGCGATCGCCGACCTGTGCCACTTCGACGAGGAAGCGCTCGAGGCGCTGCGGACCGAGGTCGAGGTCGCGACCGCGGGCGGGCAGCGCGTCCTCGGCGTCGCCCGGGCCCGGTTCGCGCTCGCCGACGGGCTCCCCACCGCGCAGCACGACTTCGCCTTCGAGTTCCTCGGCCTCGCCGGCCTGCACGACCCGGTCCGGCCGGGCGTCGCCGACGCGGTTGCCGACTGCCGGCGAGCCGGGGTCCGCGTGATCATGATCACGGGTGACTACCCGGGCACCGCGCTGGCGATCGCGCGTGACGTGGGCCTGGAGCACGGTGTGGGGTACCTCACCGGTGCCGACATCGACACGATGGGCGACGACGAGCTCGCCGAGCGCATCCGGGCGGTGAACGTGTTCGCGCGGATGGTCCCCGAGCAGAAGCTCCGGCTCGTGCACGCGCTCCAGACCGACGGCGAGGTCGTCGGGATGACGGGCGACGGCGTCAACGACGCGCCGGCCCTGCGCGCCGCCGACATCGGCATCGCGATGGGGGCGCGCGGAACGGACGTGGCGCGCGAGGCGGCGGCGCTGGTGATCACCGACGACGACTTCGCCTCCATCGCCGGCGGCATCCGGCAGGGCCGCGGCATCTTCGACAACCTCCGCAAGGCGATGTCGTACATCGTGGCCGTGCACGTGCCGATCCTCGGGATGTCGCTGCTGCCGCTGTTCGTGCCGAGCTGGCCGCTGGTGCTCCTGCCCGTGCAGGTCGCGTTCCTCGAGCTCATCATCGACCCCGCGTGCTCCGTGGTGTTCGAGGCGGAGGAGGTCGACCCGTTGATCATGGAGCAGGCGCCGCGGGGTCTCGGCGAGCCGATCTTCGGTCGCCGGGGGCTCGCGCTCGCCTTCGGCCAGGGGCTCTCGGTCTTCGTCGCCGTGGCCGCGGTCTACCTCTGGGCGGTGCTGTCCGACCGACCGGACGACGTCGTCCGCTCGGTCGCGTTCACGACCCTCCTCGTGGGCGACGTCTCGCTGATCCTCGTGAACCGCTCGTGGCGCCTGTCGATCTGGGGGTCGTTCCGCGAGCGCCGGAATCGGACCCTCAAGTGGATCCTCGTCCTGGCGGCGACGCTGCTCGTGGTGCTGCTCACCGTCCCCGGGCTCCGGGACGCGTTCGACTTCGGACCGCTGGAGCCCACGCAGTGGCTCGTCGCCGTGGTCGCCGGCTTCGCCGGCGTCGTGTGGTTCGAGGCCTACAAGCTCGCGGCCCGGCGGCGCTAGCCCCGCTGGCTGGCCAGGCGGCGCTGCTTGAACTGCGCCTTGATGTAGTCGCGGTTCATCAGCGCGATGAAGTCGATCGAGATCTCCTTCGGGCACGCGGCCTCGCACTCGCCGTGGTTCGTGCAGGACCCGAAGAAGTCCTCCATCGTGCTCACCATGTTGGTGACGCGCTCCCAGCGCTCCGGCTGGCCCTGCGGCAGCAGGTTGAGGTGCATCACCTTCGCGGCGGTGAACAGCTGCGCGGCGCCGTTGGGGCACGCGGCCACGCAGGCACCACAGCCGATGCACTGCGCGGCGTCCATCGCGGTGTCGGCCACGGCCTTGGGGATGAGGATCAGGTTGCCGTCGGGCGCGCTGCCGGTGGGGGCGGTGATGTAGCCGCCCGCCTCCACGATCCGGTCGAACGACGAGCGGTCGACCACGAGGTCGCGCACGAGCGGGAACGCCGCGGCCCGCCACGGCTCGACCGTGATCTTGGCGCCGTCCTCGAACTTGCGCATGTGGAGCTGGCAGGTGGCGGTGCCGAGCTCGGGGCCGTGCGGGCGCCCGTTGATCATCATCGAGCACGAGCCGCAGATGCCCTCGCGGCAGTCGTGGTCGAACGCGACCGGATCCTCACCCTTGGTGATGAGCCGCTCGTTGAGCACGTCGAAGAGCTCGAGGAACGACATGTCGGGGCTGACGTCGTCGAGCTCGTAGGTCTCGAACCGGCCCTGGGCCGTGGGGCCGGCCTGCCGCCAGACGGTGAGGGTGACCTTCATCTTCTGTCGCTCCCCTGATCCTTCGAAGACCGCTGCGGGCTCTACTTGTACGAGCGCTGGGCGAGGTGGACGTTCTCGAACTCGAGCTGTTCCTTGTGGAGCCGGGGCGACGCGTGGTCACCCGTGTACTCCCAGGCCGCGACGTAGGCGAAGTTCTCGTCGTCGCGCAGCGCCTCGCCCTCCTCGGTCTGGTGCTCCAGGCGGAAGTGACCGCCGCAGCTCTCCTCGCGGTGGAGGGCGTCGCGGCAGAGCAGCTCGCCGAACTCGAGGAAGTCGGCCACCCGGCCGGCCCGCTCGAGCGACTGGTTGAACGTGGAGCCCTCGCCGAGGACCCGCACGTCGTTCCAGAACTCCTCGCGCAGCGGTGCGATCTCCGCGACGGCCTTCTCGAGGCTCTCCCGGGTGCGGGCCATGCCGCAGTTGTCCCACATGATCTTGCCGAGCTCGCGGTGGAACCAGTCGACCGAGCGCGACCCGTTGATGGCGAGCAGCTGGGCCGTGACGTCGGCCACGCCCTGTTGGGCCTCGACGAACGCGGGGTCGTCGAGCGCGACCGGCGCCTGGCCGAGCTGCGGGGCGAGGTAGTCGCCGATGGTGGCCGGGAGCACGAAGTACCCGTCGGCGAGACCCTGCATCAGCGCGCTCGCCCCGAGGCGGTTCGCGCCGTGGTCGGAGAAGTTCGCCTCGCCGAGCACGTACAGGCCGGGGACGTTGCTCATCAGGTTGTAGTCGACCCAGAGCCCGCCCATCGCGTAGTGCACCGCGGGGTAGATCCGCATCGGCACCACGTACGGGTCCTCGCCGGTGATGCGCTCGTACATCTGGAAGAGGTTGTCGTAGCGCTCCTCGATGACGGGGCGGCCGAGCCGGTCGATCGCCTCGGCGAAGTCGAGGTACACGCCGTTCTTGAGCGGCCCCACCCCGCGGCCGGCGTCGACCTCGCGCTTGGCGGCGCGGGACGCGACGTCGCGCGGCACGAGGTTGCCGAAGGCGGGGTAGCGGCGCTCGAGGTAGTAGTCGCGTTCGTCCTCGGGGATCTGGTCGGGCGAGCGCGTGTCGTTGGAGTCCTTCGGCACCCAGATCCGGCCGTCGTTGCGCAACGACTCCGACATCAGCGTGAGCTTCGACTGGAACTCGTCGCTCGCGGGGATGCACGTGGGGTGGATCTGCGTGTAGCACGGGTTCGCCATGTAGGCGCCCTTCTTGTGCGCACGCCAGATCGCGGTGACGTTGCTGCCCTTGGCGTTGGTGGAGAGGAAGAACACGTTGCCGTAGCCACCGGTGGCGAGCACCACCGCGTGCGCGGAGTGCGAGGTCACCGCGCCCGTCATCAGGTTGCGGGCCACGATGCCGACGGCGTTGCCGTCCTTCACCACGAGGTCCAGCATCTCGCTGCGGTTGCAGAGCTCCACGTTGCCGAGGTGGATCTGGTTCGCGAGGGCCTGGTACGCACCGAGCAGCAGCTGCTGGCCGGTCTGGCCCCGCGCGTAGAAGGTGCGGGAGACCTGGGCGCCACCGAACGAGCGGTTGTCGAGCAGACCGCCGTACTCGCGGGCGAAGGGCACGCCCTGCGCGACG
>JBAZYX010000091.1:0-16827 GCA_041659105.1 Acidimicrobiia bacterium
CCAGCTGAACCGAGCGGACCAATCGCCGCGAACCACAAACACGCCGTCACAGTCCACGCTCCGGCGCAATGGGGAGCCGCCAAAGAGGTTCGGGCTGAGCGGAACTCGCTGCGTTGTTGCTCCCCCTCCCCGGTGGGGTGTTCGAGTTCCGCTGCCCGGCCTGCGCTCGGGTCCTGTGCGCCGCGGGGACGGGCTCGGGGCGGGCGCAGTCAGGTGGACTTGACGTCGCCGGTGGAGCCGGCGAGGTAGGCCGGGTTCTCGCCGCCGCCGTGCACGAGGATCGACGTGCCGCTGACGTAGCGGGCGAGGGGCGAGGCGAGGTAGAGGCACGTGTCCGCGATGTCGGAGGGCTCGGCCATGCGTCCGAGGGGGATCGTGCGGCCGACCGCCGCGATGCCTTCCTCGTCACCGTAGAAGAGGTGCGACTGCTCGGTCCGCACGTACCCCACCGTCACCGCGACCACCCGCACCTTGGGCGCGAAGTCGACCGCGAGGGTCTCGGTGAGGTTGAGCAGGCCGGCCTTGGCCGCGCCGTACGCAGCGGCTCCAGGTGAGGGCTGGATGCCGCTCACGCTCGCGATGTTGACGATCACGCCGCCGCCGTCCTGCTGCTGCATCACCGCGTTGGCCCGCTGCGCGAACACCAACGGCGCGATCAGGTTGAGCGTGATGATGGAGGTGGAGAACCGCGGCGACACCGTGGCGCTGTCGGACGGGGGGCCACCGCCGGCGTTGTTGACCAGCACGTCGATCCGGCCGAAGCGTTCGACGGCCGCCGTGACGACCTTGTCGACGTCGTCGGGGTCACGCACGTCGGCGGTCACGAACCCGGCCGTGCGGCCGCCCGCGGCAGGCAGGTCGTCGGGCTCGTTCCGCCCGCAGATCACCACGTCGGCCCCGGCCGCGAGGAAGCGCTCGGTGATGCCGCGACCGATGCCGCGGGCTCCGCCGGTGACGATCACGACCTTGCCCGTGAAGTCCAGGGGATTGGTTTCGCTCACGGGGGCGAAGGCTACGCGCTGGCGTCTGGGTCGCTCCGCTCACTCCATGAGCGGTTCGCCCGCGGCCCCGTGGCGGCCGCGATCGGGACGTTCGCTACGCTCCGTCTCGTCGGGTCGCTCCGCTCACTGCGGGAACCGATGACCCGCGGCCCCGTGGCGGCCGCGATCGGGACGTTCGCTACGCTCCGTCTCGTCGGGTCGCTCCGCTCACTGCGGGAACCGATGACCCGCGGCCCCGTGGCGGCCGCGATCGGGACGTTCGCTACGCTCCGTGCGTGATTCGTACCGAAGTGCGCGACCACGTCGCCGAAGTCGTCATCGACAACCCTCCGGTGAACGCCCTCCCGGTGGCCGGCTGGTACAAGCTCGCCGACTCGATCCGATCGCTCGGCCGGGACCCCGAGGTGCGGGCGCTCATCGTGGCCGCCAACCCGGAGATCAACGGCTACCAGGCCGGGGTCGACATCAAGGAGCTCGCGGCCGACCCCACCAACGCGTCCCTCATCGGCGTGAACCGGGGCTGCTGGGAGACCTTCGCCGCGGTGTACGACTGCGAGGTCCCGGTGATCGCCGCGGTCCACGGCTACTGCCTCGGCGGGGGCGTGGGCATCGCGGGCAACGCCGACATCATCGTGGCGGCCGACGACGCCACCTTCGGCCTGCCCGAGGTCGACCGGGGCGCGCTCGGCGTGGCCACCCACCTCGCCCGCCTCGTGCCCACGCACAAGATGCGGGCGATGTACTTCACCGGCTCGATGATCAGCGCGCAGCAGCTGTTCGAGTGGGGCACCGTCGAGCGGGTGGTGCCGCGCGCCGAGCTGCTCGGCGCCGCGCGCGAGATCGCCCAGGTGATCGCGGCGAAGAGCCCGTTGGTGATCCGGCGGGCGAAGGAGTCGATCAACGGGATCGACCCCGTCGACGTGAAGCGCAGCTATCGCTACGAGCAGGGCTTCACCTACGAGCTGAACCTCTGGGGTGACTCCGACGAGCTGCGCCAGGCCTTCGTCGACAAGCGCGACGCCGACCTCCGCGGCGGCGAGCTGCTCGGTGGTGCCGACGGTTCGGAAGGGATGGGATCGTGAGCACGAAGCCGCACGTGCCGGTGGTCGAGGGGTACTTCACCGAGGAGGGCGGCGCGAAGCTTCTCGGCGGGCGCTGCGCGCGGTGTGGTGCGTACTTCTTCCCGAAGCAGTACTCGTTCTGCCGCAACCCCGCGTGCGGCGCGCCCGACCTCGACGACGTCGAGCTGTCCACCCGGGGAACGCTCTGGTCGTTCACCGACAACCGCTACGCGCCACCGCCGCCGTACCCGGCCACGGAGCCGTTCGAGCCGTACGGCGTGGCCGCGGTCGAGCTCGATGTCGAGAAGATGGTGGTGCTCGGCCAGGTCGCCCGCGGGGTCGACGTCAGCAGCCTGCACGCCGGGCAGGCGATGGAGCTGGTGGTGGAGCCGCTCTACGAGAGCGACGACGTCGTGCACACGGTGTGGAAGTGGCGGCCGGTTCAGGAGGTGGCCTCGTGAGCGACGTCGTGATCATCGGTGCGGGCATGCACCCGTGGGGCAAGTGGGGTCGCAACTTCGTGGAGTACGGCGTGGTCGCGGCGCGCACAGCGCTCGCCGACGCCGGTCTCGAGTGGTCCGACGTCGGGTTCCTCGCCGCCGGCAACACGATGCGCAACGGCTACCCGGGCTACGTCTCAGGGTCGACGTTCGCGCAGGCGCTCGGGTGGCGCGGCGTCCGCGTGTCGAGCAGCTTCGCGGCGTGCGCGTCCGGTGCGGTCGCGATCGACCAGGCCCGTGCGCAGATCCAGGCCGGCCGCTGCGACGTCGCACTGGTCGTCGGTGCCGACACCGCGCCGAAGGGCTTCTTCGGCCCGCTGCCCGGCGTGCGCCCGGAGGACCCCGACTGGTTGCGGTTCCACATCCTCGGCGCGACCAACCCCACGTACTTCGGGCTCTACGCCCGGCGCCGGATGGAGGCGTACGGCGCCACCGCGAAGGACTTCGCCGCGGTGAAGGTGAAGAACAGCCGCCACGGGCTCACCAACCCGAACGCTCGGTACCGCAAGGAGTTCGGCTACGACGAGATCGAGGCGTCGCCCGTGGTGGCCGACCCGCTGCGACTCGTCGACATCTGCGCCACGAGCGACGGCGCCGCGTCCCTGGTGCTCGCGAGCGCGGAGTTCGCCGCGACGCGGGCCGACCACGACCGCCAGGTGCGCCTCGCCGCGATCTCCACCGTCACGCCGCAGTACCCCAACACCTACCTCGACATGCCCGACATCGCGACCGACTCCGCCGTCGGCGTCGCGCTCCCCGAGCGCACGTTCCGCGACTCGATCGCGGCCGCGGCGTACGAGGAGGCCGGCGTCGGCCCGGGCGACCTGTCGCTGGCCGAGGTCTACGACCTCTCCACCGCGCTCGAGCTCGACTGGTACGAGAACATCGGCCTGTGCGGCGAGGGCGAGGCCGAGGCGCTGCTGCACTCCGGTGCCACGTCGCTCGGCGGCCGCGTGCCGGTGAACCCCAGCGGCGGGCTGGCCTGCTTCGGCGAGGCGATCCCGGCCCAGGCGATCGCCCAGGTGTGCGAGCTCACCTGGCAGCTGCGGGGCGAGGCGGGGGAGCGTCAGGTCGAGGGCGCCCGGGTGGCCCTCTCGATCAACCAGGGCCTCTTCGGCCACGGCTCCTGCGTCATCGCCACCAAGTAGTGCCCTCCACCTCCCATTTGGCGTCAACCGTGCCGCTGCCAGCGGCACCGTTGACGCCAAGACGGAACCTGCGAGCGAGGATCTGGATGTGATCGACAAGACCGACAAGCGGATGACCGAGGAAGACGTCGTCGCGGAGCTGCGCGACGGCATGACCATCGGGATCGCGGGCTGGGGATCGCGGCGCAAGCCGATGTCGATCGTGCGCGCGATCGTGCGGTCCGCGCTGTCGGACCTCACGGTGGTCGCCTACGGCGGGCCCGAGGTCGGGATGCTGTGCGCGTCGGGGCAGGCGAAGAAGGTCGTGTACGGCTTCGTGTCGCTCGACTCGATCGCGCTCGAGCCCCACTTCCGGGCCGCACGCCAGAACGGCACCATCGAGGCGATGGAGCTCGACGAGGGCATGCTCCAGTGGGGCCTGCGGGCCGCGGCGATGCGGGTCGACTTCCTGCCCTGCCGGGCCGGGCTCGGCTCCGCGGTGAGCGACAACAACCCCGGGCTGAAGCTGGTGGCGTCGCCCTACAGCGACGACGAGTACCTCGCGATGCCGGCGCTGAAGCTCGACGTCGCGCTGCTGCACGCGAATCGCGCCGACGCCCGCGGCAACGCGCAGTACCTCGGTCCCGATTGGTACTTCGACGACCTGTTCGCGATGGCGGCCGACCGCACCTTCGTGTCGTGCGAGCGGATCGTGGAGCCGGGCCGGTTCCTCGAGGAGGGGCCGGAGTCGACCATCCGCATCAACCGGATGTTCACCGACGGTGTGGTCGAGGCTCCGTACGGCGCCCACTTCACGCACTGCGTCCCCGACTACCAGCGCGACGAGCAGATCCAGAAGGAGTACGCCGACTCCGCGAAGAGCCCCGAGGCCTGGGCCGACTTCCGGGCGAAGTACATCGACATCCCCGAAGCCGACTACCGGCGCGTGATCGGAGCTGGGAGATGAGTGCGGACGAGCGCAGCGAGGGAGCCATGGTGACGGACGCGACGCTGGCCGAGATCTGCGCGGTCGCGTGCGCCGAGGCGTGGCGCGGCAGCGGCGAGGTGCTCGCGAGCCCGATCGGCACCATCCCCACGATCGGCGCGCGCCTGGCCGCGCTCACCTTCGAGCCCGACCTCGTCTACGGCGACGGCGATGCCGTGCAGCTCGGTGCGCCGCTCCCGATCGGCGCGCCGGTCGACGCCGACAAGGTCGTCGAGGCGTGGCTGCCCTTCGGGAAGATGTTCGACATCGTGTGGTCGGGCAAGCGTCACGTGATGATGGGCGCGACGCAGATCGACCGCTTCGGCAACCAGAACATCGCGTGCATCGGTCCGTGGGCGAAGCCGAAGGCGCAGCTCCTCGGCGTGCGCGGTGCGCCGGGCAACACCGTCAACCACCCCACCAGCTACTGGGTGCCGGTGCACAACACGCGGGTGTTCGTCGAGCAGGTCGACTGCGTGTCGGGCGTCGGGTACGACCGTGCCGCGGCCGCCGGCCCCACCGCGCAGCGGTACCACCACGTGCACCACGTGGTGTCGAACAAGGGCGTGTTCGACTTCGAGACACCCGACCACTCGATGCGCATCCGGTCGCTGCACCCGGGCGTCACCGTCGACGAGGTGCAGGAGCTCACCGGCTTCGCGCTGGTCGTTCCCGACGACATCCCCACCAGCCGGCTCCCGACCGACGACGAGCTGCGGCTCATCCGCGAGGTGCTCGACCCCGCGACCGCCCGCGCCGCCGAAGTCCCGGACCAGTGAGCGAGCGCAGCGAGCGAACCATCGGGGCGAGCCACCCCGCGCTGCGCACCGCGTTCTGTGACCTCGTCGGCGTCGAGTACCCGATCGTGCAGACCGGCATGGGCTGGGTCGCGGGGCCGCGCCTCGTGTCGGCCACCGCGAACGCGGGCGGCCTCGGCATCCTCGCGGGCGCCACGATGACGGGCGACGAGTTTGCCACGGCCATCCGCGAGGTGAAGGAGCGCACCGACAAGCCCTTCGGCGTGAACCTGCGCGGCGACCAGCCCGACGCGTTCGACCGCGCCGACGTGATGATCCGCGAGGGCGTGCGGGTGGCGAGCTTCGCCCAGGCACCGTCGGCGCCGCTGATCCAGAAGCTCAAGGACGCCGGCCTCGTGGTGATGCCCACGGTGGGGGCCAAGCGGCACGCCGAGAAGGTGGCCGAGATCGGGGTGGACGCGCTCATCGCCCAGGGCGGCGAGGGCGGCGGCCACACCGGCACCGTGCCCACCAGCCTCCTGCTGCCGCAGGTGTGCGAGACCGTCGACGTTCCCGTGATCGGCGCGGGAGGCTTCTTCGACGGCCGGGGCCTGGTGGCCGCGCTCGCCTACGGCGCAGCCGGCGTGGCGATGGGGACGCGCTTCCTGCTCACACAGGAGAGCCGGGTGCCCGACGCCGTGAAGGCCGAGTACCTGAAGACACCGGTCACCGGCACGGTCGTGAGCACGCACATCGACGGCTACCCGCAGCGGGTGATCCGCACGAAGTTCGTCGACCACCTCGAGCACACCGGGCGCATCATGGCGTACCCGCGTGCGGCGATGAACGCGCTGAAGTTCCAACGGCTCACCGGCACGTCGGTGAAGGACCTGCTCACCGAGGGCAAGGCGATGGTGAAGAACCAGGGCCTGTCGTGGAGCCAGGTCGCGCTCGCCGCGAACGCTCCGATGCTCACGAAGGCGACCTTGGTCGACGGCGACGTCGAGGTGGGCATCCTCCCCACCGGGCAGGTCGTGGGTGTGATCGACGAGCTGCCCACGGTGGCCGACCTGATCCAGCGGATCATGGCCGAGGCCGAGGCCACGCTCACGCGCCTCGGCGCGAGCGAGTAGCGGGATGACCGGGCCCGCCGTCCTGGGTCACGCGGACGCGGGCTGGGGCGCGGTGGCCGACGCGTTCGCACGCAACTTCACCGAGCACGGCGACGTCGGCGCGGCGTGCAGCGTGTACGCCGACGGCCGCATGGTCGTCGACCTGTGGGGCGGGCTCGCCGACCGCGACGCCGCGCGCGAATGGGCCGAGGACACGCTGTGCATCACGTTCTCGACCACGAAGGGCATCACCGCGGTGGTGTGCAACCGGCTGATCGAGCAGGGCCGGCTCGACCCCGACGCGCCGGTGGCGGAGTACTGGCCCGAGTTCGTCGCGAACGGCAAGGGCGCGATCACCGTGGGCGACGTGCTGTCGCACCGCGCCGCACTCGCGCACTGCGAGGGCACGTTCACGCTCGACGAGGTGATGGCGGTCGAGCCGGTGGTGCGCGCGCTGGCGGCCCAGGCGCCCAATTGGGAGCCGGGACCGCACGGCTACCACGCCCGGACGTACGGCTGGCTCACCGGCGAGATCGTGCGCCGGGTCACCGGGATGTCGCTCGGTGCGTGGTTCGCGGCCGAGCTCGCGGCGCCGCTCGGGCTCGACTTCTTCGTCGGCCTGCCCGAGGCGCTCGAGCCCCGGGTCGCGCGGCTGTACCCGCCCGAGGCCGACGCCGCGCTCCAGGTGCTCATCGACCAGGCGATGGCCGATCCCGACACGTGGATGGGCAAGGTGATGAGCGGGCCCGCGGGCCTGTTCCGCTACGACGACATGTGGAACACGCGGGCGCTGCACGCCACCGAGATGCCGTCGTCGAACGGGATCGGCGACGCCCGGTCGCTGGCCCGGCTGTACGCGGCGTGCGTGGGTGAGGTGGCAACACCGTCTGGCGGATTCCGGGCGCTCGCCGACGCGACGGTCGATCGGGCCACGACGGTCCGGTCGGAGGGCACCGACTTGGTGCTCGGGATGCCCACGGCGTTCGGGCTCGGCTTCACCGGGACGGTGATGCTGCCACCGGGCGCGGGCCCGCGGGCGTTCGGACACGCCGGCGCCGGGGGCTCCCTCGGGTTCGCCGACCGCGACGCCGGGATCGGCTTCGGCTACGTGATGAACCAGATGCAGCTGGGCATGACCGGCGACCGGCGCACGGCGACCCTGGTCGCCGCGGTGTACTCGGCTCGGCGCTGAGCGCTCAGGCCTCGCCGCCGCGGTGCCGGCGGCCGAGTGGGGGCATGGGGACGTGCGGGCGGTGGTCGAGGATCGCGACGGCGATCATCCCGACCACCGCGAGCGCGATCAAGACCAGTGCCCATGCCATACGTGGATCCAACCACGAGGGTGTGACCGGGATTCCCTTACACTCCCGCGATGCCGCTCGACCTCGCCACCCTGGCCGCACCCGCCCACACCGCGTTGCTCACGATCGAGATCCAGACCGACGTGGTGGGGGAGGACTCGTTCCTCCCCGACCTCGCGGCCGCGTCGCACACCATGGTGCCCAACGTGGCCGCGCTGGCCCGGGCGGCCCGCGTCGCGGGGGCGTTGGTCGTGCACGGCACGGCCGAGTTCCGGCGCGACGGGCTGGGAGGTAACACCAACGCGCGTCTGTTCGTGGCCACGGCGAAGCGCCGGGAGGGCGTCGAGCCCGGACCCGAGCCGAAGGCGGTGCACCACCCCGGGCTCGGCGTCGAACCGGGCGACCTGGTGGTGCCCCGGATCCACGGCCTCTCCGCCCTGTACGACACCGGCCTCGACTCGGTCCTGCGCAACACCGGGATCACCACGCTGGTGGTCACCGGCGTCTCGGTCAACGTGGCGGTGCTGTCCACCGTGATGGACGCCGTGAACCGCGGCTACCAGGTGGTCGTGCCCCGCGACGCGGTGGCCGGGGTGGGCGCCGACTACGTCGAGGCCGTGCTCGACAACACGATCTCGCTGCTCGCCACGATCACCACCACCGCCGACCTCGTCGACGCCTGGACGCCCTGACCCACCGTCGCTACTCGACGGTGCCGGACCCGCGGAGGGCGGTGATGCGGGCGTCGTCGTAGCCGAGGACGTCGCGCAGGATCTCGTCGGTGTGCTCGCCGGTCGAGGGCGCGGGGCCCATCGGCGCGTGCGGCGCATCGACGTTGATCGGCGTGCCGAGCAGGCGCAGCGGACCGGCGATCGGGTGGTCGTGCTCGACGATGTCGGCCCGGGCCCGGAAGTTCGGGTCGTCGGGGAGCTCGGCGACGCGGTGGACCGGCGCGCCGGGCACGTCGACCTCGAGCAGGAAGTCGACCCACTCCTGCTGCGTGCGCGTCGCGAAGATGTCGGCCAGTGCCCGGCGCAGCACGAGGTCGCCGCGGGCGTGCTCGCCGAACTCCTCGCCGAGGTCGCCCTCGAGCAGGTCGGGCCGGCCGACCGCCTCGCAGAACCTCACGAAGAAGTGCCGCTCCGACGCCTGGAACAGGATGGTCCGCCCGTCGGAGGTGTCGTAGTACTGGTAGCGCACGGCGTCGCGCATCGACGGTCCGACCGACGGCGGTTCCGGGGGCTCCGTCCCGGCGCCGCCCGCGACCTCCCAAGCCCGCGCGCGCGACATCGTGGCGTCGAGCGCGCCGGCGCTCCAGGTGACCGCGGCGTCGGCCTGTGCGACGTCGATGCACGCGCCTTCGCCGGTCGCCCGCGCGCGGGTGACCGCCGCGAGCACGCCGAGTGCCGCGTAGAGCGCGCCGGCCTGGGTGCCGACGTCCTTGTAGTTGCCCGGGATCGCAGGGAAGCCCTCCTCGGTGCGCTCGGGGAGCGCGAGGCCGCCGTACGCGTCGTACGCCACGCCGTGCGTCGCGAGGTCGCGGAACGGGCCGGTCTGGCCGAAGCCCGACGTCGCGCAGAACACGAGGGATGGGTTCACCTCGCGCAGGCGCTCGTAGCCGAGGCCACGCTTGGCGAGCGCGCCGGCGCGCATGCCCTCGAGCACCACCTCGGCGCCGCGCACGAGGTCGAGGAACACCTCGGCGCCCTCGGGGGAGCGGAGGTCGAGCGCCATCGAGCGCTTGCCCCGGTTCCAGCGCAGGTGCAGGAACGACAGCCCGCCTGCGCGCACGAGCCCGACCGAATGCGTGTAGTCGCCGCGACCGGGCATCTCGACCTTGATCACGTCGGCGCCGAGGTCGGCGAGGTGCATGCCGACCATGTTCGGGGCGAGGATCGCGACCTCGATGACCCGCAGGCCGTCGAGCAGCGGCGCGCTCACGGTGACGCCCTAGTTCCCGGTGAACTCGGGCGGACGGTTCTCCATGAGCGACTTCACGCCCTCGTAGCGGTCGGTCGTCTGGGTGACCAGCGCGGTCGCGTCGGCCTCCTCGTAGAACATCGTCTCCATGTTGTTCGTGAGGGAGCGGCGGTACATCTGCTTCGAGATGCCGAGGCTGCGGGTGGGCCCGGCGGCGAGCTGCTGGGCGAGCGCTCCGGCGGTGGCGTCGACCTGGTCGGCGGGGACGAGCCGGTTCACGCAGCCCCACTCGGCGATGGTCTCCGACGTGAGGGTGTCGGACAGCAGCATCGCCTCGTTGAGCCGGTGGAAGGGCACCACTCGCGGGAGGAAGAACGGATCGCCCGCGTGCGGGACCATGCCCCGGCGCGCGAACACGTGCGTCCAGCGCGCGCCCTCGGCCGCGACCACGAGGTCGGCGAGGAGGGCGAGCATCCAGCCCATGCCCGCGGTCGTGCCGTTGACCGCGCTCACCACGGGCGTGGACATCTGCCAGTAGGTCTTGGTGAGCTCCTGGAACGGGCGCACCGCACGCCGGTAGTCCATCTGGCTCGTCGGCTGCGTCATCGCGCTCTTGCCGTTCCCGGCCGCGGGCATGAGGTCGCCGCCGGTGCAGAAGGTGCGGTCCTGGCCGGTGAGGACCATGGCCCGGATCTCGGCGTCGTCGTCGACGGCCTCGAAGGTCTGCTGCAGCTCTTCGCGCATCACCATGTTGATGCCGTTGCGGGCCTCGGGCCGGTTGAGGCGGACCCAGAGGACGGCGCCGTCGCGCTCGAGGATGAGGGTTTCGGGGTTCTCGATCATGGCCCGGACCTTATCGGCGCGGGTCGGGGCGTGCCCTACTGCGCGGCGGCGTCGATCAGCCCGTAGCGGCGGCGGATGGCCTTGTCGAAGGCGCCGAAGATCGAGTCGATGACGAGCCCGATGATCAGGATCACGATCATCACCGCCATCAGGCCCGCGTAGTCGGAGAACTGGCGGTTGACCTCCAGGAGGCCACCGATCGTGCGCTTTCCCGATGCGGCGAGCAGGAGCTCACCGGCGAGCAGGCTGCGCCAGGCGAACGCCCAGCCCTGCTTGAGCCCACCGACGAACGAGGGGAGCGCGGCGGGGAGCACCACGTAGCGGAGGTTGGCGAACCCTCGGGCCCCGAGGACGCGACCGGCCCGGAGGAGCACCGGCTGGATGTGGTCGATCCCGCCGATGATGCCGTTGGCGATCGACGGCGCGGCGCCGAGCACCACGACGAAGTAGACGGCGCTGTCCGAGTACGGGAACAGCACGAACGCCAGCGGGAACCACACGATCGACGGCATCGTCTGGAGGCCCGTGATCATCGACCCGATGCCGGCCCGCAAGACGCGCGACTGCGACACGAGGGTGCCGAGCACGACGCCGATCACCAGCGCGAGCGTGAAACCGATTGCCGCGCGCCGCATGGTGTTCCCGAGACCTTGCAGGATCACGTCGAGGTTGTCCCACAGCGAGCGGAACACCGGGCCGGGTGGCGGGAGGACGTACTCGGGCTTCCAGCCGGTCCACACCACGAACTGCCAGATGCCGAGCGCGATCCCCACCGCGAGGAGCTTGGGCCAGAGGTTCGCCCAGATCCGCTTCAGCGGGTTCGGCTTCGGCGGGAGCACCATGTCGAGCGCGTCGAGTCCCGAGAGCTCGGCGTTGATCTCGGCGCCGGATTCCGTGGATCCCGGAGCCACGTGGTCACGCATCGCCATGACGGCGGACCTCCTCGCGCAGACTGGTCGTGATCTCGGCCGCCTGGTTGGCAACCTCGGGGGAGTCGATGCGGCGCGGGCGGGGGATGGTGATGGGGAACTCCTCGGCTACCCGGCCCGGCCGGCTCGTGAGCAGCACCACCCGGTCGCCCAGGCGGACGGCCTCGCGCACGTTGTGCGTGACGAACAGCACCGTCTTCTCAGTTCTGGCCCACAGGTCTTCGAGCTCGTCGTGGAGGATGTCGCGGGTCATGGCGTCGAGCGCACCGAATGGCTCGTCCATGAGCAGCACGTCGCTGTCCTGCGACAGTGCACGGGCCAGCGCGACCCGCTGGCGCATGCCTCCGGACAGCTCGTGCGGCCGCTTCTTGTCGAACTCGCGCAGGTGCACGAGGTCGAGCAGCTCGTCGACCCGGTCCGTGCGCTGGGCCTTCGGCACCTTCCGGAGCTTCAGCGCGAGGTCGACGTTGCCCCGCACGGTGAGCCACGGGAACAGGGCCGACTCCTGGAACATGAGCGTGGTGCTGCCCTCTACCGTGACCGTGCCCGTGGTGGCGCGGTCGAGGCCGGCTACGAGGTTGAGCAGCGTGCTCTTGCCGCACCCCGACGCCCCGAGCAGGCACACGAACTCGCCCGGCTGCACGTGGAGGGTGATGCGGTCGAGTGCGTGCACCGCGTTGCCGGCGTGCCCGTAGACCTTCGACACGTCGTCGAACGCGATCGCCGACGCGGCGGAGCCGGTCCCGAGCGGGGGGATGCTCGAGACCGGCTCCGTGCGTACGGACGCGGCGAGAGGCGACGTCACCTCGCCGCCGTGGTCGTCGACGCCGCGAGGGTCGTGGCGGTCGTCGCGGCTACGGGGATCTTCACCTGCTTCACCGTCACCTCGGGCTTGCCCTCGGCCTTCAGGAGCTGGTTGAGCACCTTCAGGTCGTAGATCTTGAAGAGGCTCTTCGGCGCCTGGAGCAGGCCGACGCTCACCGCGTCCTTGGCCGACTGCTGGAGGGTCTGGGGCAGCGGGTCGGGGGTGAAGTCGATGTTGTCGAACGATGCCGTCACCAGGGTGGCTGCGATCGGCTTGCTCGTGATCTTCTGGATCTGGGTGGCGACCGACGCCTCCGCGGCTGCCCGGTTGGTCTCGATGGAGTCGATGGCGGCGAGGTTGCCTTCGAGGACCTGCTTCACCACGTCGGGGTGGTCATCCAGGAACTGGGTGCGCACGATGATGTTCGTGGTCACGAACTTGCCGCCCGGCCACAGCGTCTTCTCGTCGACGAGGATCTTGCCGCCGCCCTCGGTGACGAGCCGCGTCGCCCACGGCTCCGGGACCCAGGCGCCGGAGATCTGGTTCTGCTTGAACGCGTCGAGCGTGAGCGAGTTCTCCTGGGGCACGATCGCCACGTCGCCGCCGCCCTGGGGGTCGGTCTCGAGCCCCGCGTCCTTCAGCCAGGTGCGCAGCGCGACGTCCTGCGTGCCGCCGAGCTGGGGCGAGGCCACCTTCTTGCCGACGAGGTCCTTGGCCTTGGTGATCTCGGGCTTCACCACGAGGGAGGCGCCGCCGGATGCCGCGCCCGACACCACCCGGACCGCCTCACCGTTCGACTGCACGAACGCGTTCACGCTCGGGTTCGGGCCGATGTAGCCGATGTCGAGCGCACCGGCGAGCAGCGCCGTGACCTCTTCCGGTCCGGCGTTGAAGGTCTTGGTCTCGAGCGTGTTCTGCCCGAGGCTCTTCTGGAAGAGGCCCTGGTCCACGCCCACGAGCGCGGGGGCGTGGGTCACGTTGGGGAAGTACCCGAGCCGCACGGTCACCGGTGCGGACGACTTCTGCGTCGAGTTGCTCTGTGCGTCGGCGGTGCCCGCGGCGAGTGCGCCGGCGGCGAGCGACGCGGCGAGCACCGCGCCGGCGAAGCGGCGGATGCGGGTCCAGTCGTTCCGGGCGAGGGGATGCGAGGTCATGTGCTCCGGTTCTCCAGTTCTCCGAGTAAGACGACTATGTACGTCGAGAATAAAAGCATACTCCCAGGTCGGATTTCAAGTCGGGCACGAGGTTTTCTTGGTTCTCGACCGATATAGTCGAGATATGTGGATCTCCCGCCGGACCGACTACGCCACCCGGGCGCTGGTGGCCCTGGCCCTCGATACCGGTGATCGACCGGTGAAGATCCAGGAGCTGGCCGAGCGCACCGACACGCCGGTGTCGATCCTCGAGCAGGTGCTGCCCCAGCTGCGCAGCGCCGGGATCGTGCGCTCGGAGCGGGGCCCGAGCGGCGGCTACCGGCTCAACCACCCGCCCGAGGAGGTGACGCTCGAGAAGGTGGTGCGGATCCTCCAGGGGCCCCTGGCGCCGATCGCGTGCGCCACCCGCCACGAGCCCGAGCCGTGCACGATGCTCGCCGGCTGCGCGCTCCAGGAGACCTGGGCCGAGGTGCGCGACGCGACGATCGCCATCCTCGAGCGCACCACGCTGGCCACGCTGGCGGAGCGGTCGGGCGGCCGCTGGACCACCCCCGTGCCGGTCGAGCTCAGCCCGCGCCCGCCGGCCGGCTGAGCGCTCAGCCGGGAGGACGACGCGGTGTAGACCGGGGGCTGACCGTTCTGCCCCGCCCCTGCTCCGGTCGTTCGGAGGTCACGTCCCCTGCGCGTGCAGGCGGCCTTCCAGGACGCGGTCGACGAACGTCGACGGGCAGCGGCCCTTGGCCCCGGTCCGGATGGTGGACTGCCGGTGCAGCGCGAGCTCGCTCACGTTCCACCCGGACCACGTCATCTGCGCCGCGACCGGCTCGACCGTGTCCCGGAACTCTACCGACACCGGCAGGATCCCGGAGCCGTCCGGACAGGTGAGCTGGCCCCGGTTCGTGTAGTCCTCGGTCCACGCCACGGAGAGCGCGTTGCTCGGGGGTGTGATCTCGGCCGGCTGCTTCGCCGCGCCGACGCTCAGGAAGACGGCGCACCCGCGGGCGGGGGTCGAGCAGCCGACGGCCGGGAAGGTGTACCCGAGCTTGATCTCCTGCGTCGCGCCGAGCTGCGGGTTCGACAGGTTGAGGCCGGGGGTCGTCGTCTCCGACGCGACCTGCGCGGTGCCGGCGTAGTACTGCGCGTACTGCGCGTCGTTCAGGTCGTCCGGGGTCGCGGTCTTCCCGGCGAACGCGCCTTCGAGCTCGGTGAGCACTTCAGCGAGACGATCGTCGGGCCTCGTTGGCGACCTGGTCAGGTCGGCCTCGTAGGTGAAGGCCTTCGACGCGCTCGGGGCGATGGTCACGCGATAGCGGGCGAGACCGTCCGCCTTCGCACTCGGCTTCGAATGCTTCCCGAACGCCACGTCCTTCGCGCTCGTGGTGGGCAGCGGCTCGAGGATGTCCGCCGTGATCGCGCTCGGCGCGGTGTTCTCGACGGTCAGCGTCGCGGTCAGCCGGGGCTGCTTGCCGCCCACGAGCTTCCACTCGCGGGTGACCTCGAGCCCCGAGCTGTGGAAGTCGAACCGGCTGTCATGGGCGCTCGGCGGTCCTTTGGCCGCTCCTGCGGTGGTCGAACCCACCACGACCGCTGCCACCGCGATCGTGGTAGCCACGAACCCGCGGAGGCGCGTCGATGAACAACCCCTGCCCGAACCCCTGCTCCCCATGTGCGGCATCCTTGCATGACTCCACCACATGGGTGGGCGCGGCTGGAACAGTGGTGGCGATGGACACCGAAGCAGCCCGTGCCGCCTTCGACCGCCGCCGCGCGGCGTGGCTGGCCGAGGACCTCGACGCGTACATGGCGTGCTGGGTCGAGGACATGGTGATCGACGTGCCCGGGCGCACGATCACGGGGCGGGCCGCGTACCGCGAGCTCGCGGCGGGGTCGTTCGCGTGGGGGCGGCCGGTGGCGTTCGACTTCCACCACCTCGCGGTCGACGGGGACGTGGTGCTCGCCGACTGGACCATCACGGTGGAGCGCCGCTCCGACGGCGCGCCGGTCGCCTGGCGGGGCATGAGCGCGTGCGAGCTGGCCGCCGACGGCCGCATCGTCTGGTGGCGGGAGTACTACGAGGACCCCGTGGCTCTTCACAAAGCACGCGCGCTTTCCTAGTCTGCTGGGAACGCGACAAGAACGCGACAAAAGGGGGGACGATGGGGACTCGTCCTGGCCGCTCTGCTCGTTCGGCTCGCACCCGGTGGTTCGCCGGGCTGGCCGCCCTCGTTCTGTGCGTGGCGCTCGTCGATGTCCCGGCCGCGTGGGCGAAGTCGACGCCCGTCGACTCCGTGGCGTCCACCTCGCCGAAGGCGGGCACGGGCACCGTGACGAAGACCGGGCGAAAGTACGAGATCTGCGTCCCGTACTTCACCAAGGGCGTTGCGCACTCGTACGAGATCAAGAACGGTGACACCGTGGTGGACACCTTCACCTACACGGTGCCGGCCACCGACGGCACGGTCGAGACGATCACCACCGACAAGGGCGTCGACATCGAGATCACGACCACCCACACCGGTGGGGTGAACGGCTCGCCCTCGAAGGGCTGCTTCACCTACAAGCCGCCGAAGAAGCCCAAGAAGTAGGGGCGCGGCGCGGCTCGACCCGGCGGAGCGCGGCTCGGCCCGGCGCGCGGCGGAGCGGTAGCGTCACCGGCGCATGGACCTGCGCTTCACCGAGCGGGAGGACGCCTTCCGCGCCGAGTGCCGGGCGTGGCTCGAGGCCAACGTGCCCCACGGGCTGCCGTCCGGCGACACCCACGAGGGGTTCGCCCTCCACCTCGAGTGGGAGCGCGCCCTGTTCGACGCCCGCTACGCGGTGGTGTCGTGGCCCGAGGAGTACGGCGGCCGGGACGCCACGCCGATGGAGTGGCTGATCTTCGAGGAGGAGTACTACCGGGCGGGCGGGCCCCAGCGGGTCACCCAGAACGGCATCTTCCTGCTCGCGCCCACAGTGTTCGATTACGGGACCCCGGCCCAGAAGGACCGCATCCTCGGGCGCATGGCCCGGGGCGACGACCTGTGGTGCCAGGGGTGGTCCGAGCCGGGCGCCGGCAGCGACCTCGCCGGCATCCAGAGCAAGGCCGCACGCGACGACGCGGCCGGAGGCTGGCGCCTGTCGGGCCAGAAGACCTGGACGACGCGCGGCGCGTTCTGCACGCACCTCTTCGGCTTGTTCCGCAGCGACCCCGAAGCCGAGCGGCACCGCGGACTCACGTACTTCCTCGTGCCCCTCGACGCCGAGGGCGTCACGGTGCGCGGCTTCGGGCGCCTCGACGGCGACGAGGGCTTCGCCGAGGTCTTCCTCGACGACGTGCTCGTGCCCGACGACGCCGTGCTCGGCGAGGTGCACC
>JBAZYX010000092.1:0-16554 GCA_041659105.1 Acidimicrobiia bacterium
CTGGCCGTTGGTGCCGGGCTCGCCCCAGTACACGGCGCCGGTGTCGTAGTCGACGTGCGTGCCGTCGAGCGTCACGTGCTTGCCGTTCGACTCCATCGTGAGCTGCTGGAGGTACGCGGGGAAGCGGTTCAGGTACTGGTCGTACGGCATCACGCCCACGGTCTGCGCCCCGAAGAAGTTGCGGTACCACACCGCGAGCAGGCCCATCAGGACCGGCAGGTTCTCGGCGAACGCCGCGGTGCGGAAGTGCTCGTCGATCGCGTGGAAGCCGGCGAGCAGCTCGCCGAAGTGGTCGGGACCGACCGCGATCATCGTGGACAGGCCGATGGCGGAGTCCATCGAGTAGCGGCCGCCGACCCAGTCCCAGAACCCGAACATGTTCGCGGTGTCGATGCCGAAGGTGCGGACCCGCTCCTCGCTGGTGGACACCGCGACGAAATGGCGAGCGACCGCGGCGTCGTCACCGAGCGCGCCGACGATCCAGTCGCGCGCCGACTGCGCGTTCGTCATCGTCTCGAGCGTGGAGAACGTCTTCGACGAGATGACGAACAGCGTCTCGGCCGGATCGAGGTCCTGGGTTGCCTCGTGGAAGTCGGTGGAGTCGACGTTCGACACGAACCGCATCGTGAGCGCGCGGTCGGAGTAGTGGCGCAAGGCCTCGTACGCCATCACCGGACCGAGGTCGGAGCCGCCGATGCCGACGTTGACCACGTTGCGGATGCGCTTCCCGGTGAAGCCCTTCCATTCGCCCCCGCGGACCTGGTGGGCGAACACCGCCATGCGGTCGAGCACCTCGTGGACCTCGGCCACCACGTCGACCCCGTCGACCCCGAGCGACGCGTCACGCGGCATGCGCAGGGCCACGTGGAGCACGGCGCGGTCCTCGGAGACGTTGATGTGGTCGCCCCGGAACATCGCGTCGATGTGTTCGCGCAGCCCGGACTCCTCGGCCAGCTGAACGAGGAGCGCGATGGTGGCGTCGGTGATCCGGTGCTTCGAGTAGTCGAGGTAGAGCCCGGCCACCTCGGCGTGCATGCGGTCGCCCCGGGCGGGGTCGGCGGCGAAGAGGTCACGCAGGTGCTGCGCCCGCACCTCCGTCGCGTGCGTCTCGAGCGCGGCCCACGCGGGTCGCTGCCGCAACGGGGGAACCTTGGTCATGACGAAGCTTCCTTGCTCCCACTCCCCCGTTCTGGCGTCACTCGTGCCGCTGTCAGCGGCACGAGTGACGCCAGAAGGGGAAGCAGAGGGGTCAGGTGACGGCGCCCTGCTGTTCGGCGATGCGCTTGATGAGGTCGTTCCAGGAGTCGACGAACGCCTGGGCGCCGTCGGTCTGGAGCTTGGTCGCGAGCGCCGCCACGTCGACGCCGGCGGCGGCGAACTCGGCGAGCTGGGCGTCGGCGTCGCCGCCGTCGGCCGGGAGCGAACCCTCGAGGCTGCCGTGGTCGTGGAACGCCTCGAGCGTCTCGTCGGGGATCGTGTTGACCGTCAGTGGCGCGGCGAGCCCGGTGATGAAGAGCGTGTCGGGCGCGGTCGGGTCCTTCGTGCTGGTGCTCGCCCAGAGCAGCCGTTGCACCCGGGCCCCCTCGCCCTCGAGTCGCTGCCACCGCTCGGAGTCGAGCACCTCGCGGTAGGCGCGGTACACGTCGAGACCCACGGCCAGGGCCAGGCGGTTGCGCAGGTTGTCGGGGACGATGTCGGCCACCGCCTTGTCCCAGCGGGACATGAACACCGACGCGACCGATCCCACCGCGGGCGCGAGCCCGGCGTCGAGCCGGCGCTCGATCCCCTTCATGTACGCGTCGGCCGCGGCCCGGTACTGGTCGGCGCTGAACAGCAGGGTGACGTTCACCGGGACACCGGCGGCGATGCTCGCCTCGATCGCGGGCAGGCCCTCGGGCGTGCCCGGGATCTTGATGAACAGGTTGCGGCGGCCGGCACGGGCGTGGAGCTCGGTGGCGGCGGCGACGGTCGCGTCGGCGTCGTACGCGAGCTCGGGCGACACCTCGAGCGACACCCAGCCGTCCACGCCGTCGGTGCGCTCGTGCACGCCGAGGAACATGTCGGCGGCGCGGCGGAGGTCCTCGATCGCCAGCTCGAAGAAGAGGTCCTGGCCGCCGATGCCGCTCCCCGCCGACTTCTCGCGGATCGCGTCGTCGTAGTGGCCGCCCGCGATGGCCTTGTCGAAGATCGACGGGTTCGACGTGAGGCCGGTGACGGAGTACTCGTCGATGTAGCGCTGGATCACGCCGTCGTCGAGCAGCTTGCGGGTGATGTTGTCGAGCCAGAGGCTCTGGCCGAGGTTGTGGAGATCCTGGGTGGCGGGCATCGTGCCCTCCTTCTCGTGCGGCTCGTGCTATCGGGTGGGGAGTACGAACTCGTGCATGGCGCGAGCGAAGCCGTCGTCGTCGTTCGCGACCGTGACCCGCGTGGCCTTGGCCTTCACGTCGTCGCTCGCGTTGCCCATGGCAATGCTGGTGCCCGAGCGGGCGAACATCAAGGTGTCGTTGCCGCCGTCGCCGATGGTGGCGATGGCTTCCACCGGGATGCCCATCGAGCGGGCGAGGTAGTCGACCACCTCGCCCTTGTTGGCGGCGGGGTGGGTGACGTCGAGGTAGTACGTCTGCGACCGGGTGGCCGACACCGCCTCGCCCAGCGCGGTGCTCACGGCCGTCTCGGTGGCGGCCACCAGGGGGTGGTCGTCGCTCACGCCCACCACCTTGGCCGCGTCGCCGGCGCCGTCGCCCAGGGCGCTCACCAGGTCGGCCGTGACGGTGGGCACGAACTGGGTGACGCGCGACTCGTGCTGCACGTGGGGTCCGTCGGCGTCGCGGACGAACCAGGCGGTGCCCGTGTAGACCCACGGGCTGAGGCCCGCGTCGTCGAGCAGCGTCACCACGCGCGCGACCACGTCGACTGCCAGCGGGTGCTGCTCGAGCACGCGGAGGTCCGCGTCGACGAAGACGCCGCCGTTGAAGGCGCCGATGGGCACGCCGATGGTGAGCGGCGCGATCAGCATGGCCAGCCCCCGGGGCGGCCGGCTGCTGGTGACGGTGAAGGCGACGCCGGCATCGTGCAGGGCACGCACGGCGTCGACGGTCGCGTCGGTGAGGACCTTGTCGGACGTGAGGAGCGTGCCGTCGACGTCGCTCAGGACGAGCTGGACTGCACCGGATCCCATGCGCCCGCCCGTCCCCCACGCTCTCCCTGGTCGAGCCACATCTGCTCGATCTCCTCGAGTGTACGGCCCTTCGTTTCGGGCACTCGCTTGACGATCCACACCAGGCACACCACGCACATGAGCGCGAACAGCCAGAACGTGGCCGACTCGCCGATCCAGTCCACGAGCGACAGGAAGAACTGGCTGACCAGCCACGCGCTGAACCAGTTCGCGGCGGTCGCGACCGACACGGCTCGGCCCCGCACGCCCCGCGGGTAGATCTCGTTGATCATCGTCCAGACGATCGGGCCCATCGAGAACGCGAACGACGCGATGTAGACGACGAGGGCCACAAGGGTGATGACGCCCGCGTCGCTCGCGACCCGGCCCGTGTTCGCGGCGGTCGACGACTTCGCGGTGATGTCGTCGGAGAGCGAGAGGAACGCGACGCCCACCACGGTGAGGCTGACCGCCATGCCCGTGAGCCCGGCGATGAGCAGCGGCTTGCGGCCGAGCCGGTCGACGAACGCGATGGCGATCAGCGTGGCGAGCACGTTGACCGCGCCGATGGCCCAGGTGGTGGCCGCGGTCTGGTCGGCCGGGCTGGTGAAGCCGGCCGCGGCGAAGATCTTGTCGGCGTAGTAGATGATCGCGTTGATCCCGGTGATCTGCTGGAACACCGCGAGGCCGATGCCGATCGTCAACGGCGCACGCCACCGCTTCGAGAACACCTCGCCCCACGACGCCGCGGTGCCCTCCTCCTCGATGTCCTGCTCGAGCGCGGTGAGCGCGGCACCGGGATCGCCGGTGTCGATCTTCGCCAGCTCGCGTTCGGCGTCCTCCCGACGGCCGGCCTTGAGGTACCAGCGGGGCGTGTCGCCGAGGGGCAGCATCAGCACCACGAGCAGCACGCCCGCCACGCTCGACAGGCCGAGCATCAGCCGCCATTCGCTGCCGCTCTGGAGCCACTCGTCGACGAGGTACGCGACGAAGATCCCGAACGTGATGCCGAACTGGTAGGTGGAGACGAACGAGCCGCGCAGGCGCGTGGGCGCCATCTCGGCCGCGAACAGCGGCGCCGCGACCGAGGCCACGCCCACGGCGAGGCCCACGGTCAATCGCCCGACGACGAGCACCCCCGATCCGGGCGCCGCGGCCTCGATGACCGCCCCCACGATGAAGAGCACGCCGGCGAACAGGAGCGTCGGACGCCGGCCGATCCGGTCGGCCAGCACACCCGCGATCAGCGCACCGACCAGGGCACCGAGCGTCACGAAGCTCGTGACGACCTCGACCATCGTGGTGCCGAGGTCGAAGTCCTTCTCGATGCCGCGCAGCGCGCCCGAGATGACGCCCTGGTCGTACCCGAAGAGGATGCCGGCGGTGAGGATCACCGCGCCGACGAGGTAGAGCCGCTTGGTCATGACCCGATTCACGGGCGGGAGCCTCGCACACGCCATGCAGCCCCGGCGGGACCCCCGTAAGGTCGCGCGGTGACGACGCCGCACCGACGCGCGCTCCGCCTCGAGTACCTGACCGTCGCGTGGAACGTGATGGAGGTCCTCCTGACCGTGACCCTCGGTGTCGTCGCCGGATCGCTGGCCCTCGTCGCGTTCGGACTCGACTCCTGCGTCGAGATCTTCGCGTCGACCGTGGTGCTGTGGCACCTGCGCGGGGAGGGCACGGCGCACCGCACCCGCCGGGCGATGGGCTACGTGGCCATCGCGTTCTTCCTGCTCGCGGCCGTGCTCTTCGCGGGCGCGATCCGCGGCCTCGCCGTGGCCGACAAGGCCGACGACTCGTACCTCGGGATCGCGTACCTCGCGGTCACCGTCGTGGTGATGTTCACGCTGTCGTGGCGCAAGCGCGTCGTCGGCCGCAGCCTCGCCAACCACCCGCTCGAGCACGAGGCCCGCATCACCTTCCTCGACGGGATGCTCGCGACCGGCATCCTGCTCGCGCTCGTCGCCAACGCGGCGCTCGGGTGGTGGTGGGCCGACCCGGTGGCCGCCATCGCCGTGGGGATCGCGGCCATCCCGGAGGGGATCGACGCCCTGCACGACAGCCGAACGCCCGACGCACCCGCCGCGACCGGGGAGACCGGGGAGCAGTGCACGCAGTGATCGTCGCGACGTGACCCGGACGACGCCTGCCCTTCGAGCGCGCCTGGCGGACGACGTAGTCATCGCAACGGTGGGCCCCGGCAGGGAGCGGGACACGGCGCCGCAGCGTTAGTGTTCGGCCCTGCCGAAGGGTGAGCGGCCCATCATGGACGACGATTTCCAGCGGCTGGTCGATGACACGGCGGTCTTCGCCTCGCTCGACGACGACGCGCGCGAGTTCATCTGCGCGCAGCTCACGCCGCGTTCGATCACCGGGGGCGAGGTGCTCATCCGGGAGGGCGACGACGCCGACTCGCTCTACCTGATCGCCGAGGGACGCGTGCGGGTGAGCAGCCGCCGCGACGACGGCACCACCCAGGTCCTCGCCGAGCTCGGCCGGGGTGAGCTGGTGGGCGAGATGGCGCTGGTGACCAACGAGCCCCGTTCGGCCACCGTCACCGCCGTGCGCGACGGTCTCGTGCTCGAGCTGCCCGCGTCGGCGTTCCTCGATCTCGTCCGCCGCTATCCCGACGTGCTGCGCGAGGTCACCACCAAGGTGGTCGGCCGCCTGCTCCGCTCCCTGCGCGGCGGCGCGCCGACGAGCCCCATCGCGACGATCGTCGTGGTGCCGCTCGACGGCGACGGGGAGCTCGCGGACTTCGACGCGCACCTCGCGGCGTCGTTCGCCCGGCTCACCGGCCGGTGCGGGCACGTCACCCGCGCGACCGCCGCGGAGGCCCTGGGCGACCTCGACCACGTCGACGCCAACCGGCTCGCCTCGTGGTTCGCCGAGCAGGAACGCCAATCGGAGATCGTCGTCCACCTCGCCGATCCGACGCCCGGACCCTGGACCGACCTCTGCGTCCGCCAGGCCGACCTCATCCTCTTGGTGGCGTCGGCACGCGCGAGCTCGGCCGTGCGCCCCGTGGAGGAGTTCATCGCCGAGCGCCGGGCCCATGTCCCCGCGCGCACCCAGCTCGTGCTGGTCCACCCGCGCGGCACCCGCGACCCGCGCGGCACGCAGCGCTGGCTCGCCCCCCGCGCGGTGGAGCGGCACCATCACGTGGCCGTCGACCGCACCACCGACGTCGACCGCGTCGCGCGGCTCGTGATCGGACGCGGCATCGGGCTCGTGTTCAGCGGCGGAGGCGCACGCGGCGTCGCCGGAGTCGGCGTGCTGCGCGCGCTCGAGGAGCTGTCGGTGCCCTACGACGCCGTCGGCGGCGTGAGCATCGGCGCGCTCGTGGGCGGTGGCGCGGCCCGGGGCCAGTCGGCCGACGAGCTCACCGACCTGCTGCGCAACGCCGTGGTCTCCACCTCGCCGTTCGACGTCACCTTCCCCGCGGTGTCGCTCGCCGCGGGCAAGCGGGTGACCCGTCAGCTCCAGCTCGCGGCCGACGGCCTCGACATGGAGGACGCGTGGCGTCCGTTCTTCTGCGTGTCTACCAACCTGACGCGCGGCGGGGTGGAGGTGCACCGTACCGGCCCGGGCTGGCACGCGATCCGGGCCAGCTTCTCCATCCCCGGCGTGTTCCCCCCGGTGCGCAGCGCGGACGGGGACCTGCTCGTCGACGGCGGCGTGCTCGACAACATGCCGGTGGGGATCATGCGGGCCGAACACTCCGGCATCACTGTGATCACCGTCGACGTGCGCCGCGCGCGCGACCTGGGCGGCGCCGCGCTCCCCGGCGACGGCGTCGTGTCGGGCTGGCGGGTTCTGCTGAGCCGGCTCGACCCGGGGACGCGCGAGCGCGACCGCGCCGGCCTCGGGCGGATCCTGCTCCGGCTCACCGAGCTCGGGACCGAGCGCGAGGACGACCGCGGCGAGCTGCGCATCCGGCCCGCGATCGACGACTACGGCATCGCCGACTTCGGCAACTTCGACCGGCTCGTGCAGCTGGGCTACGAGGCGGCGAGGGAATCGCTCCCCGCGTGGCTCGCGTCGGGCGCCGCGCCGAAGGTCTGATTCGGGGATTCGGGCACGCGCCGCGCGGCTGGCGCCGCGTCAGCGGATCGAGTTGAGGTGCACCACGTACCACTCGCCCCGCCACGAGATCATCGACGCGATCGGGAACGACGCGCTCTGGCCGTCGGCGGTGTAGCGCAGCGACGCGCCGTACACGCGCCAGTAGCTTCCCTTGTTGTACTCCGCGCCCGGCTGCACCCAGACGGCCTGGGACTCGGGGACGTCCAGGCCGGCGAGCTGCGCGGTGGACGCCAACGCCCCGAGCTTGGCGTGCAACGCGTGGATGTCCTCCACGTACGCGGCCACGAGCCGCGTACGCCAGTCGGACTCGGGATTGCTGATCGCCTTCACCTGGAGGTACGCCCCGAGCGGGAAGAAGAACCGCATCGCCTTGATCGGGTCGTCGGCGACGATCGCCTGCCACAACGCGTCGACGTCGGCCGCGAGCTTCGGACTCGTGGCGCTCGGCTTGTCCGGGGTCTGGGGCAGGCTCCCGGGATCGGGCTCGGTGGTCGTCGTCGTCGGCGGTGCGGTCTCCGGCACCGTTGGGGGCGCGGTGGTGACGCTGGCGGTCGGCACCGTGGTGCCCGACGCGCCGATCGCCACCGCCGGATCGTCGCCGCCGCGGGTGATCAGGAACGCCGCAGCGCCCGCGGTCAGCACGAGGACGGCGCCGCCCACCACCACGGCCTGTCGGCGCTGCTTCCGGCGACGCCGCGCCGCCCGCCCCTCGCTGCTCCCCCGGACCACGGGGTCACTGTACGAGCGCCGCCCCCGGCGCAGGCACCAGCACCCGCCGGGCGGCTCCGCTCACCCGGAGCCCGCACGGCCGGTAGCCGTCACACCCGAGCGCGATGCTCCGACCATGGACGACCTCGACCCCATCGCGGACCCAGGTGACCCAGGTGACCCAGGTGACCCAGTTGATCGGAGCGTCCGCGCGCGCTGGTTCTCGCACTTGATCACGGTCGTCGGGCGCCCGGACGCGCTGTGGGCGCTCGACGACGAACCGCTGCCCGACGAGCCGTTCGACTGGTCTGGTGTTGCAGACCGCGACCGTGAGTTCGTCGCCGAGGTTCTGACGACGAGTGACCGCGTGTGCGAGCTCCTCTTCGACCTCGAGCTCCGCACCGTCACGCGTCGGATCCTGGCGCGGGTGGCGAGCCTCGACCCGCGGCCCTTGCGACGCCACGCTCGGCCGGAGCGTTGCGCGGCCGGTCTGGTCTGGCTCGCGGCCCACGGCAACGGTGCCCTCGGACACGGCTCCCGACTCTGCGCGAGCCATCTGTGGGCTTGGTGCGGCGTGACCGATTGCTCTGACCGCGGACGGACGCTGCGGCGCGCCGCCGGCTTGCGGTGCTCAGCAGACGACGACGCACGCTGGCGCGGAGTTCTCCCCCTCGGTGACCCGAGCCTCCTGCATTCGCGCTGGCGAGCGTCGCTCATCCACCAACGCGACACCCTGGCGCAGGCCCTCGACGCGCGCCGAACCTTCACGCGTGATGCCGACGGCCAGACGGCCCACCTCCGAACCACTGCGCGCCGGCCGTTGGGCGCGTGCAAAGGCGTCCTCGCGCAAGGCAACCGGGTGATGATCGTCGTGGGGTTCGGCGAGGAGCTCGACGACGCCGACTTCGTCGCGCTCACAGTCCCGGATGCCCATGACCTGGTGCGGCAGCTCCAGGCCGCGCTGGACGCACCGATTCCCCGGATCCCACCGTCCGGGTGGGCCGCGTAGCACCATGTGCTACGGTAAGGGGATGGCCCGGGAGATCAGCCAGCGGGAGCTGCGCAACGAGAGCGGCGAGATCATGCGCCGGCTCGACGACGGCGAGACGTTCGTCGTCACCCGACGGGGGGTTCCCGTCGGCGAGCTGCTCCCACTGAGGAACCGCCGGTTCGTCCCCGCCGAAGCCGCGGCCGAGGCCTTCCGTGGATCGCCACCGGTCGACTACGGCCGCCTGCGCCGCGACCTCGATGCGCTCGCCGATCCGGGCGCCGAGCCGCGGAGCTGACGACCGGTGACCCCGCCCCGGCCCCCACGCGGGCTCCTCGACACATCGGTCGTCGTCGACCTCGAACACGTCGACACGACGCTGCTCCCCGCGGAGATCGCGGTCAGCGCCATCACGATGGCAGAGCTCGGGGCCGGTCCCCACGCGACGAACGACGTGGACGAGCGGTCCCGGCGCCAGGACCGGCTCCAACGCGCCGAAGCCGTGTTCAGCGCGTTGGCGTTCGATGCCAACGCCGCCCGGGCGTACGGGCGGATCTACGCCGCGGTCGCCGCGGCCGGTCGCAAGGCACGGGGTGCCCGCGCCGTTGATCTGCTGATCGCGGCCACCGCGCTGAGCCACGGGATCCCACTCATCACGCGGAATCCCGACGACGTCGCACACATCTCGCACCTCGTCGACGTCATCGTCGTCTGACGACGATGACGTCGTCCACGCCCGGGGTCCACCGCCCGCGTTCGGGTCAGAACGTCTTGCCGTAGCCCACGGCGACCTGCCCGCGGCGGAAGGTGACCACGAACTTGCCCGGCACGTAGCCCTCGAGGAGCTTCTCGGCCGGCACCCCGAGCTGGGCGCCGAGCTCCTCCGCCCGGGCCCGCGCCGCGGCCGGCTCCATGAACTCGAGGCCGAACTTGTGCCGGGCGACGGCCCCGCCGCCGGTGCCCGAGCCGGCCCAGTCGAACCCGTTGAGCGTGGCGCCGTGGTCGCCGAACGCGATGCCAGTCTCCTTCCAGCGCTGCTGGAGGTACAGCTCGATCTGACCGCGGGTCCCGGGGTCGAGCGCCTTGCCCCCGTTCTGGAAGTACGCGTGGAAGTCGATGTCGCTCACGATGGGCCTGCCGGTCGTCTTCTCGAAGAAGCGCCGCGTGCCGTTGCGCCCCGGCTTCGAGAGCTCCACCTCGATCTGGTACTTCCGCGGCGCACTGGGGACGAGGTCCCCCTTGGCCGTCGGGACCTGGAAGTCGAACGTCCCGCCGCCCGGTTGGGCGGCCTTCTCGTAGTTCTGGCGGAACGCCGACTCGGGATCGTTCCAGTCCTTCCACACCTTCTTCTGCGTGTCGTAGCGGAGCTTCACGTCGTTCGCGAGCGCGTCGGGCATCGTGTCGAGGACCTTCTTCCGCGGGAGGTGGGGCTCGAACACGCCGAGCTGGCCGAGCGCCTTCTCGTCGGCGCCGAGGATCACGTCCACGTCGGTGATGTTCTTGGCCTTGAAGATCTCGGGCTTGCCCACCGCCCCGAGCTCGGAGTTGAGGTACTGCACGGAGTGGACGTTCGACGGCCGCGCCTGGATCTCGAGGTCGACGCCGAACTTCTCCTGCACCTCCTTGATCACGCCGTCGATCTTCTGCTGGTCGGTCTTCGTGATGCCGCCGAGGGTCTCGACGTTCGCGGCGGTCGTCTTCCCCGCGCCGAGAGACTCGAGCGTCTCGGCCTCGGAGAGGCGCTTGACCGCCGCGCCCGACTGCCCGTAGCGCGAGTACTCGTACGAGGTCATCGCGGTCTCGGCGAGCTTGGTCCCGCCGCGGACCAGACCTTCCCCGGTGAGGGTCTCACCGGCAACCTCGCCGGCGAACCCGGTGACCTTGTCGGCCCAGGTGTACGGGTCGCGCAGGATCTCGTCCTCCAGCTGGTCGAGGTACGCGTCGAACGCCGCCTGCTGCTGCTGCATCTGCGGCGCGATCGCCGCGTACTGCAGCATCTGGCCCTTGTACTCGTCGTTGAGGGCCTCGGTGAGGTCGGTGTACTGCGCCTGGTTGAGCTCACCCTGGCCGGAGGCGACGAAGTTGTCGTACGCCCGCATCGCCGTCGAGAACGTGCCGTACGCGAGGTTGTCGGCCGACTGCTTCGCGGCGATCCCGGCGTCGGCGTAGTCGGTCGCCATCTGGGAGAAGTCGCCCGTGCTGACGATCGACGCGTAGTAGGTCGCCGGCGTGCCGAACGTGAAGTCGAGCACCTTCACCACGCCTCGCCCGAGGCCCTTGGCGTAGCCCCCGATGGCCGCCGCGGTGAGCTGGACGTTGTCGATCTCCGGGTAGGCGACCGGCGCCGGCGCCCCCGCCGCGGCGCCTCCGAGCGCACCGAGCGCCGGGTTGTTCGCCGGGAAGCCCTCGAGACCCTGCTGGCGGGCGGCGACGAGGCGGGCGTTGATCGTCCGGCTCACGGCGTCCTGCCACGCGACCGCGCGGGCCTGGAGGTACTCGAGCTCGCCCTGCGCGAGCTCGGCGAGGATGTTCTTCAGCTGCTCGGCGTTCAGCGCGCGGCGTTGGGCGCCGATCCAGCCCGCGTCGTTCGCCGTGACGAGGTTGCCACCGACGTCGCCGGTCACCTCGGCGACCACCGCGACGTCGCCCGGCGCGTCGGCCCGGAGCTGGAACCGGGCTTCGCGCGTCTCGCCGGGCTCGAGCCGGTTGGGCAACGCGGGCGACGGTCCGGACACGAGGGTCACGTCACCCCGGAGGGCGTCGGGCACGTACTCGGGGTGCGTGGCCACACCGTTGCCCGAGTAGCGGAGGGCCTCGATCGGCGCACTCCCCTCGTTGCGAACGGTGAGCACCACGTCGATCGTGTCCTGCCCGGTCGCACCGGAGCGCAGCTCCACGACGAGCCCCGACAGCGTGCCGTCCACGGTGCCGGTCACCGGGCCGACGTGGTGGCCGGCCACGTCGATGCCCTCGACGGTCGACGACAGCGTGAACGCCCCGGATCCCTCGCCCCGGACCAGCACGTCGAACTCCTGCGCGGCGCCCGGATCGAGGGTCAGGTCCGCGGGCACCGCGGGGAGCGGTCCCGCCTCGATCACCACGGCGCCGGACGGGTCGGACTGCACGATGTCGCCCACGAACGCGACGTTCTCCAGCGCGCCGAGCCCGTCCCCACCCGCGGCCACGGTCACGTGGACCCGCGTCGACTCGCCCGGTGCGACGCGTCCGAGCTCCACGTCCGGCAGCGACAACGACACCTGGAGCGACGGCGCGGGGATCTCGAGGACCTGCGAGCTCGTCACCGCGAGGCCGTGGCCGTCGACCACGCGGTGCTTCACCGTGTAGGACCCCGGCTCGTCGTACACGTGGATCACCGTCGGGCCGACCGCGCCGTCGCCGTCGCCGAACTCCCAGGTCTGGCTGGTGATCGAGTCGCCCGGGTCGGGGTCGGACGCGAGCGAGGAGTAGCGGTACAGCCCGAAGTCGTTCGGGTCGATGCGCTCGACGGTGAAGCCGGCGGTCGGCGGCTGGTTCGGATCGGGGGGTTGCGCGACCCGGGTGTCGATCGTGCCGTACGACCTCGAGAAGATCGTGGCGAACGACGGGGCGCCGAGATGGATCGTGACGACGTTCTCGATCAGGAACAGCGCCGCGAAGCCTTCCTGCACGAACAGGGTTCCGGAAGGCCCGTTCGCCCCCGCAGGGAAGCTGCTCGGACCGAACTCCCCTGCCGTCGCAACGCTGAACCACCCGGGCTGGTCGGCCAACGGCTTGTACCACTTCTTGGCCGAGTACGAGTTGTAGTAGCAGGGTTGGTTGACGATGCCGCCGCCGAACCCGGTGAAGCACACGGGCAGGCCCGGAACCGAGAGCGTGATCGGGTACTCCGTGTCGCCGGTGCCGGGGTTGACCGTTTCTCCCCCGGGAAACGTCACCGGGTCGGGCTCGAACAACGACGGGTCGTCGGTCGTGCTGTTGGGGACGCAATCGCCGGTGTCCACTCCGGCGCACGGACCGGGGTCACCCGCCACCGCGTGCGCGCTGCGGGCCGGGATCATCGGGAGCACGAGTGCCAGCACCAGCACCCCGAGGATCGTCACCACGCCGAGCCGCGACCGCGACGGGCGCCTTCCGTCCGTCGCTCGTTGCGAGCTCACCCAGCCCTGCCCTTCGTCCGCCCGGTACCCCGCGAGCCCCTTCGCGGGTCGTCACCGGATTGTTGGGGAACGGCGGACGAACCTCAATCGGCCGATCGGCCGATTTCTCCGCCGTCGCCGTCCGCTCGGGACCCGGGGAGCAGCGTGAGCGCCATCGCCACCGCCTGCGCACGGCCGGAGGCGCCGAGCTTGCGGTACACGTTCTCGAGGTGGGTCTTCACGGTCGCGGGCGACACGTGCAGGGTCGCGGCCAGCGACGCGTTCGTCGCGCCGGTGCCGAGCAGCTGGAGGACCTCGGCCTCCCGCCGGGTGAGCCCGAGCCGCTCCAGCTCGCTCGCGCGCACGGGCGTCGAGCGCTCGTCGAGCAGCAGCGCCTCGTGGGAGGTCGGCGTCGCGGGCAGGTAGCGCACGACGAGTCGCGTCCCGCCCCGCTCGGCGGTGACGGGCGCCAGCGGCTTCGGCATCTCGCCCGCCGGCGTGTGCACCGCGCGCCGCTGCGTCTCCAGCCAGCGGGCGAGCCGGGCCGGGAACGGGTCACGCGCGCCGGGGCGGCCGAAGAACCGGTAGAGCAGCACGAGCGCGCCGGGCGTCACCTCACTCGGCTGGGTCTCGAGCGCGATGACATGCGTGCCGCCCTCCTCGAGTGCGCCGGTGAGCGTGCCGAGCCGGTGCTGCATCCGCTCGCGCTCGCGGATCTGCTCGTACGACTGCGCGAGGTGCGGTCGGAGCGTGTTGAGGAGCAGGCGGTCGCGCTCGTCGAAGTCGTCGCCGAGCACGTTGCGGTTCAGGGCGATGGCGGTGATGCGCGGGAGCACGGCCGGGAGGCCGATCGCCATCTGGTGCTCCATGCCCAGGCCGGCGAAGAGCTCGCGGTACACGCGGCGCGCGTGGAACTCGTCGGACGTGATGAAGTCGCTGACCTTCATGGCCGACCCGTCGCCCGTGGTTGCCACGTAGTGGATCAGCGGGTGCTCCTGCATGAGCGCGCGGAGCGTGGCGTGCTGCTCGGCCGTGATCTCCACCGGCGGGAACATCACGGCCCGCGTCGACGGGCGCTGCGGGTCGACCTCGTTCCAGCCCGCGAGGTCGTTGCGCACCACGAGCGTGGTGATCTCGAGCGCGAGCGCCGGGAACGACTCGACCGACTCCGCCTCGCGCGACAGGAAGATCGCTTCGCTCAGCGTCCGGATGTCGCGCTCGTCCACGGCCATGGCCGGGCAGCGTAGAGATGGATGGTCGGGGACGCGCAACCCGTGGGTCGCGCCGGGGATCAGCGCTCCCCGAGGCTCCGCGTGGTCTGACCCTTGTCGTGCTTCGCCGCCCGCTTCTCTTTCAGGGTCTTCGACGGCTTCTTCGCGTTGGTCTTCTTGGGGGACTTGTCTCCCATGTCAGCTCCTCGGCTGGTGCGCCGGAGCGACCGACGAGAGCCCGGGCGGCTGCGGCGCAACCTTCACCGTACCCCCGATCCTCCGACGGACCGTGCCGCTCCGGAAGAGCGACGGAAGAGGTTGATCGTGAGGCCGTGGCACCGACGTTCGCGCCGGGGATGCCCCGGCACGGGGTCAGCAGCTGCGGAGCAGATCCGCCGGCGGCGTGCCGGGATCGACCGCCAACCCGCTCAGGAGCCGCTCGTAGGCCGCTCCGTACCCCGACGAGTCGTGACGCTCGCGCACGAGCTCGGACGCGGCGCCCGCGACCTCCCGGCGAACATGGGCCGGCAGTCCCAGCACTCGGTCCAACGCCTGGCCGAGGGCCGCGGCGTCGCGCGGTTCGAAGAGCCAGCCCGTGACCTCGTCCTCGACGATCTCGGCCACCCCGAACGCGCGCGCCGCGACGACGGGGAGCCCGTAGGCCATCGCCTCCAGGATCGACCGCGGCATCGACTCGAGGTCCGACGCGCTCACGAGGACGTCGGCCATCCGGTACCACGGTCGGGTGTCGTCCACGATCGGAACGAGGTGGACGCGGTCCGCGAGCCCCAGCGTGTCGATGAGGGTGCGCAGCGCGCGGCAGTAGATGTCGTCGCGATCTCCGACCATGACCAGCATCGCTTCGGGGTGCCGGGTCGCGACGTCGGCGAACGACGACGCGAGCATGGCCTGCGCCTTGCGCGGCTCGATCGTGCCCATGCAGAGCAGGATGGTCGCGTCCTCGGGCAGGCCGTGCCGGCGTCGGAGGTCGGACTGGTCGGTCGCCTTGACGTACTCCTCGATCTCGTCGACCGGAACGCCGTATCGCACCGTGACGAAGCGGCGGGGATCGCCCTCCACCTCGTAGAGCATCCGCGTCGAGTCGGCCTCGAAGACCACGGCCGCCGAGTGGGTCAACGCCGCGTGGATCTGGTCGCGGACCACGGGATGGGGGGTGCCCGGCGGGTACCCGACCGCGAAGAACTCGTCGAACCCGTAGCTCTCGTGGATCGCGAGCACCGACGGGAGGTCGACGCGCCGGGCGAGGTCGGCGCCGATCGCGGCGAGCATCGTGTTGCTCAGGACGATGTTGCCGCCGAAGTCGCGAACGACCGTCGCGAGCTCGAGCAGCTTCGACTCGTACGCGACGGGGTCGCCGAGCGGGAAGTCCCCGCACACGTGCACCGCGATGCCCGCGTCCTCGAGCGAACCCCGGAGGGCGCCGTCGCGCTGCGTGATGACCAGCATCGGCCACGACACCCGGTGCTGAAGCTGCCGGGCCAGCTCGGTCAGGTACAGCTGCCCGCCCCCGAGGCCGAGGTCATGGGTCACCATCACGAGCCGCGTGTCCCGCGCGTTCGTGGCTCGGGGCACCGCAACGCGCGCGATGGTCTCGCGGAGGTGCTCGACCGCCGCCGCGTCGAACGGTGCGACGGAGGGCGCCCCGACGACGACGCGCGCCGGCATGACCGGCGTGGCGGCGCCCGACAGGCTGGTGACCGTTCCGGTGATCGACACGCGCTCGCCCGGCTCGAAGCGCCGGACGTCGACCAGCGAGGAGAACGCCGCGACCCCGCTCCACGGGATCGACCGCACGTCGACCTCCGGGCTGGGCTCCGCGTAGAGGCGGGCAGGCCCGGCCGGCTGGCCGTTCACGAACAGCTCGACGCGGGCGACCGGCTCGGAAGAGAGGGCCACACCCTGGACCGGGGCGAAGTCCGCGGCGACCTCGTCGTCGTCGCGCGGGCTCACGAAGTGGGCGAGGCGCGTCGC
Source organism: Acidimicrobiia bacterium (assembly GCA_041659105.1). GTDB lineage: Bacteria > Actinomycetota > Acidimicrobiia > IMCC26256 > PALSA-555 > CAIUKV01. The sequence goes on from JBAZYX010000092.1 coordinate 16,282, forward strand.
GACCACCTTCGCGATCCGCCGCGGGAGCTGGTCGACGAGTCCCGAGTCGCGCACCACGTACGCGTCGATCACGATCTCGCGACCGTCGAACGACCGGAGGTCCACCTCAGCGACCCAACCCGAACGCAGCGCGCTCGGTGCGGAGGGCCGAACCCGGGCCACGTCGGGTCGCAGGCGGCCGACCTCGGCCACGAGCACGTGCCCGTCGATGCTCACCAGGACCGCGGCGACCGCGTCCCCCGCCGGCGCGGCCCACCCCCGGATCTCCCGCTC
>JBAZYX010000093.1:0-4935 GCA_041659105.1 Acidimicrobiia bacterium
CCTGTACGCGGGTCGCCCGCTCTACGACCCCGCGTGGGTCGACGGGCTCGACCTGCACCGGTCGTTCACGCTCGCCGACTCCGACGCCGACATCGCGGCGTTCGTCGCCGCGGCGGGTTTCGCCCATGTGCGCGGGGTGTTCGGCGCGGACGAGATCGCCGAGCTCGTAGCCGAGACCGAGCGCCTCGAGGCCCTCGCCGCCCCCGACGACGCCCGGTCGTGGTGGACCACGGTCGACGGCAAGGCGGCCTGCTGCCGGCTCATCTACACGAACGAGCGATCGCCCCGCATCGCCGCCCTGGCCGACGATGCCCGCCTGCGTCGGTTCCGGCGCCTCGGGGGCGAGGACCTCGTCCCCGAGCTCGACTGCCTCGACGGCATCGGCGTGGTGATCAAGGCGCCCGGGGCCGACTCCGGCCTCGCCGACCTCCCGTGGCACCAGGACTGCGGCCTCGGCGGGCACCCGGTCCTGTGCCCGTCGATCGCGGTGGGCATCCAGCTCGATCCCGCGACCGCGGCGACCGGCCAGCTCCACTTCCTGGCCGGCTCGCACCTCGGGTCGTCGCACCAGCTGCGCGACCGCGACCTCGTGCACCTGCCCACCGTCGCGATCGACACCGCGCCGGGCGACGTCACCCTCCACTACGGCCACGTGCTGCACGCCGCCCCCGCGCCGACCGGGCGGGGGATCGGCCGGCGCGCGATGTACGTCACGGCCACCCGCCCCGACACGATCGAGTTCGTCGGCCCGGGCCGTGGCTACAACGACGTGCTCTTCGCCCGCGACGGTCAGGTGCGCAACGTCGACGAGTTCGTCACCACCGACTGAGCGGATCCGGCGCGCCCAGATCGTTCAGAAGGTGATCACGGAGCGGGCCACGGTGCCCGCTTCGGCGTCGCGCACCGCGTCGGCGAACCGGTCGAGCGGGAGCCGCTGACTCACCAGCCGGTCGAGGTGGAGGCGGCCGGCGCGGTAGAGGTCGACGATGCGGGGGATGTCGCGTGCGGGCACGTTGCTCCCGCCCACGCACCCGGCGAGGCGACGTTCCATGAACAGCGACGTGCCGCTGATCGGGATCGTGCTGCCCGGGCCCGGCGATCCCACCATCACGCACAGCCCGCCCGGCCGGGTCAGCTCGAAGGTCGCGGCCACGAGCTCGGGGTTTCCGACCACCTCGAACGCGACGTCCACGCCGCCGGGGACGATTGCGTGCACGGCGTCGCGCATGGGGCCCGCGCTCGCGTCGACGCAGTGGGTCGCGCCGAGATCGGACGCGAGGTCGAGCTTGGCGGGGAGGGGATCGACGGCCACGATCGTGGACGCGCCCGCGAGTCGTGCGCCCTGGATGACGTTCAGCCCTACGCCACCGCAACCCACCACCGCGACGCGATCGCCGGGCGCGACGCGCGCGGTGTTGAACACCGCGCCGAGCCCGGTGGTCACCCCGCAGCCGGCGAGCGCGATGACGTCGAGTGGGATCTCGGGCGGCACCACCACCGTCTGCGCGGCGCGCACGACGGTGTACTCCGCGAGCGACCCGACGCCCACGAACGGGTGCAGCGCGGTGGCGCCCTGGTGCACGCGGGTGGACCCGTCGGCCATCTTCCCGAACATGCCGGCCGTGCGCTCGGCACCGTTGCAGTGCACGATGTCGCCGGTGCGGCAGTGGGCGCAGTGGCCGCACGGGCCGTAGAGCGCGATCACCACGTGGTCGCCGGCTCGCACGCCGTCGACCCCGGGCCCGACCGCCTCGACCACGCCGGCGCCCTCGTGCCCGAGCACGAGCGGGAACGTGGCCACGGTGGCCCGGCCGTGGAGGACGTGGAGGTCGGACCCGCACACCCCCGAGGCCGCGATCCGCACGAGGACCTCGCCGGCCCGGGGCTCGTCGATCTCCACCGCTTCCAGCCGGTGCCCTTCGGCCGGGTCGTGCACCACGATCGCCTGCATGTCGGCACCGTACCGAAGGCGCACGGAGCGCAGCGACGGGAGCAGCGGAGCGAGCGACCTTCACACAGTTGACTGAAACGATTGTTTGAACGAGAATCTCGCCACGGGTCGCGGAGCGAGCGGCGCCATGGTGGAGGGGGAGTGTCTGATGAAGCGCGGGTTCAAGGTCTTCGACGCGGACGCGCACGTGATCTATCCGGCCGACATCTGGTCGCGGTTCCTCGACGAGCGGTACCGCGACCGCATCGGCCGCAAGGCGCCCCCCGGGTTCGACCACTACAACCCGGTCACGGTGGACGGCCGCTGGTCGCAGCACCCCACCAGCATCTACGGCAACTTCCAGAAGGCCATCAACTGGACCACCGAGGACATGGTCGCCCAGTACGGCGACATGGTGCTCGAGGGCTTCACCGGCGACCGCGTGGCCAAGGCGCTCGAGATCGAGGGCGTCGACGTGATGGTCATCTACGGACCCGAGTACGACATGTGGCTCGACGGCATCGACCCCGAGCTCCAAGCCGCGATGGCCCGGGCGTACAACCGCTGGGGCCAGGAGATGCGCGAGGTGTCGGGCGGCACGGTGATGACGTCGGGCCCGATCCCGCTCAACGACGTCGGGCGCGCGGTGGAGGAGATCCAGTACGCGTACGACCACCTCGGCATCCGCTGCTTCTGGACCCGGCCGAACCAGTTCAACCACCGGAACCTGGGCGACCGCTACTACGACCCGGTCTACGAGCTGCTCCAAGACCTCGACTGCGCGTTCGCCACCCACGAGTTCATGGGCCTCAACGCGCCGACCGCGGGGTCGGACCGGTTCTTCACCTTCACCGAGTGGCACACCGTCGTGCACAGCCACGAGGCCCAGCACGCGTGCCTGTCGATGATCGTCAACGGCGTGTACGAGCGGTTCCCTCGCCTGCGCGGCGCGTACATGGAGGCCGGCTGCGGCTGGCTGCCGTCGTGGTTGCACCGCATCGACGAGCACCTCGAGCTCGCCGGCGCGCAGGAGTTCCCCGACCTCACCATGAACGCGACGGAGTACTTCCGGCGGAACTGCTGGATATCGACCGAGTGCGAGGACCCGTTCGTCGCCGACGTGATCCGCTGGCTCGGCGACGACCACATCGTGTTCGAGACCGACTTCCCGCACCCCGACTCGAAGTACCCGCACGCCACCGACCACTTCCTCGACCTGCTGCCCGACCAGATCTCCGACGCGTCGAAGCAGAAGATCCTGTGGGACAACGCGGTGGACCTCTACCGGTTCCCCGACGACTACCTGCCGACTGAGTTCAGGGAAGCGAGCGCAAGCGAGCGACCCATCAAGGAGGAAGCGCCGGCAGGATCGGTGGCGCGATGACGCGGGTCATCTCGGCCGACTGCCACATCACCGAGCCGCCCCACGTGTTCGACCGCGTGCCCGCGCACCTGCGCGACCGGACGCCGAAGGTGATGACGGGGCCCGACGGGGGGGAGGGCTGGAGCTTCGACGGCACGCCGCCGAAGCGCACCCTCGGCGTGGAGGCGATGGCCGGCCGCACCGACGGCAAGGTGAGCGGCCTGCGCTACGACGAGATCCTGCCGGGCAACTACGACGGAACGGCTCACGCGGCCGACATGGACCTCGACGGCATCGACGTGAGCGTGGTGTACCCGGCGAACGCGATCTTCACCTACATCGAGCCCGACCGCGAGCTCGCGCTCGCGTGCATGCGCTCGTACAACGACTGGCTGCTCGACGACTTCCAGGCCGCGGCACCGTCGCGCATCGTGGGCCTGCCGATGCTGCCGGTCGACGACGGCGCCGACGTCGCGGTCGCAGAGCTGGCGCGGGTGGCGGCCAAGGGGGCGCGGGGCGCGTTCATCCCGGGCAACCCGGTGCGGCCGTACCACGACCCGTACTACGACCCCCTCTACGCCGCGGCGGTCGACCTCGGCCTGTCGCTCGGCTTCCACCGCACCTTCGGGGGCCGCCCGGCGGAGGCCGACTGGGACGAGCTCGTCAACCAGCAGGTCACGGTGAGCGGCACCGTCTACCGGTTCTTCTCCGCGGCGAAGCCGTTCACCTACATGACCTACGGCGGCGTGTTCGAGCGGTTCCCCGACCTGCGCATCGTGGGCGCCGAGGTGAACTGCTCCTGGCTGCCGTTCTGGGCCCAGACGATGGACCAGTGCTTCGACAACCCCTTCTACCGGGCCACCGGAGGCGTGCGGATCGACCGGCGGCCGAGCGAGTGCCTCGGCGTGAACCTGTTCGTGACCGTGCTCGACGACGATCTCGGCTTCCGCATGATCGCCCACGGCTTCGCCCCCGAGCTCGCCGACTGCTCGATGTTCTCCACCGACTACCCCCACAGCGTGTGCCTGTGGCCGCAGTCGCAGGACCACATCGCGCGGCTCACCGCGGGCATGGCCGACGCCGACCGCCACAAGGTGCTGGCGGGCAACGCCGAACGCATCTACGGGATCTGAGGCGACGATGCTGCTCGAGGATCGTGTCGTCGTCATCGTCGGCGCCGGGCCCGGCCTGGGCCGCACGCTGGCGCTGCGCAGTGCCGAGGAGGGCGCGCACGTCGTGCTCGCGGCGCGCACCGCGGCCACCGTCGAGGCCATCGCCCTCGAGGTGGAGTCGGCGGGGCGCCGGGCGCTCCCGGTCCCGACGAACGTGGTCGACCGCGACCAGGTGCGGGTGCTCGCCGACCGCGCGCACGCCGAGTTCGGCCGCATCGACGTGCTCGTGAACGCGGCGTTCCCGCCCACGCACCGCAAGAACGTGCTGGAGATGGACGACGAGTACATGGACTTCTGGCGGCACTGCGTGGACGTCGCCGCATACGGCACGTTGCTCGCGTGCCGGTTCGTCGGGCCGTACATGGTGGACGCGGGGAAGGGCGCGATCGTGAACCTCACGTCGATGTCGAGTCGCCTCGCGTACGCGGGGCGCAGCGACTACGCGGCGTGGAAGGCGGCCGCGCACCGGC
>JBAZYX010000093.1:4945-16519 GCA_041659105.1 Acidimicrobiia bacterium
GCTGGGCTGGGCCCTCGCCGACGAGCTCGGCCCGTCGGGGATCCGGGTGAACTCGGTGGCACCCGGACTCATCTCGAGCCCGGTGCTGGAGGAGTGGATCCGGCTCACCGCGAGGGCCGAGGGGCTGACCTACGAGCAGAAGCTCGCGCAGCACGTCGAGAAGATGGCGCTGCGCAGGGTCGCGACGGAGGAGGAGGTCGCGAACGCCGTGCTGTTCTTCGCGTCCGACCTCTCGTCGGGCATCACCGGGGCCACCCTCGACGTCAACGCCGGCCAGCTGTTCCAGTGAGCCGATCGAGATGAGCGTCGCCGAGTTCCGGCAGCTGATCGACGGTGAGGAGCGGCCGGCGGCGTCGGGGGAGTGGCTCGACAGCGTCGATCCGTCCACCGGCGAGGTGTGGGCTCGGATCCCCGCGAGCAGCGCCGCTGACGTCGACGCCGCGGTCGCCGCTGCGACGCGCGCGTTCCCCGCGTGGTGGGGGCGCCCCGCGCTCGACCGTGCCGCGGTGCTCCGCACGATCGCCGAAGTGACCGCCGGGGCCGCGGTCACCTTGGCCGGCATCGAGACGCGTGACAACGGGCGCGTGATCCGCGAGACGCAGATGGGCGACCTGCCTGCGTGCGCGCAGATGTTCCACTACTTCGCCGGCGCGGCCGACAAGCTCGGCGGCGACACCGTGCAGGTCGGGAGCGCCAGCTTCAACTTCACCCGACGCGAGCCGTACGGCGTGGTGGGCGTGGTCATCCCGTGGAACGCGCCGCTGTCGCTCATGTCGGCGAAGGTCGGTGCCGCGCTCGCCGCCGGCAACACGGTCGTAGTGAAGGCGGCGGAGCAGGCCGCGTGCTCGGTGCTCATGTGGGCGTCGATGGTCACGCAGGCCGGGCTCCCGCCCGGCGTGATCAACGTGGTGGCCGGGCTGGGCGAAGCCGCGGGCGACGCGCTCGTGCGCCACCCCGGGGTCGGCCGCCTCACCTTCACCGGGTCCACCGACACCGCGCGGGTGATCAACGCCCGCGGGGCCGACCGGATCCGGCCGCTGCACTTCGAGCTGGGCGGGAAGTCGGCCAACGTCGTGTTCGCCGACGCCGACCTCGACGCCGCGGCCGCGGGCGTGAGCACCGCGGCGGTCTTCACGGGCGGGGCGGGGCAGACCTGCGTGGCCGGGTCGCGCATCCTCGTGCACGAGTCGGTGCTGGACTCGGTGGTCGAGCGCGTGCGGGGGATCGCGGGGGCGCTGCGGTTCGGAGACCCGAAGTCGACCAGCACCGACATGGGCCCGGTCGTGTCGGCCGAGCAGCTCGACCGGGTGCGGGGGTTCGTGGAGGGTGCCCCGGCCGACGGCGCGGAGCTGCTGTTCGGCGGGCGGGTCGGCGGCGACGCGCTGTTCCCCGCGGGCTCGGCGCTCGCGGGCGGGTACTGGGTCGAGCCCACGATGTTCCGGGTGCCGGGCAACGACCTGCGCATCTGCCGGGAGGAGGTGTTCGGCCCGGTCGCGGTGGTGATGCCGTTCTCGTCGGACGAGGAGGCCCTGGCCCTCGCGAACGACACCGCCTACGGCCTCGCCGCCGGGGTGTGGACCAACGACCTCAAGCGTGCCCACCGCATGGTGCGCGACCTCGACGCCGGGTCGGTGTGGGTGAACGCGTACCGCCGCATCCACTGGGCACTGCCCTTCGGCGGGTTCGGCGACTCCGGCTACGGCAAGGACTCCGGCTGGGAGAGCGTCCTCGAGAACACTCGCATCAAGACCGCGTGGATCGATCTCTCGTGAGGGCCTCCGCGTCATGACCAGCTTCATGCGGGACCGGGCCGCGATCGCGGGTGTGGGGCGCACCGAGTACTCGCGCGACTCGGGGGTGAGCACGCTCACGCTCGCCCTGCGTGCGATCCGGGCCGCGCTCGACGACGCCGGGCTCACGGTCGCCGACGTCGACGGCGTCGCGTGCCACCGCGTCGGCGACTCCGTGCAGGCCACCCTGGTCGCGCAGAGCCTCGGCATCCGCGACCTGCGCTACCACCTCGACCTCTTCGGCGGCGGCAGCCAGTCGGCGTGGGCCGTCGGTTCGGCGGCGATCGCGGTCGCCGCGGGCGTCGCCGACTGCATCGTGGTGTGGCGGTCGGTGAACGCGCGCTCGGAGTTCCGTATGGGCGGCACCGGCCGCGCCGCGCCCGACACGCTCGAGTTCCAGTACCAGGCGCCGTACTGGTTCGCCACGCCGCCGCAGCAGTTCGCGATGTACACCCGGGCCTACCTCGACGCGTACGGCGTGCTCCCCGAGGACCTCGGCCGCGTCGCGATCGCACAGCGGGCGTTCGCCGTGCGCAACGAGCGCGCGGTGATGCGCACCCCGTTGACGATGGACGACTACCTCGAGTCGCGCATGATCGTCGAGCCCTTCCGCCTGTTCGACTGCTGCCTCGAGACCGACGCGGCCGTCGCGGTGGTGGTCACGAGGGCCGAGCGGGCGCGCGACCTGGCGCGTCCGCCCGTGGTGATCGCAGGCGCCGCGTGCGGCGGCGGGCACACGCTGTTCTCCAACGGCCGGGGTGACCTCACCACGACCGCGGCGGCCGACCTCGCGCCCCGTCTCTACGACACCGCCGGGCTGGGCCCGGCCGACGTCGACGTCGCCGAGCTGTACGACGCGTTCACCCCGCTGGTGCTGCTCCAGCTCGAGGACTACGGCTTCGCCCCCAAGGGGGAGGCCGCCGGGCTGGTGGCCGACGGCGTGACCGCGGCCGGCGGACAGATGCCGGTGAACACCCACGGCGGCCACCTGTCGGAGGGCTACGTCCACGGGCTGAACCACGTGGCCGAGGCGGTCGACCAGCTCCGGGGCGACGCCGGCGACCGCCAGACCCCGGGAGCCCAGGTGGCCCTGGTGACGGGGCAGCCCGGGTACGTGGCCGGCACCACGTCGGCGCTGCTGCTGCGGAGGGATTCGTGAGCGAGGTGCGGCCGCGGCCGTTCGTGGAGCGGGACTCCGCCGAGTGGTGGGCCGCGCTCGCCGGCCACGAGCTCGTGCTGCCCCGCTGCGCCGAGTGCGACACCTGGCGCTGGCCGCCCCGCGCGATCTGCGGCCGCTGCGGGTCACTCGACTGGGCGTTCGAGCCGGCGTCGGGCCGGGGCACCGTGGCCAGCTGGGTGGTGAACCGCCACGGGTTCGGCGGCGCGTTCCCGCTGCCGTCCACGGTGCTGCTGGTGCGGCTGGCGGAGCAGGACGACCTGCTGCTCCCGGGAGGCTGGGCCGGCGCGCCCGACGGGACCGGCCTTGCCATGGGGATGCCCGTGGTGGCGGGGTTCGAGGACGTGCGTGCAGACGAGGACGGGGATGCCGTGACGTTGCTGACGTGGAGGGTGACGGAGTGAGCGAGATCGTCCGGCCGTGGGAAGCGGTCGACTACGCGCGGCTGACCAGCGAGTACGTGCCCGCGCCCGAGTACTTCGACACCGCGTACTTCGCCGATCCCGACGTGATCACGGCCACCCAGCTCGCGCGCCTCCAGGACCGCGCCCGGCGCGCCGCGTCGGTCCCGTTCTTCCGGGACCGGTGGGCCGCGGCCGGGGTCGGACCCGACGACGTTCGGACCGTCGCCGACCTGTGGCGGTTCCCGGCCTACACCGTCGACGACATCCGCAAGAGCATCGACGCCCACCCGCCGTACGGCGACTACCAAGGCGTGCTGCCGGCCGACGCGACGCGCGAGCCGTTGCGCGCGTTCATGTCCGGTGGGACCACGGGCAAGTCGCGTCCGACCTTCTACACGCAGTGGGACCGCGAGGTCGGCGCACTGCTCACCGCGCGGGCGCTGTACCGGCAGGGGATCCGCCCCGGCGACGTCGTCCTCAACTCGTGGGCGTACGGGCTGCACAACGGCGCGTTCGCGTTCGACGAGGCGCTGCACCGCTGGCTCAACTGCGTGGTGCTCACCACGAGCACGGGGAACGTCACCAGCACCGAGCGCCAGGTGGAGCTCGCGATCGAGTACGGCGCGTCCGCCATCTGCACCACCGGCGACTACCTGCTCCGGATCGCCGACGCGGCGAGGGCGATGGGCTACGACCCGAAGGTCGACCTGAAGCTGCGCGCGCTGCCCAACATCGGCGACCCCGACGTGATCGCGGACACGTTCGGCGTGGAGTACTTCCGGTCGTACGGGTTCCACGAGGTGCAGTGGGTGTCGGTCGAGTGCCCGGCGCACGACGGCCTGCACATCTTCGAGGACGCGTTCGTCGTGCAGATCGTCGACCCCGAGACCGGGGAGGAGCTGCCCGACGGCGAGCTCGGCGCAATCGTGATCACCGAGCTGTACAAGACCGGGTCCCCGCAGTTCCGGTACAACATCATGGACCTGTCGTGGCTGTACCCGCGCGAGCAGTGTGCCTGCGGCTCCTGGCTGCGGCGCATGGGCCCGTTCTCCGGGCGTGGCGACAACATGGTGAAGCTGCGCGGCATCAACCTGTGGCCCGAGGGTGTGGGCGAGGTTGCGTGCGCCGTCGACGGCGTGGAGCCCGACTACTTCGTGCGGGTCTGGCGCGACGGCAACCGTGACGAGATGGAGATCGCGGTGGTGAGCACGACGGACCCGGCCGGCCACGAGGGCCTGCGCGACGAGCTCGAACGCGTGCTCCAGCAGCGCTTCGGCGTGAAGATCCACTGCCGGGTCGTGGTCCCCGGCGCCCTCGACGACGATACCGAGCTGCACACGTCCCCCAAGCCCAAGCGCTTCCGCGACGAGAGGTAGCGAGCGACCCATGGAGGAGGTTCGAATGGCCGAGCCCCGACCGATCGGCAAGGTGTACAGCATCGCCCCACAGCCGCCCGACGCCACGCACACGCGCTGGATCCCGGCCGGCGTGGTGACCATCGGGGTCGAGTACCGCGACGTCACGCCCGATGCGTTGCTCGAGCTCTACGGCGACGACCCCGACCAGCTCGCCGAGCTGCTCGAGAAGTCGCCCGAGGGCGGGTTCGCCGACGAGGGCGTCTCCCTGCACGTGTCGGGCACCGACGACGGGCACGAGTACCTGCGCTTCGACGTGTTCGACGGCGAGCCGCACTACCACTACGTGCACAAGGTGGCCCCGGGGGGTGAGGTGGTGAACCAGGTGGTCGACTACGACGTCGCCGCGCACGGCGAGATGCTCACCTGGGCGCTCGGGTGCATCCGCACCCGGTTGCCGGTGATGCTGCCGCTCGCCGGCGGGTCCGACCTCGTCGGTGGGCTCGACCAGGGGGCGCTCGACACCGCGCTCGCGGAGGCGGAGCCCCTGGCCGCTGCGGCGCAGGCCGCGCACCGGGAACGCGTGTGACCTCGACGGAGACGCGGGCCGACTCCCCGGCGGGTGCGGCGACGCGCGAGCGTCTCATGCGCGCGGCGGAGCGGCAGTTCGCGGAGCGGGGGATCGACGCGGTGTCGATCCGCGACATCACCAACGAGGCCGACGCGAACTCGGCGTCGATCCACTACCACTTCGGCTCGAAGGCCGGGCTGGTCGCGGCGATCCTCGACTGGCGCGCGGCCGAGGTGGGGGCGCGGCGGGCCGCCTGGCTCGACCGGATCGAGGCCACGCCCGAGCCGACCCTGCGCGAGGTGATCGCCGCGTTCGTGGTCCCCACCGCCGAGATGGCGGAGGACGTCGAGGGCGGCGGCCAGTTCCACATCGGGTTCCTCGCCGCCGTGCTCGCGAACCCGGGGCTGATGCCGCTGGTGATCGAGGCGTTCGAGCCGTACACCGGGCGCTTCGAGGTCGCGCTCACCCGGGTGACGCCCCACCTCCCGCCCGACGTGCGCGAGCTGCGCCTCGCCCTGGCCAAGGACATGGTCAACCGGGTGATCGGCCAGCCCGACGGCCCCGTCCACGCCTGGATCGCCCTGCGAGCCCCCGGCGCCGACGACCCCCTCGCCGCGCGCCTCGTCGACTTCCTCGTCGGCGCCTTCACCGCCCCCGCCACCGCTTAGGAGACCCCGATGGCCGTCACCGACTTCCGCGAATGGCTCGAGACCCTGCACGCACGGCAGCCGTTCGGCCCGCGCGACCGGGCCGGCACGATGAACCTCGTCGACGACGCGGCCCGGGCCCGGGGCATCGCGAGCCTCACCAGCGGCGCGCCGGTGAGCCTCGCCCGGACCCTCCCGCCCGACCCGGCGACCACCGGCGGCAAGGCCGGGTTCTCGATGGAGGTGCACGTCGAGGAGCTCGCCGACCCGGTCGTGATGGCGAGCGACCACGTCGAGATCGACTGCCACGGGCTGCACGGCACCCACGTCGACGCGCTCAACCACATGGGTCGCAACCGCACCTGGTACGGCGGGTGGGCGGTCGACGACCCCGCCGGCCCGTCGATCGCAGATCTGGTCGACGCGGGCATGGTGACGCGCGCCGTGTTCGCCGACATCCCCCGGGTGCGCGGCACCGAGTGGGTCGACCCGAACGAGCCGGTGACGGGCGCCGACATCGACGCCGCGCTCGCGGCGTCGGGCGTGACGTTCGCGCCGGGCGACGCGCTGCTGCTCTGCATGGGCCGCGACCGCTGGGAGGCCGCGGGGAACGTCTACGCGTCGATGGTGGGCGACCCGCCGCCTCCGGGCGCGGGGATCGGCGCGGCCGAGTGGATCGCCGACCACGGCGCGTCGATCGTGGGCTGGGACTTCCTCGACTCGGGCCACTCGTCGCAGCCGCCGGGCGCGGTCCACATGCTGATCTGGGCGATCGGCCTGGTCCTGATCGACAACTGCGACTTCGCCGCCGCCCGCGCCGCGCTCGCCGGCGCGGGCAGGGCCACCGGCCTCCTGGTGGTGGCGCCGCTGCGCATCCCCGGCGCCACCGGTTGCACCGTCAACCCGGTCCTCCTCCTATGAGGCGTCGCTCACCGTCGCTGGGCGACGGTCAGCAGCGCCTCGACGCACGAGGCGTCGTTCACCGTCGCGCGGCGGCTGCGATCACGCGCATCGCGTCGCCGAGCGCGCGGGCCGCGCCGATCGGCCCGTGCTCGGCGAGCAGGTCGTCGTTGAACACCTCGACGGTGAGCGGCGCGTCGCAGCCGATGTCCCGCAGCGCGCGGACGATCCCGGGCAGGTCGATCGCCCCGTCGCCGGGGACGAGCCGGTGGTAGCGGGTCGCCCAGGCGAGGTCGTCGGGCTCCTCGGCCGGCGCGTCGTTGCACTGGACCGCCCGGATCGCGCCCGGCGGCGCGGCGAGCACCTCCGCGGCTCCCGCCCCGCCCCAGTGGTGGTGCCAGGTGTCGAGGGTGACGCCCGCATTGGCACGTCCGGCGTCGCGCACCACGGCACACGCGGCGGCGAGGTCGGGCACCAGGCGCCGGGGCGAGAACTCGAGCGTTGCGGTCAACCCGTGCTCCGCGCTGCGGTCGCACACCCGTGCGAACACCGCGGCGCAGTCGCCGAGCGACGCCGTCGGGTCGCCGGTGAGCAGCACGTTGACGAACCGGGCGCCGAGGGCGTCGGCCGCCTCGAAAAGCAGGAGCTCGGGCGACTCCTCGAAGTACGGCGACCCCGGGTCGCCCGGACCGACCCAGGCGACGAGCGCATCGACCTCGTGGACGACGAGGCCGGCGTCGGCGATCCGGGCCGCGATCTCGGTCGGCGTCCGCCCCTCGGCGCGCGCCGGGGCGTACGAGTGGATCGGCCACAGCGAGACTCCGGCGAACCCGCCGGCCACGGCGGCCTCGGTCAGGAGCTCCAGCGGCGGGTTGCCGAGCGACGAGCCGGTGATGACGAGATCGTCGGGTCCGAGCACGCCGGGACGCTATCCCGTGTCGTCGCGCGACGGTCAGCGACGCCTCGACGGTCGATGCGTCGCTCACCCGCGCCTCGCGACGGTGAGCAACGCCTCTCCAGTAGGGTCGGGCGCGCATGACGGGTCCGGGCATGGTCGACACGCTCTGCAACGCGTTCCTGGCGCGATACGCCGACGTGTGGGACGCCGCCATCGCCGCGCAGGGGGTCCCGGTGAAGGTGCGGCGCGACCCCGACGACGCGTTCACCGAGCCCGACGCGCTCGTCGCCCGCATGGACGAGCTCGGCATCGCCACGATCGTCCTCGTCGCGGCCGACCCTCAGGACCACCCCGGCGCGTTCGACTTCTCGTCCCTGTCGTTCCGGCTCGACGACGTCGCCGCGCTCGTCGACGCGCACCCGGGCCGGTTCGCCGCGCACTGGTGCCTCGACGCCGGCCTCGGCATGGCCGGCGTGCGCCGCGCCGCCGAGGCACTCGACCACGACTGGGTCGTCGGCCTCTACAACCACGTCCACTCGTGGGACCGCCCGTTCGACCACGCCGACTTCTACCCGTACTACGCGCTCGCGGCCGACGCCGACGTACCGGTGATGATGCAGGCGGGGACGTCGGGCGGGCTGATGCCGAGCGAGTGCGGCCGCCCCATCGGCGTCGACCGCCCCGCGATCTACTTCCGCGATCTGCGCTTCGTGCTCTCGCACACCGGCTGGCCGTGGGTCGATGAAGCCGTCGCGATGGCCCTGAAGTTCCCCAACGTGTTCCTGGGAACCGCCGCGTACCCGCCGAAGTACTGGGCGCCGGCCGTGCTCGACTTCGTGCGCGGGCCCGGCCGCGCGAAGACGATCTTCGCCACCAACTTCCCGACGGTCGGGCACCGGCACGCGTGCGCGCAGATCGCCGAGCTCGACCTCGCGGCCGAGACGCGCGACGCGCTCGTCGGCGGCACCGCGCGTCGGGTGTTCACGCGTCTGCCGTGATCGTCTACTCCGAGGTCCAGGCGAAGGCGGCCCTCGCGGGCGCGGGCGTGCCGATCCCGCGGGGCGTCGTCGTCGGGCGCGACGGTGACGCCGCGGCGGCCGGCGATCTGCGCGCGCCGCTCGTGTGCAAGGCGTTCGGCGCCGGGATCGTGCACAAGACCGACGTCGGTGCGGTGCGACTCGGTCTCACCCACGACGACCTGGTGGACGCGATGGCGAGAATGGTCGCGACCCTTGCGACGCACGGGCTCGAGCCCGACGGGTTCCTGGTCGAGGAGCAGTCGCCACCGGGGATCGAGCTGATCGTGGGGGCAGCCCGCGGCCCGTACGGCGTCACCGTGGCGGTCGGGCTCGGCGGCACGCTGGCCGAGCTGCTCGACGACGTGGCCGTGCGCCTCGCGCCCCTCGCCCGCGCCGACGCCGAGGCGCTGCTCGACGGGTTCCGCGCCGCGCCGGCGCTGCGCGGTGCGCGCAACGCGGCGCCCGTCGACCGCGACGCGCTCGTCCACCTGCTGCTCGCGATCGCGGGAGACGGAGGCCTGATCGAAGGTCTCGGTCCGGGGTTCGCGGAGCTCGACTGCAATCCGGTGATCGCGCGTCCCGACGGCGTGAGGGTGGTCGACGCGCGCGTCGTGCTGGACGGCGACCGGCCCGCCGCGAGCACGGTCCCATCGCCCGCCGACTTCGACGCGCTGTTCGCGCCCCGCACGATCGCGGTGGCGGGCGTGTCCACCAGCCGTCCCGGCTTCGGCAACCGGGCGATCGCCGCGTACCGCGCCTTCGGCTGGACCGACGGTCTGGCCGTGATCCACCCGACCGCCACCGAGGTCGACGGTGTGCCCGCGTACCCGTCCGCCGCCGACGTCCCCGGAGGGGTCGACTACCTCCTCGCCGCGGTGCCGGCGGCGGCGTGCCCCGACCTCGTCCGCGCCGCGGCAGGGCACGCGCGCATCGTGCACGTGATCAGCGGCGGCTTCGCCGAGGCCGGGCCCGACGGCGCCGACCACCAACGCGCGCTCCTCGCCGCCGCCCGCGCCGCGAACCTGCGGGTCGTCGGGCCCAACTGCATCGGGGTCTACGCACCCGCGGGACGCCAGACCTTCCAGCTCGACGTGCCCGCCGAGGCCGGCGTCGTGAGCGTGGTCAGCCAGAGCGGCGGCCTCGCCGGCGACATCGTGAAGGTGGGGGCGACCCTCGGCCTGCGCTTCGCGAAGCTCGTGTCCGTCGGCAACGCGATCGACGTGTCGCCGGCCGAGGTGCTCGAGCACCTCGTGGCCGACGACGCGACCCGCGTCATCGGCGCCTACCTCGAGGGCCCGCGCGACGGCGAGCGGTTCGTGGCCGCGCTCCGGGACGCGCACCGACGGGGCAAGCCGGTGGTCGTGTTGGCCGGGGGCCTGAGCAGGCAGGGCTCGGCGGCCGCGGTGTCGCACACGGGCGCGCTCACGGGCGACCGCCGGACGTGGCACGCGATCACGGCGGCCACGCACGCGACCGTCGTCGAGCGGCTCGAGGACTTCCTCGGCGTGCTCGTGTTCGCCCAGCGCTACGCCGACCACCCCGCGCCGGGCGGTCCCGACGTGCTCGTGATCGGGGTCGGGGGTGGGGCCTGCGTCCTCGCCACCGACGCGTGCGACCGGGCCGGGCTGCGGGTGCACCCGGTGGCCGGACTCGGGGTCGAGCGGCTCCGGGCCCTCGGGTACGGCGCCGGCACCAGCGTGGCCAACCCCGTCGAGATCGGGGTGGGTCCGGCCGCGCCCGTCGACGTGTTCGAGCCGGTCCTCGACGCGGTCCTCCCGGACCAGCCCTATCCGGACGTCCTCCTCCACGTGAACGTGCAGGCGTACTACGGGTACGGCACCGGGGGGACGGCGCCGCTGTGCGAGCTGATCGAGTCGGTCGGCGCGGCGGTCGGCGGCGCGAGATACCCTGCGTCCCGCGTGGTGCTGGTCACTCGCAACCTCGACGTGGCGCCCGGCTCCGACGCCGACGCGGTGCGGAACGCGGCCATCACGGCCGGCCTGCCGGTCTACCGGACGTTCGACGAGGCTGCCGTGGCCGTCGCCGCCGGAAAGGAGCACGCCGGTGCCCGAGACAGCTGAGACCACCGCGACGATCACGATCCTCGACCCCCGGGTGGTCCCGCCGCGCGACCCGGAGACCGAGACGTTCTCGGTCGGCGGTCCGATCGCCGGCAAGGTCGTGGGGCTGCGGCTCGACACCGCGTGGCGCTCCTACATCGCCGTCGTCGACGAGTGGGAGCAGATGCTCACCGCCGACGGCGCGATCCCCAAGATCCTCTGGGCGGGGGAGCGGGTCGGCCCCGAGGCCGAGGTCACCCGGGCCGACCTCGACGAGTGGTCCCGCCTGATCGACATCGGGGTCGTCGGCCTCGGCAACTGAGGCTCGTGCACGTCGTGGAGTGTCCACGACACCGTCCTCGTCGAAGAGCTGGGGAAGCCGGCCGTCGTCGTGATCACCGAGGAGTTCATCACCATCGCGTCCCGCATCGCTGCGCTCAAGGGCCACGCGAGCCTGCGCCAGCTGATCCTGCCCTACCCGCTCGAGACCCGTCCGGAAGACGAGTGCCGCGAGATCGCGCGCGAGTTCTACCCGCGGCTGCTCGAGCAGCTCGGAGCCACCGCATGACCACGGCCGACCTGCGCAGCGACCGGCTGGAGGTCCCAGCCGACCCCCGCGCGTTCTACGACTACTCGTTGGCCCAGGGCTTCGGCGACGGCCTCCCGCTCTTCGCGCCGACGGAGGCGGCGGTGCGCGCGCTGCTCGACGCCACGCCGCTCGCGTCCGACCACGTGCTCGGCGTGCTCGCGCCC
>JBAZYX010000094.1:0-16438 GCA_041659105.1 Acidimicrobiia bacterium
GACGGCGCGGATCCCCAACGCATCCTCGCGGCGTATCGGTCGGACGGACGCGCTCGCTCGGGCGCCGAGATCTGGGAGGCGGCCCGCACCGACTCCGTGCTCCGCGTTCCCTCACTCCGGGTCGCCGACGCGCATGCCGCGCGGGGCGGCACGGCCTTCGTGTACCGCTTCGAATGGGAGGCGCCCGGGATCGGCGCCGCGCACGCGGTCGACCTGCCGTTCACGTTCGGCACCTTCGACCGCGACGGATGGGGCGAAGCCGTGGGCGCCGACGCGCGCGCCGAGGAGCTCAGCACGCAGCTGCGGGCCGCCTGGCTCGCCTTCGCCGCGTCGGGCGACCCGTCGCACCCCGGCCTCCCGGCGTGGCCGCGTCACGATCCCTCGACGCGCCCGACGCTCTGCTTCGCCGCGCCCGCGCGCCTCGACCACGATCCCGACGGTGCGGCCCGGGCCGCGTGGATGGACTGACCGGTCGGGGGAGCGGGCGGTCAGGCCCCGACGATGCGGAACACGCCCCGGTCCTGGGACAGGACGTAGAGCTCGCCGCTGCGGTCCTCGCCGAACGACGAGACCTGTGACAGGTCGAGGCCGAGCTCGCGGGTGCGCACCTTGCCCGCGGCGTCGATCTTCGCCGCGAGGATCGTGCTGTTGCAGTAGTCGCTGTAGAGGTACCAGCCGCGCAGCGCGGGGATCTTCCTGCCCCGGTACACGTAGCCACCGGTGATCGAGCAGTTGCCGTCGTCGTGGCTCGTCTCGATCTGGGGCATCACGACGTCGCTGGTCGGTCCGTCGCGGTACGGGTGGGTCGCCTCGAACCGGTTCCAGCCGAGGTTGGCCCCGGCCGCGTCGCCGGGGGCGAGGCGGGTGACCTCCTCGTACTGGTCCTGACCGACGTCGGCGATCCACAGGTCACCGGTCTTGCGGTCGAACGAGAACCGCCACGGGTTGCGCAACCCGTAGACGTAGATCTCGGACCGGCCGCCGCCGGCGAACGGGTTGTCGGCGGGCACGGTGTACGCCAGCCCGCCGGAGGGTCGGGGGTCGATCCGGATCACCTTGCCCAGCAGCGTCTGGAGGCTCTGGGCGTTGCCCCCCGGCACGTGGCCGGGCCCGGTGTCGTCGCGGTTCCCGCCGTCCCCGAGCCCGAGGTAGAGGTACCCGTCGGGGCCGAAGGCGAGCTGCCCGCCGTTGTGGTTGGCCTGCGGCTGGGGGACGGTCAGCAGGACGCGCCGCGTCGTGGGGTCGATCGCGCCGTCGGCGAAGCCGTACTCCTCGACCACGGTCTCGCCCGTGGCCCGGCCGCTGTAGTGCACGGAGAGGTGCTTGCCGTCAGGTGAGAAGACGAGCCCGAGGAACCCCTGCTCGCCTCCGGTGCGGGTGAGCCCGGTGAGGTCGAGCACGGTCTCGGGGTGGTGGTTCGGGCGCAGCGCCACGACGAGACCACGCTGGAGCGCGACGTACAGGGCGGGATCCCCGGCCCGGGTCGTCATCGCGGTCGCGCCCTCGACGTCGGACACCGGTTCCAGCGCGACCGCGGGCCGGGTCCCCGCCCGCGCGTCGCGCGTCACGCCGGATGCCGCGTCCGCGCCGACCGATGCGCCCAGGACGGCGAGCGCGCTCACCGTGACGAGCGCGAGCGCGCGGAGTCGGCGTGGCGCATGCACGGGGCGAGGGTAGAAGCCGGTGGTCGGCGGTTCGGCGCGGCCGGCCTCGGGGTCGGCCGCGTAGCATGGATGGCGTGAAGTACGTGGTGCTGGTGCCCGATGGCTGTGCCGACGAGCCGAACGCGCAGCTCGACGGGCGCACGCCGCTCGAGGCCGCGGCGATGCCCAACCTCGCCGCGATGGCGGCGAAGTCCGAGGTCGGCCGCGCGGCGGTGATCCCCGACGGGCTGCCGCCCGGGAGCGACGTCGGCAACATGGCCATCCTCGGGTACGACCCCGCCGAGTACCACACGGGCCGTGCGCCGATCGAAGCCGCGGCGATGGGGATCCCGCTCGGCGCCGACGAGGTGGCCTACCGCTGCAACCTGGTGACGGTCGACGACGCCGGCACGATGGTCGACTTCGCCGCAGGGCACATCACCAGTGCGCAGAGCCGGCCGATCGTCGCCGCGCTGGACGCGGCGCTCGGCGCCGGCCGCAACGGCATCCACTTCCACCCCGGCGTCGAGTACCGGCACCTCTGCGTCGCCCCGGCCGACTGGGCCGACGCCGACTGCGTGCCCCCGCACGACCTCACCGGCCGGCCCGCCGTGATGCCGACGGGCCCGGCGGCGGCCAAGGTCCTCGGGCTGATGGACGCGTCCAAGCCCGTGGTCCTCGAGGCCGCCCGGGCGGTCGACTCCGTGGCGACGCAGATCTGGCTCTGGGGCCAGGGCGTGGCGCCGGTGGTGCCGCGCTTCGCGGACCGCTACGGCGTCGAGGGGAGGCTCAGCTCCGCGGTCGACCTGGTGCGCGGCCTCGGCGTGCTCACGGGAATCGACGTCGTCGACGTCCCCGGCGCCACCGCGGGCTTCGACAACGACTACGCCGCGCAGCTCGAAGCGTGCCTCGCGTCCCTCGCCGACCGCGACTTCTTCCTACTCCACGTCGAGGCCACCGACGAAGCCGGCCACCAGAACGCGGTCGCCGAGAAGGTCGCGCAGCTCGAGCGCTGGGACGCCGAGATCATCGGTCCGCTCGTGCGCGCGCTCGACGGCGAGGCCTACCGCGTGCTGCTGATGCCCGACCACGCGACGCCGTGCGCGCTGATGACGCACACCTCCGACCCCGTGCCGTACCTCCTCTTCGACTCGACGGTGGACGGCCCGGGCGGTGCGTACACGGAGGCGGCGGTCGCGGGCCGCCCCGTGGTGGTGGCCCACGACCTGATGGCCCGGCTCGTCGCCTGAGGCCGCCCGCCGCGACGGCGCCGTGCCGTTGCGCGTCCGCCCGAGGGTTTGGGTCCGCTTCCGGGCGGGGCACTACACTCCTGCGATCCGCCGCCTCCGTGCGGCATCCCGGGTCCCGTCTCGGGGCCGGCCCGCTCGCTTTCCGGTGTCTCCTTCGCCGTCCGTGCGTGCGCCCGATTCCCGGTACCGGATCATCCGGCAGCGGGTCCCGGTTCTTGGCATCGCCCGAATCCGTCGTCACCGACGTACCCGTGACGGCAACCTCCGATCAGGAGCAGTTGATGAGCACCACTGAGCTCGATCGTTCGATGCTCGAAGGCAAGGACCGCGAGGAGCTGCACGCGATCGCGAGCGCGGTCGGCGTCAAGGCACCCACCCGCATGCGCAAGGCTGATCTCGTCAACGCGATCCTCGACGCCGCGTCCGGCGGGTCGGACGCCGGAAACGGCGGCGCCGAGGCACCCACCCGCAAGACGCGCACCGTTCGTTCGGCGCGCACGCCGGAGGCCGAGGCCGCGTCGATCGCGGCGCTGGCCGCCGAGGAGGAGGCGATCGGCGAGCACGTCGAACCCGAGCCCGAGATCGCGCCGCGCCCGCGCCGTGCCGCGCGGGGTGCCGCCGCGGCCGAGCCCGTGACGCCCGAGCCGGTCCGCGAGCCCGCGGCGGCCGAGGCCCACGACGGCGACGAGGACGACGACGAGCGCGACGACCGCACCGCCTCGCACGCGCCGGCCGCGGGTGGCCACGAGGGCCCCGAGGTCGTGCCCTTCGAGCACGACGACGACCGCAACACCTTCGGCGACAGCAGCTCTCGGCGCCGGCGACGCGGGCGTGGACGCAACCGCCAGGGTGCGTTCGAGGGCGACCCGCGCCCCGGACTCGAGCCGTCGGGCGAGCCGGTGGAGGTCCAGGGCCTGCTCGAGCTGCGCGACGAGGGCTACGGCTTCCTGCGCACCACGGGCTTCCTCGCCGGACCCCGCGACGTCTACGTCTCGGCGTCGCAGGTGCGCCGCTTCGCGCTGCGCAAGGGCGACTTCGTCGAGGGCGCGTCGCGTCCGCAGGCGAGCAACGAGAAGTACCCCGCGTTGCTGCGCGTCGACACCGTCAACGGGCTCGGCTCCGACGAGGCGCGCCAGCGGCCCCGGTTCGAGGATCTCACCCCGCTGTTCCCCGACGAGAAGCTCCGGCTCGAGCTCCTCGACAACCCGATGGAGATCACCGGCCGGATCATCGACCTGCTCTCGCCGATCGGGAAGGGCCAGCGTGGCCTGATCGTGTCGCCCCCCAAGGCGGGCAAGACCACGATCCTCAAGCAGATCGTCTTCTCCATCGAGCGCAACAACCCCGAGGTGCACCTGATGGTGCTCCTCGTCGACGAGCGGCCCGAAGAGGTCACCGACATGCGCCGCCACGTGCTGCGGGGCGAGGTGGTCGCGAGCACCTTCGACCGCCCGTCCGAAGAGCACACCCAGGTGGCCGAGCTGACCATCGAGCGGGCGAAGCGCCTCGTGGAGATGGGCAAGGACGTCGTGGTCGTGCTCGACGGCATCACCCGCCTCGCCCGGGCCTACAACCTCGTGGCCCCGGCCTCGGGCCGGATCCTCTCGGGCGGTGTCGACTCCACGGCGCTGTACCCGCCCAAGCGGTTCTTCGGCGCCGCCCGC
Source organism: Acidimicrobiia bacterium (assembly GCA_041659105.1). Classification (GTDB taxonomy): domain Bacteria; phylum Actinomycetota; class Acidimicrobiia; order IMCC26256; family PALSA-555; genus CAIUKV01. The sequence goes on from JBAZYX010000094.1 coordinate 4,558, forward strand.
AACGTCGAGGAGGGCGGGTCGCTCACGATCATCGCGACCGCGCTCGTCGAGACCGGCTCGAAGATGGACGAGGTGATCTTCGAGGAGTTCAAGGGCACTGGCAACATGGAGCTGCGCCTCGACCGGCGCCTGGCCGAGCGTCGGATCTACCCGGCGATCGACGTCGAGGCCTCGAGCACCCGCCACGAGGAGCTCCTGTACACCCGGGGCCAGCTCAACCAGGTGTGGAAGTTGCGGCGGGTCCTCAACGCGTTGGAGGGGGGTGCGGGGCTGGAGCTGCTCACCGAGAAGCTCCGGACCACTCAGACCAACGAGCAGTTCCTCTCGGAGATCGCCAAGGCGCCCGCCCCGGGCGCCTGACCGGTCACCAGCGGGGCCCGATGGTCGCTCCGCGCGTCCCGTCCACCCCCCGGTCCGGCGCAGCCGTTCCGGCTTCTAGACTGTGGAGATCATGAAGACCGACATCCATCCCCAGTACGACACCTGCGAGGTGCGCTGCTCGTGCGGCAACGTCTTCGAGACCCGCTCCACGGTCTCGGAGCTGCGCGTCGAGCTCTGCTCGGAGTGTCACCCCTTCTACACGGGCAAGCAGAAGCTGGTCGACACCGGTGGCCGGGTCGATCGCTTCAACCGCCGCTACGCCAAGTCGCAGGGCGCGGCGAAGAAGTAGGCGTCATGCCCGCCGGTACCGAGCCCCGCTACATGGGCGGCCAGGCCGTCATGGAAGGGGTCATGATGCGCGGCGCCCGCTCCTGGGCGGTCGCGGTGCGGACCCCCGAGGGCGAGATCGAGATCGTCACGCACGAGGCCCCCACCTGGGCCGAGCGCTGGTCCAAGATCCCGATCCTGCGCGGCGTCATGGGGCTGGCCGAGTCGATGTCGCTGGGGTTCAAGGCGCTGTCGTGGTCGGCCGACCGCCAGATCCCCGAGGAGGAGCGCATCTCCTCGAAGGCGATGGGCGTCACCATGGGGATCGCTCTGATCCTGTTCACCGCGATCTTCATCCTGATCCCGGCATTCGTGAACAAGGGCGTGGCCGACTACTTCGGCGTCGAGGGCTTCGCGTTCCACCTGCTCGAGGGGGGAATCCGGCTCGCGATCTTCCTCGGCTACCTGGTCCTCATCGGGATGGTGAAGGACATCAAGCGCGTGTACATGTACCACGGCGCCGGGCACAAGGCGATCGCGGCGTACGAGAACGACGTCGAGGTGACCGCCGAGTCGGCGCAGCGGTTCAGCACCGAGCACGTGCGTTGCGGCACCAACTTCCTGTTGACGGTGATGGCCACCACCATCGTCGTCTACTCGTTCGTGGGCCGGCCGTCGTTGCCCTGGCTCATCGCTTCGCGGATCATCCTGATCCCGCTCGTCGCCGGCCTCGCCTACGAGGTCATCCGGTTCTCGGCCCGCCACATGCAGTGGCGCTGGGTCCGGATCGCGATGAAGCCGGGACTCACGCTGCAGCGCCTCACCACCCGCGAGCCCATGCTCGACCAGGTGGAGGTCGCGGTCGCGTCGCTGCGGGCCGTGCTCACCGCCGAGCAGCTCGCCGAGGTCGACGCCCGGGCCACCCGCCCGGCTCCGGCGCCGGGCCCCCGCCCGGCGTTCGGCACCGCCTGATCCCGTCCCCCGACCACGCCAACTGGGCGGCGAGGACCCGGTCGAGCCGCTCGTCGCTCCCGGTCGCCGTTTCGGGCACAACGCTGTCGATGGGTGATTCGTTACAGGCTGACTGGCATTGACCACCCCGGGTGGTGTTCAATGGGGCTCGGTCACCAACTGTGGTCATCCACGACCACCGGGGGCCGGGCACGGCGGGCGGAGGCAGTGACCTCCGGGGCAGCAGATCGGTCACCCGAGCCCCGGGGCGAGCCAGTGGGTGAGACCGGCCACTCCGCAGGAGTCATGCCGTCGCACTGGGCGACGTGCTCACACCGTGGAGCGGGGCCGATGCACAACCCGGACGAGAACTGCGGCTGCGTCTCACGACGTGACCTGATCAAGAAGGCGGCGGTCGCCGGCACCGTGGCCTGGGCGACCCCCATGATCGTCGGCAGCCTCGCCAGCCCGGCGGGTGCGCTCACGCCGGGACCGTGCACCAAGTACGCCGTGAAGATCGGGCCCGGTCCGTCGGTGACCTGCGAGCCGTTCTGCTTCGAGAACGGGAGTGGGTACACGTTCCCGGCCAACGACGCCTACTGGGCGGGGAGCTGCAGCCGTCCGACGGGTTGCTCACCCTCCACCAACACGACCATGGCGCGGACCGTCGGCATGACCGCGAAGATGCCGATCGGCATCTCGACCGAGTACTTCTTCAACGCCAGCCTGGGTGGCAACGTCGCGTACAGGAAGGTGACGCTCGCGAGCGGGTGCTACTTCACGAGCGCGACCAGCTGGCAGATCGGCGGTCGGTACGAGCCGGGTGATCCGGGGACCATCTGGAAGGAGGCCTCGAGCTCGTGTGCGTCCGGGCCGATCGGCGGCAACGTGCAGGGGTGTTACACCGAGGGCGGGAGCACCGCGTGGATCCTGGCGTTCGCCGACGGGCTCGTCGACACCACGCCCGAGGACGACATCAACTACGTCTACCTGAAGTTCTGCTGTTCGTCGTGACGCCTACCGACGGGCCGTCACCAGGTCGATGAGGGCCGGCGGATCGGTGAAGACGTAGGGGACGGCCGGCGTCCGGTCGGTGAGCTCGGGGAACCGGGCGACGTCCTCTGTGCGCAGGGTTCCCTGCTGGGTTCGCGCCAGCGCGCCCAGGAACGCCACCTCCGCCGCGCGCGAGGCCGGCGCCTGGTGACAGGCGTACACGATGCCGGCGATCGGCGCCTGCAGCGCGCCGAGGTCGTCGTCGGCGGCCCCGGTCGGGAATCGCTCGGTGAACGCCTGCGCGTCCAGGTCGAACGCGGCGCGGGCGTCGGGCAGGACGACCTGGCCGGCGCTCGGATCGAGCGCGACCGCCGCACAGTCGAGGACGCGGTACCCACGCTGTTCGATCCGGCGCTGGATCGCGCGCAGCTCGTGGTCCAGCCCGTGGTCCACGATCACCACCGACCCATCGGGCGCGACGACCGGGAGCGCGTCGAGGCGGAGCTGCTCGGTCGTGGGGGTGGCGACGAGGGCAGACGCGGCGCGGATCACGCTGCGGAGCAGCCGACCGTCGTCGGCGGTCGCGCTGAGGTGGCGGCCCTGGACGTAGAGGTGGTGCTTGTCCTTGGCACGGCCGCGCGAACCGCCAACGACGACCGAGAGGTTGGGCGGCGCGTCGCCGGGGCCCGCATAGGCGCGGGCGAGACGCGCGAGCGAATTGGCGAGACCCGGTTGGCTCCAGCGCACGCCCAACCGGCGACCGCCGATCTCGTACACGTCCGTCACCGCCTGCCCGAGGCGGAAGCCGTTGTCCAGTCAGCCGTTGGGCGGGGCGGCGAGGTAGCGATCGTCGAACGATGCGTCCGGGCCTGGCTCGTCGTCGGGCGCGCACTCGCCGGCGGTTGCGCGCTGGATCTCGGGCGGGAGGGCGGCGGCGTCCGGACCCACCCCGTCGAGCAGGCCCAGCGCGCCGAAGCTCCGCACCAGGTCCACCACGTCCACCCCGATCGCGTCGCGCGATCCGGCGAACTCGGTGGCGAGGTCGTCGACGAGATCTCCGAGCGCCCCGGTGCCGTCGAGGCACTGCCAGACAAGGGACCCCGTCTCGTTGAGCGCGTGCGCGCGGCCGGCCGATTCGTCCACGACCACGACGTTCCCGTCGACCTCGATCGTGCCGGTCGTGCGGCTGGGCCGAACGATGCTGTGCTCGTCGATTGCCGTTGGGTCGGTCGACGCACTGGCCACGCGGCGATGCTAACGACGCGCTCCCGCGGCCCCGGGGAACGGCCGCGTTGTCCGCTGGGCCTGGGCGTACTACGCTGCGTGACTGGAGGAAGTCCTTCGGTCACCAAGAGTGGCCGAAAGGCACAGTGGGCGATTGGAAGCGTTGACCCCCGGTCCGTGAAACACGCGGTCACCTGGGACCGGGGCGAGCGAGTGGTGAGACCGGCCAATCCGCCGAGGAACTCCGTCGCGCGTTGCGACGGTCGACGCGGGGAGCAGGCAGTGGGTGCGCGACACGCCCCGAACGGACTGACGAGGCGTGAGTTGATCCGCCGCGGCGCGATTGCCGGCGGCGTCGCCTGGACGGCCCCGATGATCGTCGGATCCCTCGCGAGCCCGGCCGGCGCGCTGTCGCCGACCGACGGCTACCCGTGCTCCTACATCACCGTCGTCTACACCTACGGCGGCAACACGTACGCGGCCAAGTTCAATCACTTGTCCAGCGTGTGCGCGGGGAACACCACGAGCGGCGACAGCACGTTCACGTACCTCTGCAACGGCGTGCAGTACACCAACACGTGTTCGGGCACCGCGGTCTGCGCCGACGGCGCCGCGATCGCGTCGGACCCGAGCTGCGCATCGCGGGTGAGCTACGCGGGCGGTACCACGATCACGGCGGCCGCGGGCGTGACCATCATCTTCGCGGTCGCCCACGACGGCAGCTACGACGGGAACAAGTTCCGGTCCATCTGCCCGAGTTCGCCGCTCCCGGCGAACTCCGTCACCGCACCCGAGTGCGGGAGCAGCTGAGCGCTGCTCGACGGATCTTCCCGGGTCCTTCACACTCCCCTCACACGGGTCCGTCACGCTGGCGGGCATGAGCTCACAAGACCGGCGCCGGGCGCGCGTCGCCCACGTGTACCGGCGACTCTCGATGGGCCCGCAGCCGGACCTGGTCGCCGAGACCGCGGACCCCGACGCGGCGATCGAACGGGCGCTCGACCTCACCGGGGCCGCCGCCACGCCGCCCCCGATGGCGGTCCCGGCCGACTACGACGCCGGCCGGGACGTCGCCACGATCGCCGAGCCGATCGCGTGGTGGATCGACCGGATGCGCCAGAGTCCGCGACTCGTCGAGGAGCGGCTCGTGTGGTTCTGGCACGACCACTTCGCGACCGGGCTGCAGAAGGTGCGGGTGCCGTACCTCATGTGGCAGCAGCACCTGCTCGTCCGTGAGCACGCCACGGGCAACTTCGCGACGATGCTCAAGGCGATCAGCCGGGACCCGGCGATGCTCGTCTACCTCGACGGCGTGACCAACACCGCGCGCGAGCGCAACGAGAACTTCGGCCGCGAAGTCATGGAGCTCTTCACCCTCGGGCGCGGCAACTACACGGAGCAGGACGTGGTCGAGGCGTCGCGCTCGTTCACCGGGTGGGTGGTCAACGTTCCCGGCCGGCCCGCGGCCCGGGTGCTCACCAACGCCCCGTGGACGTCGACGTTCGTGGCGTCGCGCTTCGACCCGGGATCGAAGACGCTGCTCGGCACGACCGCGAGCCTCGACATGGACGGCGCGCTCGACGTGCTGCTCGCGCAGGAGGCCACCGGCAACCGCGTCGCCGCGAAGCTGTACCTGGAGCTGGTCGGGGCGCCGCCGTCGGAGAAGACGGTCCGGCGGCTGGGGAAGGCCTTCCGCGAAGGTGGATACGAGATCATGCCGCTCGTCTCGGCGATCATCGCCGAGCCGGCGTTCCTCGCCGACGACGCCGTGGGGGCCAAGGCCCGGTCGCCGCTCGAGAAGCTGGTGGGGCTCGTCCAGGCTGTGCCGCCCGAGACCGTCGCGGTGGGCCGGGTCGGGCCGCGGGCCGGTGCCGCGGGCGGGCGCGCCGGCCTGGGCGACGCGCTCCGCACGCTCGACTACGTGCCCTTCGTGCCGCCGAACGTCGCCGGCTTCCCGAAGGGGAACGCGCTGCTCGGCCCGCACCAGATGGTCCACGCGTTCGACCTCCTCGCCGTCTACCCGAGCGCGCCGCCGGTGCCCGCCGCCGTCGACGAGCTCTTCGCCCGCTTCGCCCTCCCCGACGTGAGCGACCGCACCCGCGCGGTGGTGAAGCGGGAGCCCGACCCGACCCGGCGGCTCGCGCTCGTCGTGTCCTCGCCGGAGTTCGCGGTCACATGAGCAGGTACCGGTTCGACGAGCCGGACTACAGCCGCCGCCGGTTCCTCGCCGGCGTGGGCGCGGTCGCGAGCGCCGTGGTCGCGGGCTACTCGCTCGACGTGTGGGGCCGCCCGCTCGCCGCCGGCGCCGCGTCCCCCGGCGCGAAGGCCGCGGGGGCGAAGGGCCGCACGGTCGTGATCGTCGAGCTCGCGGGTGGCAACGACACGCTCGACACCGTCGTGCCCTACGCCGACCCCGCGTACCGCCGGCTCCGCCCGACGCTCGCGGTGGACGCGCCGATCGACCTCGACGGGTCGGTGGGCCTGCACCCGAGCCTGGCGAAGCTGGCCGACCGGTACCGGGCCGGGCAGGTCGCCGTCGTCGAGGGCGTCGGCTACCCCGACAACGACTTGTCGCACTTCGCGTCGCTCGCGAACTGGTGGACGGCGCAGCCCGGCGCGGCCGGCACGACCGGGTGGCTCGGCCGCTACCTCGACCGCACGGTCGGCTACGACGACCCCCTCGCGGGAGTGGTGATCGGCCCGCGCCCGTCGCCCGCGCTGCTCGGCGCCCGTTCGTTCGCCACGAGCATCAGCGATGCCGCGGGTCTGCGGCCCCGCCCGCCGGCGTGGCTCGGCGGGTCGGGCGACCTGCTGGACGCGTGGGCGCGCTTCGGCGACCGGCACGCCGACCGGCGCGAGCTCGAGGGCCAGGTCCGCCAGGCGATCGCGCTCACCGACGACGCCCGCGCCGAGCTGACGCGCGCGCTCGGGACCGGCGACTCGACCGACGACTCCGGACTCGACACCCGGGCGTACAACGGCGGGGGCACTGCCGAGCAGGCCTTCGACGTGGCCGCGCGGCTCGTGACGGCGAAGCAGCCGCCGAAGGTGGTGTACCTCACCAACCTCGGCGACTACGACACCCACCAGGGACATGTCCAGCGGCGCCCGGCGCTCCTCGCCGACCTCGACGCCGGGCTCGACCGGCTCCTCACCGCGGTCGAGACGGCGGGGGTGGCCGACAAGGTCCTGGTGATCACGGCGTCCGAGTTCGGCCGGCGCGCGCAGGAGAACGGCAGCGGGACCGACCACGGCAACGCTGCCGCGCACTTCGTCGTCGGGGCGACGGTGAAAGGCGGTCGCTATGGGGAGCCGACGTCGCTCGCGAACCTCGACGCCCGCGGCAACCTCCCGTTCGCGGTCGACTTCCGGACCCTCTACGCAACCGCGCTCGGCTGGCTGGGGGCCGACCCCGAGCCGATCCTCGGCCAGGGCTTCGCGCCGCAGCCGGTCTTCGCCTGACCGACCACCACCTCACGTTTTGGCGTCACTCGTGCCGCTGACAGCGGCACGAGTGACGCCAAAACGGTTCGGGGGAGGGGGGCCGGTACCTTGAACGCATGTTCGAACACCTCGCCGAGCTGGTGCTTGAGCTCGACGAGCTCGAGGCACGGCTGCCCGACATCTACGCGTCGGGTGACCGTGCGGCCTCGCGCGACGCGGGTCGGCGCCACGCCGAGCTCAAGCCGATCGTCGACGCGTACGTCGCCTACGAGGCCGCCACCGGCGACCTCCGGGAGGCGCGCGAGATGCTCGAGGGCGAGAGCGACCCCGAGATGCGCGAGTACCTGCGGACCGAGATCGCCGACAAGGAGGCTGCGCTCGGGGCCCTCGAGGCCGAGCTGCGGGAGCTGCTCGTCCCGCGCGACCCCGACGACGGCAAGAACGTGATCGTGGAGATCCGCGGCGCCGAGGGCGGCGACGAGGCCAACCTCTGGGCCGGGGACCTCCTCCGCATGTACGACGCGTACGCGCGTCGCCACGCCTGGAAGGTCGAGACGCTGTCGAGCCAGCCGTCCGACATGGGTGGGTTCCGCGAGATCACGGTGGTCGTGAAGGGCGACGACGCGTGGGCGCGGCTGAAGTACGAGGCCGGGGTCCACCGCGTGCAACGGGTGCCCGCGACCGAGAGCCAGGGCCGGATCCACACGAGCGCGGCGACCGTCGCCGTGCTGCCCGAGGCCGAAGCGGTCGACGTCGAGGTCGACCCCAACGACCTCGAGATCGACGTGTACCGATCGAGCGGCCCGGGTGGGCAGTCGGTCAACACCACCGACTCCGCGGTGCGGATCACCCACAAGCCCACGGGGCTCGTGGTCACGTGCCAGGACGAGAAGAGCCAGCTCCAGAACAAGGAGAAGGCGCTGCGGATCCTGCGGTCGCGGCTGCTCCAGGTGGAGCGCGAGCGCCAGGAGGCCGAGCTCGCCTCGGCCCGGCGCAGCCAGGTGAAGAGCGGCGGGCGCTCCGAGAAGATCCGCACGTACAACTACAAGGAGAACCGCGTCACCGATCACCGGGTCGGCGTGACGCTCCATGCGCTCGAGCAGGTGCTCGGTGGGGGAGAGCAGCTCGACGAGATCGTCGACGCGCTCGCGGCCGACGAGCGGAGCCGGCAGCTCGGCGATGACAGCCAGTAGCGATCCCGACGCCGTCTCCTGGCGCGTCCTGCGCGTCGAAGTGGAGGAGCGGCTCGTCGACACCGCGGGCGACACCGCGGCCGTGGAGGCGCGCTGGATCGTCCTCGAGGCCTCGGGCCTCTCCGACGCCGAGCTGCTGGTGGAGGGTGACGAGCCGGTGCCCTCGCTCGCCCGGCACCAGGTGGAGGCGATGATCACCCGCCGGGCCGCCGGTGAGCCGCTCCAGTACGTGCTCGGCAGCTGGTCCTTCCGGGGGCTCGACCTCATGGTCGACCGGCGAGTCCTGATCCCGCGTCCGGAGACCGAGACGGTCGTGCAGGCCGCGATCGACGAGCTCGTGCGGCGCGGCGCGCGCGTCGGTGGGACGGATCCGTGGGGCGCCGGCATCACCGAGTTCGCGGTCGCCGACCTCGGCACCGGGTCGGGTGCGATCGCGCTGGCGCTGGCGTCCGAGCTCCCCGACGCCGCGGTCTGGGCCACCGACGTCGACGAAGCCGCGCTCGCGGTGGCGCGCGCGAACCTCGCGAGCATCGGGACCGCGGCCACCCGCGTGCGCCTGCTCGCGGGGGACTGGTTCGACGCGCTGCCGATCGAGCTGCGGGGCGAGCTGCGGCTCGTGGTGAGCAACCCGCCTTATGTCTCGGCCGTGGAGCACCCGGCGCTCCCGCCGGAGGTCGGTGCGCACGAGCCGTATGGCGCGCTCGTCAGCGGCGAGACCGGTCTCGAGCACGTCGAGCACCTGATCGCGGAGGCGCCGGCGTGGCTGGAGCCCGGTGGCGCGCTCGTGCTCGAGCTCGCGCCGCACCAGGCCGCGGCCGCGTCCGGCGCCGCGCGGTCTGCGGGCTTCGTCGAGGTCGAGATCCGCGAGGATCTCAGCGGCCGGGCCCGCGCGCTCGTCGCACGCTCGGCTTGACGGCTACTGCTCCAGCACGTCGGTCGCAGTCACTGCTCCAGCACGTCGGTCGCAGTGACTGCTGGGAGGGCCGTGTGACTGCTACTGCCCCGGTCCCGGCCAGCAGTCACTGCTCCAGCACGTCGGTCGCAGTCACTGCTCCAGCACGTCGGTCGCAGTGACTGCTGGGAGGGCCGTGTGACTGCTGCTGCCCCGGTCCCGGCCAGCAGTCACTGCTCCAGCACGTCGGTCGCAGTGACTGCTGGGAGGGCCGTGTGACTGCTACTGCCCCGGTCCCGGCCAGCAGTCACTGCTCCAGTGCCCGGATGCGGCCGTTCGCACGACGCAGCCGATCGGAGAGCGAGTGCGCGAGGTTGGCGTAGACGGTGGCCTTCAGGCCCGGGTGCTTCCCGTCGAGCGGGTCGAGGTCGTCGACGCGCAGCTCGGCAACCCGGGACGGCGCGTCGAGCACGAGGTCGGCCGAGCGCGTGCCGGACTGCAGCAGGGCCAGCTCGCCCACCGCGACCCCGGCGCCGAAGGACGCGAGGCGCTGCCCGCGCGGGTTGTTCTCGGTGCGCAGCCGCACGCTCACCCGGCCTGACAGCAGGAAGAACACGGAGTCGGACGGCTCACCCTCGCGGGCGAGGACCGTGCTCGCGGGGAGGTCTCGCGGGGTGGTCGCCGATTCGAGGGCCTCCACGGCGGCGTCGGGAAGTCCGCGGAGCAGCTCCTGCGCGCCGAGCGGGAGCACGAGGTCGTCCCGCGGTCCGAGCGTCTCGGCGAGGATGCCGTCTTCCCACCACTCGAGCGCGGTGTCGAGGTCCGGGAAGCGATCGGCGTCGAACACGAGCGCCTTGCCCGAGTCGTCGACCGGCGGGAAGTTGGCGAGGACGAGGGTCTGCCCGGCCTGGTGGAGCGCCTTGGCCAGGCCGTGGAGCAGGACGACGGCGGGCGGGTCGATGCCGGCGAGGCGGTGGCCCTCGAGGATGATGGTCTCGACGTCCTGGGGGACGTCGAGGAGCGTGCGGAGCAGCTTCTCGGTGTCGGAGAAGTAGAGGCTGCCCTGGAGCTCGAGCACCTCGAGCCGGTGGCCGTGCGCGTCGATGGCGTCGCACTCATCCGTGGTGAGGATGCGGGTGGAGCGCACCGAGTGCCCGGTGTACCTGCGCCCGACCACCGAGGTGTCGCTGACGACCTGGGCACGGTAGGGATGGAGCGCGAAGTCGCGCACGATCCGGCGGCAGACCTCCACGCCGCGCACGCTGTTGCCGCGACGATCGAGCGGCGGTGAGAACACCGCGATGCCGAGCTGCCCGGGGAGCACGGCGATCACCCCGCCGGAGACGCCGCTCTTCGCGGGGAGGCCGACGTCGTAGGTCCACGATCCGGCGAAGTTGTACATGCCGCAGGTCTGCATCACGCTCAACACGTTGGGGACGTTGGCCTCGGCGAGCGCGCGCTGACCGGTGACGGGGTTGCGACCACCCGCCGCGAGGGTTGCGGCGGCGACGGCCAGATCCCGGCACGACACGAGGAGCGAGCACTGCCGGAAGTAGAGGTCGAGCACCTCGTCGACGTCACCGTCGATCATCCCGAAGTTGCGCATCAGATAGGCGATGGCCCGGTTGCGGTCGCCGGTCGCGCTCTCGGACTGGAAGACGCTTTCGTCCACGGTCATGGGATGACCCGTGAACGCGGCGAACCCCGACACGATGCGGGCCCACTTCGAGCCGGCCGACGAGCCGCGCACGAGGCCGGTGGTCGCGATCGCGCCCGCGTTCACCATCGGGTTGAACGGGCGGTTGGACTCCTCGTCCACCGCGATCGAGTTGAACGGGTCGCCGGTCGGTTCCACGCCGACGCGCTCGAGCACGGTGTCGACCCCGCAGTCCTCGAGCGCCATGCCGTACACGAACGGCTTCGAGATCGATTGGATCGTGAACGGCAGCTCGGCGTCGCCCGTGACGTACACCTCGCCGTCGACCGTGGCGATCGCGATGGCGAACCAGTCGGGGTCGGCCTTGCCCAGCTCGGGGATGTACGTCGCGACGTCGCCGTCCGTCACGCTGCGGTGCGTCCAGTAGAGGCGGTCGAGGTACTGCTGTACCGGTGACCGGTCCTGCGCCGTCGTCTCCAACCGGGCCTCCCGCGGGCTCCCGGGCGCCCCGGAGCCCGGGTGCCCGCGCCGGACCCCCCGGCGACGAGGCCATGCGACCGCAGCGCCGTGTCCCGACCGTTGCCGGTATGTGACGGTCGTGTGACGCGAATCGCATCGGGCCCGGCGCCGCCCGGCGCCGCCCGGCGCGTCCTATCGTGGGGCCGTGGCCGATGAGCTCGATGTCGACGCGATGATCCGGCGGTTCCGGGAGCGGGCCGAGGCGGTGAAGGACCGTCCGCTGCCACCTGTGGCCGGTCCCCAGCGGGCGCAGTTCGTGGCCCAGGCCCAGGCCGACTTCATGGACTTCGCCATGATCGGCGACGCCACCTGGGACTTCTCCGACGGCATCCTCACCCTCCGCATCGACCTCCGCTGACG
>JBAZYX010000095.1:0-16301 GCA_041659105.1 Acidimicrobiia bacterium
CTTCGCGATTCGACGGCCATTCGCCATGGGACGCTCGCTGCCCTCCTGTCTTCGGGTCGGTCCGCTCGCTTCGCGATTCGACGGCCATTCGCCATGGGACGCTCGCTACCCTCCTGTCTTCGGGTCGGTCCGCTCGCTTCGCGATTCGACCGCCATTCGCCACGGGACGCTCGCTACCCTCCTGCCATGGCCGAGCACTTCACGATCACGCTGCCCGACGGTTCCGCGCGTGAGGTCGAGCCCGGCACGACTCCCGCCGACGTCGCCGCGTCCATCGGGAGGCGCCTGGCCAAGGACGCGCTGGCGGCCAGGGTCGACGGCGAGTGGTGGGACCTCGACCGGCCGCTTCCGGGCGACGCCCAGGTCGCCATCGTCGTCCCCGCGAGCGACGACGGGCGTGAGGTGCTGCGCCACTCCACCGCGCACGTGCTGGCCCAGGCGGTCACCGACCTGTTCCCCGGCGCCCGCTACGCCATCGGCCCGGCGATCGCCGACGGCTTCTACTACGACTTCGAGCTTCCCGGCGGCGCCCACTTCGCCGAGGCCGACCTCGAGCGCATCGAGGCCCGCATGCGCGAGATCGTCGCGGCCGACCAGCCGTTCGTGCGCGAGGAGGTCGACCGCGCCGCGGGCGAGCAGGTCTTCGCCGCGCAGCCCTACAAGCTCGACATCATCGAGAAGGTCGACGCGACGGAGGTGGGGGAGGGGACGGGAGGGGGCGAGGTTGCGGTCGTCTCGCTCTACCGCAACCCCCGAGCCGACGGCTCCGAGTTCGTCGACCTGTGTCGAGGTCCGCACGTCCCCTCCACGAAGCGGCTGGGTGCGTTCGAGCTCACGCGGGTAGCCGGCGCGTACTGGCGCGGCAACGAGAAGGGACCGCAGCTCCAGCGAATCTACGGCACCGCGTGGGAGTCGAAGGACGCGCTCGAGCAGCACCTCCACCGCCTCGCCGAGGCCGAGCGGCGTGACCACCGTCGCCTCGGGCAGGAGCTCGACCTCTTCTCGTTCCCGGAGGAGATCGGGTCCGGGCTCGCGGTCTTCCACCCGAAGGGCGCGCTCGTCCGCAAGGTGATGGAGGACTACTCGCGGCGGCGCCACGAGGAAGCGGGCTACTCGTTCGTCAACTCGCCCCACATCACGAAGTCGAGCCTGTTCGAGACGTCGGGCCACCTCGACTGGTTCGCCGACGGCATGTTCCCGCCGATGCACCTCGACGAGGACGGCGAGCACGGTGAGACGTACTACCTCAAGCCGATGAACTGCCCGTTCCACATCCTGATCTACCGCAGCCGGATGCGCTCGTACCGCGAGCTGCCCCTGCGGTTCTTCGAGTTCGGCACGGTGTACCGCTACGAGCGTTCGGGAGTGGTGCACGGTCTCACGCGCGTGCGCGGCCTGACCCAGGACGACGCCCACATCTTCTGCACGAAGGAGCAGGTCCACGCCGAGCTGCGCTCGCTGCTCGCGTTCGTGCTCGAGCTCCTCGCCGACTACGGCCTCGACGACTTCTACCTCGAGCTGTCCACCAAGCCCGAGGGCAAGGCGGTCGGCACCGACGAGGAGTGGGCCGAGGCCACCGAGGCGCTGCGGGTCGTGGCCGAGGGCGCCGGCCTCGAGCTCGTGCTCGACGAGGGCGGTGGTGCCTTCTACGGCCCGAAGATCTCGGTGCAGGCGCGCGACGCGATCGGGCGCACGTGGCAGGTGTCCACCATCCAGGTCGACTTCCAGCTGCCCCAGCGCTTCGAGCTCGAGTACGTCGGCGCCGACAACGAGCGCCACCAGCCGATCATGATCCACCGCGCGCTGTTCGGATCGATCGAGCGGTTCTTCGCGATCCTGCTCGAGCACTACGCCGGCGCGTTCCCCACCTGGCTCGCGCCGGTGCAGGTCACGGTGCTCCCGGTGGCCGACCGCCACGAGGCCTACGCCGACGAGGTCGCGGCGAGGCTGAAGGGCGCGGGCGTGCGGGCCGAGGTCCACGACGCCACCACCGACACCCTCGGGGCGCGCGTCCGTCGGGCGAAGATGGAGAAGGTCCCCTACGTGCTGGTGGTCGGCGACGACGATGTCGAGGGCGCCACGGTCGGGGTCAACCGGCGCGGACTCGAGCAGCCCGAGCGCGGGGTCCCGCTCGACACCTTCGTGGCCGAGCTCGACGCCGAGCTCGCGTCGCATCGCTGAGCCGACGGTCGGGGAGCGCGACGTGGCGATCGAGCGGCTGTGGGCGGGCTGGCGTTCGGAGTACCTGCGCGACGTGACCGACCCCGCGCGCCCGCCGGTCGAGTGCGTGATGTGCGCGCTCGCGGCGGCGCCCGACGACGACGAGGCGTTCGTGGTCGCGCGCGGTGATCACGCGTTCGTGGTGCTCAACGCGTACCCGTACACGGGCGGCCACGTGATGATCGTCCCCAACCGGCACGAGGGTCACCTCGAGCTCCTCGGCCCCTACGAGGCCGCCGAGGTGATGGCGCTCACCCAGTGGACCGTCGCCGCGCTGAAGCGCGCGTACAGGCCCGACGGCATGAACGTCGGCATGAACCTCGGGGCCGCCGGGGGCGCGGGCATCCCCGGCCACCTGCACGTGCACGTGCTGCCCCGCTGGCACGCCGACACCAACTTCATGACCACGGTGGCCGAGACCCGGGTGATCCCCGAGTCGCTCGGCGAGACCCTCGAGCGGCTCCGGGCGGTCTGGGACGGCTGATCGTCCCCATGGATCGCTCGCTCCGCTCGCTCGTCCCCATGGATCGCTCGCTCCGCTCGCTCACGGGTACCGTCGCCCCGTGAGCGACGGCCCCACTCCCGAGCCCAACGAGTCCGGTGGCGCGGACGCGTCCGGGTCGGGCGCCGACGCCCTCCCCGACGACCTCGACGTCACCGCGTACGTCGGGCCCTACCAGTTCCCGGGGACGCACCGGCGCCGGATCGCGGGGACGCTCTACCTGATCGTCGGGGTGGTGTGCGCGCTCGTGGCCGCGCTGACCGGGAACGCCGGGTTGGTCGCGGCCGCCGTGCTCCTCGTCCTCATCGGCGGCTACCACTACCTCGCCGCATGGCACCTGCGGGTCGACCAGACGGAGGCGCTCACGGTCGCGAGCCGCACCGTCGGCTTCCCCGTCGGGCACGCGTCGGGGCAGCTGGGCTTCCGGGGCCTGCGCTCGCGCCCGTCGTGGCGCATCCTCCTGTTCAGCGCCGACGACCCGCCCTCGATGCGCGGGCTCGTCGAGCTCGACGGCGTGGACGGCACCGTCCTCGGCGAGTACACCGAGCTCAACCCGGAGGACTGGTCCCAGTACGGGCTCGACGCCCCCGCGGACGGTCCGTCCGCCTGAGCCCGGGAGGTCATGCCTTGGGCGCGGCCACCTTGTCGACGAGGTGCGCGGGCAGCGGGTCGTAGTGCGCGTGCGACATCGTGAACCGGCCGCGGCCGCCGGTGATCGAGCGCAGGTCGATCGAGTAGCGCAGCGCCTCGGAGGTCGGGACGGTCGCGACGATCTCCACCTCGCCGCCGCCCACCGCGGCGGTGCCCTGGATGCGGCCGCGCTTCGCGTTGAGGTCGCCCATGAGGTCGCCCTGGTTCGCCTCGGGCGCGGTCACCACGATCTCGCTCACGGGCTCGAGCACGATGGGTGACGCCAGGGCCATCGCCTCCTTGAACCCGAGGCTGCCGGCCATCTTGAAGCTCATCTCCGACGAGTCCACCGGGTGGTGCTTGCCGTCGAAGCAGGTGACCCGCACGTCGACGACCGGGAAGCCGTACACCCCGCCGTGCTCCATGGCCTCGTGCACGCCCTTCTCCACTGCGGGGATGAACTGGCGGGGGATGACGCCGCCCACGATCGCGTCGACGAACTCGAACCCGCCGCCGCGCTCGAGCGGCTCGACCCGCAACGACGCGACGCCGAACTGGCCGTGGCCGCCCGTCTGCTTCTTGTACCGGCCCTCGGCCTCGGCCGGCGCGGTGATCGTCTCGCGGTAGGCCACCAGCACCTCCTCGGTGTCGACGGCCGCGCCGAACTTCCGCTCCAGCTTCTCGAGGGTGATCGCCGAGTGCGTCTCGCCCATGACCCACAGCACGGTCTGGTGCGTCTCGGCGTTGCGCTCGACGCGGATCGCGGGGTCTTCGTCCTGCAGCCGGTGCAGCGCGTTCGCGAGCTTGTCCTCGTCGCCCTTGGCCCTGGCCCGGATCGCGACGGGCAGCACCGGAGCGGGCGACTCGAGCGGGGGGACGGACACCTCGGCGCCGCGCGTGCCCAGGATGTCGCCGGTCGTGGTGTCGTGGAGCTTCGCGACGGCCGCGATGTCGCCCGCGACCACCTCGCCGACCGGCGTCTGCTCCTTGCCCCGCATCATCGTGATCTGGTGGAGCCGCTCCTCGGCGACCGTGCGCCCGTTCACGAGGGCGGCGTCGGTCTTCACCGTGCCCTGGAGCACCTTGAACAGGTTCACCCGCCCGATGTACGGGTCGACGATCGTCTTGAACACGAACGCGGCCGCGGCGCCGTCGCCCACGGCCGGGGCGGGACCCTCCTCGGTGACGAAGTGGGCGAGGCGGTCGATGCCGATGAGCTTGGTCGCGCTCCCGCACAGCACGGGGAACACGGTCGCCTCGGCGATGCCCTTGGCCAGCGCGACCTCGAGCTCGTGGAGGTCGAGCGGCTCGTCGGCGAGGTAGCGCTCCGTCAGGTCGTCGTCGGCGACGACGATCCCCTCGATGAGCGCGTCGTGGACCGCGTGCTCCTCGGTGGCCATCTCGTCGGGGACCGGCGCGCTCACGGCGCGTCCACTCTCGTCGTCGTAGATCTCGGCCTCGTCGGTGAGCAGCTCGACCACGCCGCGGAACTCGTCCTCCTCGCCGATGGGGAGCTCCAGCGGCGCGATGCCGGCGCCGAACTTGTCCTTCAGGTCGTCGAGGGTCCGGGCGAACGACGCCCGCTCGCGGTCGAGCTTGTTGACGAACACGGCCCGGGGGATCCCCGCGGCGTCGGCCATCCGCCACGCGATCTCGGTCTGCACCTCCACGCCCTCGACGGCCGACACCACGAAGATCGCGAGGTCGGCGGCGTGGAGCGCCGCGGCGACGTCGCCCACGAAGTCGGCGTACCCGGGGGTGTCGATGAGGTTGACCTTGTGGCCCTCCCACTGGAACGGTGCGAGCGCGAGCGAGACCGAGAGGTGGCGTTTGTGCTCCTCGGGGTCGTAGTCGCAGACGGTGTTGCCGTCCTCGACGCGCCCCACGCGTGAGATGGCGCCGGCGACGAAGAGCAGGGCCTCCGCCACCGTGGTCTTCCCGGCTCCGCCGTGGCCCAGCAGGGCGACGTTGCGGATCTTCTCGGTCGGCACGTTCGGCATCCGCCGCCACCTCCCAATCGGGGCGCCGGTTCCGCCTGGCTCCGGCGGGCGGATTCTAGGGTCGGGAGGTGGGGGCACAACTCGGACCACCGGGTACCCTCGACTTTTCCCCGGGGTCAGCCCACCGACCAGAAGGACCGCGACCTCCATGCTCGACGGACGCTGGCGGGCCAAGGCCGAACGAGGCCTCGATCCCGTGGGCAAGGCGCTCTACCGCATGGGCATCTCGGCGAACGGCCTCACCGTCGTCGGACTGCTCATCGCCGCCGCCACGGCCGTCGCGATCGGGACCGGGCACCTGCTCCTCGGGTTCTTCGGCGTCATCCTCACCGGCCTTCCCGACCTGCTCGACGGCTCGGTCGCGCGCTACAGCGGCAAGGCCGGTCCGCGGGGCGCGTTCTTCGACTCCGTGTCCGACCGCGTGTCGGACGCGCTGCTGTTCGGCGGTGTCGCGTGGTACCTGGCCGACGAGGGCGAGTACCTGCCTGTGCTCGTGCTCGCCGTGCTCGCGCTGTCGATGCTCATCACCTACGAGCGCGCCCGGGCCGAGTCGCTCGGCTTCTCGGCGCGGGGCGGGCTGATGGAGCGCGCCGAGCGCATGGTCTTCCTCTCGATCGGCCTGCTGTTCGACATCCTCGTCCCGATGATGTGGATCATGCTGGTGCTCACCGCGATCACCGCGGTGCACCGCTTCGTGATGGTGTGGCGACAGGCCACCGCCGCGGCCGCCGCGGCCGAGTCCGCCCCGGACGCGGGCGGCACCCCCGGCGGGCGGACCCCGTCCGGGCCCCCCATCCCGCCCGAGGGTCGGGTGACCGATGATCGACGACGCACGCGCCCGCGCCGCCTATCTCGCGTACCGGGCCGGCGCTGAGCTCGCGCGGGCGGTCCCGCCCGCGGTCGGGGGAGTGGTGGCCGATGGTCTGGCGCGCGCGATGCGGGTCGCCTGGCCCGCGCGTCGCGCGCAGGTGGCCCGCACGCTCCAGCGCGTGACCGCCGGCGGGCTGCACGGCGGCGAGCTCGACCGCGCGGTCGACGAGGTGTTCGCGAACTACGCGCGCTACTGGCACGAGTTCTTCCGTCTGCGCGACCGGTCGCCGCAGTGGATCCTCGACAACCTCGACCTCGAGGGCTTCGAGCATCTCGAAGCCGCGCTCGCCGAGGGTCGGGGTGCGATCCTCGCCCTGCCCCACCTGGGGAACTGGGACCTCGCCGGCGCGCACCTCGCCGCGCGGGGCGTGGATCTCGCCGCGGTGGCCGAGACGGTCGAGCCCCCCGAGCTGTTCGAGTGGTTCGTGGAGTCGCGCCGCAAGATCGGGATCGACGTCATCGCGCTCGGTTCCGACTCCGGCACCCTCGTCACCCGCGCGCTCGCGGCCAATCGCGTCGTGTGCCTGTTGAGCGACCGCGACATCGCGGGGAGTGGGATCGCCGTCGAGTTCTTCGGCGAGGAGACCACCGTTCCCGGTGGTCCCGCGATGCTCGCGTTGCGCACCGGTGCCGCGTTGCTCCCCGGGTCGGCGTACTTCACCGCGAACGGCGGTCACGTGGCCCGGATCGGGGCCCCGATCCCGGCGGTGCGCGAGGGCCGGCTCCGGGCCGACGTCGAGCGGGTGACCACCGCGATCGTGCGCCACATGGAGGACGCCATCCGCGAGGCCCCCGAGCAGTGGCTGCTCATGCAACCCAACTGGCCGAGCGACGTCGTGGCCACCGGGAGCCCCGCGTGAGCGCGGTGACGCGCGCTCGTCCCTTGCGGGTGGCGATCGTCTGCCCGTACTCGCTGTCGGTCTTCGGCGGGGTGCAGGGCCAGGTGCTCGGCCTCGCGCACGCGCTGCGTCGACGCGGCTGCGAGACGCGCGTGATCGCGCCGTGCGACGGTCCGCCGCCCGAGGCGGGCATCACGACGGTCGGCCCCACGCGTCGGTTCCCGAGCAACGGCTCGATCGCGCCGATCACGTCCAACCACCTCGCCGCGGCGCGCACGCTCGAAGCGATGCGCGGGTTCGCTCCCGACGTCGTGCACCTGCACGAGCCGCTCACGCCGGGGCCCACGCACGCGGCGCTCGTCGGCACCGACCTGCCCCTCGTCGGCACCTTCCACGCGTCGTACGCGTCCGGGTACAACAAGTGGTACGCCGCGCTGCGGCGCCCCTTGCAGCGCATGGTCGACCGGCTGACCATCTGCACGTCGGTCTCGGCCGAGGCCAGCCGCGACGTGGAGGTCGCGTTCGGGGTGGAGTGCCGGATCCTGTTCAACGGCGTGGAGGTGGAGCACTTCGCCACCGCCGAGCCGTGGCCGAGCCCCGAGCCGTCGATCTTCTTCGTCGGCCGCCACGAGCCCCGCAAGGGTCTCTCGGTCCTGCTGGACGCGTTCGCCGGGCTCGACCGGCCGGCCCGCCTGTGGGTCGCGAGCACCGGGCCCCAGACCGACGCCCTGCGTGCCCGCAACGTTCCCGGGGTGGAGTGGATCGGCCGGGTGACCGAGCTCGAGAAGGCCCGCCGGCTGCGCGGTGCCACCGTCGCGTGCTTCCCGTCGATCGACGGCGAGTCGTTCGGCGTGGTGCTGCTCGAGGCCATGGCCGCGGGCACCGCGGTGGTGGCTTCCGACCTCGTCGGCTACCGGGCCGTGGCCTGCACCGGCGAGGAGGCGCGCCTGGTTCCGCCCGGCGACGCCGACGCGCTGCGCGTCGCGCTGCGTGCACTCCTCGACGACGCCGAGGTCCGGGCCAAGGTGGCGGCGGTGGGGGCGGCGCGCGCGGTCGAGCTGTCGATGGACCATCTCGCCGAGCGGTTCGAGGCGGTGTACGACGACGCGATCCGCGTCGCTCGCGGCGGCACGCTGATGGCCCGCCCGGTTCGCCTCACCCCGGGCCGCCACTCGTCGCGACAGCACCGGTGACCGACTCCGCCGCGAGCCCCGAGGCCGCCCGTGTCGCGTCGCACGTGGCCGCGGTGGTGGCCGACGCCGTGCGGCCGCACCTGGGCACGCCCGGGGCACGGGCACGCGTCTCGGTCGCGCCCGGCGGCGATGCCACCCTCGCGATCGACGAGATCGCCGAGGACGTGGTGGCGCGCGAGCTGCGCGCGGTGGGCGACGTCGGCTTCTACTCCGAGGACCAGGGGCTCGTGCTCTTCGGCGAGCCGCGCTACTTCCTCGTGATCGACCCGGTCGACGGCACCCGCCCCGCGGCCGCCGGTCTCGAGGCCTGTGCGGTGTCGATCGGGGTGACCCCGCCCCGCGAGGACGCGACGCTCGGGGACGTCGCGTTCGGCGTGGTGCACGAGCTCAAGACCGGCGACCGCTACTGGGCCGCGCGCGGCGGCGGGGCGCACGGGGCGCGCGCCGGTGGCGTGCCGATCCCGCTCGTGCCGTCGGCCAACACCGACCTGCGGTCGCTGTTTTGGACCGCGGGCCTGCGGGGTCGCCCGAGCCTGCCGATGGCGGTCGCGCTCGAGGAGCTCAGCGACGCCTGCAGCATGGGCGGGGGGACGTTCGAGCTCGGCTCGGCCGCGTTCGCGCTGACCCGCGTGGCCAACGGTCAGCTCGACGCCTACGTCGACGTCGGCCGGCGGGCCCTCGACACCTTCCCGGCCCTCGAGCCGGCGTTCCTCGCGGTGGGGGAGGGTGCGGTCTGCACCAACTTCCCCTACGACGTGGCCGCGGGCGCCCTGATCCTGGAGGAGGCGGGGGGCGTGGCCACCCGGGCCGACGGGTCGGCGCTGGCCCCCTTCCCGGCCATCGGCTCCGGCCGGGACCACGGCCTCGACGTGCTCGCCACCGGGAGCGCCGCGCTGCACTCGGCCATCCTCACCGTGCTCGAGCGGGGGATGGGCGCCCTCGGCGCCTGGCTGGCCCGGACCGCCTGACCCCCCCGAATCCGGGCGCCCATGCCCGGGGACGGCGCGCCGTCCCCGGTACCATCGGCGCCGTGATCATCGCGATCGTCATCGCCGTCCTCGTCATCCTGCTGATCCTGTTCCTGATCGTCTCGTACAACGGGCTGGTCAAGGCACGGAACCGGGTCGACAACGCGTCCTCCCAGATCGAGGTCCAGCAGAAGCGCCGCTACGACCTGATCCCCAACCTCGTCGAGACGGTGAAGGGCTACGCCGCGCACGAGCGCGAGACGCTCGAAGCCGTCACGGCCGCCCGGGCCAACGCCATCAACGCGCAGCAGGGCGGCGACGTCCACGCGCAGGCCGAAGCCGAGAACGTGCTCACCGGGACGCTGAAGAGCCTCTTCGCGGTGGCCGAGGCCTATCCCGACCTCAAGGCCAACCAGAACTTCCTCAACCTGCAGGAAGAGCTCACCGCCACCGAGGACCGCATCGCGTACTCGCGGCAGTTCTTCAACGACAGCGTGCTGTCGTACAACAACGCCATCCAGACCTTCCCGCGCAACCTGCTCGCCGGGATGTTCAACTTCGACAAGCGCGAGTTCTTCGACGCCGAGCCCGAGACGGGCGCGGCGCCGAGCGTTCAGTTCTAGGACCTGGAGCCCGTTCCCTCCGTCATGACCGCGCCCGAGGCCATCGCGCCCGCTGATCGCACCAGCTACCTCAAGGAGATCGGGCGCAACCGGCGCAAGTCGTTCATGCTCCTGTCGTTCTTCGCGCTGATGATCGTGCTGGTCGGTGTCGCGATCGACGTGCTCATCGGCGGCGGCTTCTACATCGCGATCTTCGCGTTCGTGATCGCGGTCGCCATGGCGTTCTTCGCGTACTACAAGTCCGACTCCGTCGCCCTGGCCGCGACGCGCGCGAAGCCGGCCGACGGCATCGAGTACCGGCGATACCACAACCTCGTCGAGGGCCTGTGCATCGCGGCAGGGCTGCCCAAGCCCCGCCTCTACGTCGTCGACGACCCCGCGCCGAACGCGTTCGCCACCGGCCGCAACCCCGAGCACGCGGCGATCGCGGTGACCACCGGCCTGCTGCAGACGATGAACCGGGTCGAGCTCGAGGGCGTGCTCGCCCACGAGCTCTCCCACATCAAGAACTACGACATCCTCGTGCAGACCGTCGCGGTCGTGGCCGTGGGTGCCATCACGCTGCTGTCCGACATCGGGCTGCGGTTCATGGTGTGGGGCGGCATGCGCCGCGGCCGCCGCGACAACACCGACGCCGGCCCGATCGGCATCCTCATCGCCCTCGCCGCGATGGCGCTGCTCATCCTCGCTCCCTTCGCCGCGCTGCTCATGCAGTTCTCCCTGAGCCGCAAGCGCGAGCTGCTCGCCGACGCGCGCGGGGTCTCGCTCACGCGCTACCCGCCCGGCCTCACGTCCGCGCTGCGAAAGCTCCAGGACGACCAGGCGGTCGTGCACCAGGCCACGCGGGCCACCGCGCAGATGTGGATCGAGTCGCCGCTCGACCGTGAAGAGGGACACAAGGGAGCGAAGCTGAACTCCTGGTTCGACACCCACCCGCCGCTCGCCGAGCGGATCGCGATCCTCGAGGCCATGTGAGCGCGCGGCAGTCCGCTCGGCGCGCCCGCGCCGAGCACCGCCGCCAGACGCGCCGTCGTTGGCTCGTGGTGGGGTCGGTGGGGCTGGTCGTGGCCGCGGTCGCGGCCGTGGGCCTGTCCTCGTGCGGCGGGGGTGGCAGCGACAAGCGCGCGGCGAAGAAGCCCGCGGTCACCACGCTGCCCACCACCACGACCACCGTCTTCGTGCCCACCGCGCCGCTCACCGGACTGCCCGACCCCACCGGGGTGAGCCAGACGCGCGCCGCGCTCGGCGTGAAGATCGAGAACACGCCCGAGGCCCGGCCGCAGTCGGGCCTCGACCTCGCCGACGTGGTGTACGAGGAGGTCGTCGAGGGCGGCATCACCCGGTTCTGGGCGTTCTTCAACACCGCGGCGCCCACGAACGTCGGCCCCATCCGATCGGTGCGGTTCATGGACCCCAACATCGTGAGCCCGTTCGGCGGGGTGATCGCGTTCTCCGGGGGCACGTCCGACAACGTCGCCCTCATCCGCCAGACGCCCACGGTGCAGGTCGACGAGAACAACGCCGGGGACGCGTTCTTCCGGGAGGCGAGCCGGTTCGCCCCCCACAACCTCTACGGCGTCAGCGCGAAGCTCTGGGAGCGCGGCGGCGAGCCGGTCCCGCCCAAGCCGATGTTCCAGTACCTGGCGAATGGCGAGACGTTCAACGGTGAGGGGATCGACCAGTTCCGGGTCGGGTTCGACAGCGGGTACGACCCGACCTACACCTTCGACCCGGCGACGAAGACCTGGAAGCGGTCCTACGCCACCGCGCCGTTCATGGACATGTCGGGCAAGCAGGTCGCGCCCACCAACGTGATCGTGCAGTTCGTCGACTACCCCCGCGGGGCCGAAGGCGAGCTGATCGGCCAGGGTGACGCCTGGGTGTTCTCGGCCAACAAGCTGATCCGGGGCCGGTGGGTCAAGCAGGACGCCGCGAGCCCCACGATCTTCGTCGACTCGTCGCTGGCGCCGATCAAGCTGACCCCGGGCCAGACCTACGTGGAGCTGGCTCCGACCGGCTCCGCGGTGGACCTGGTGGCGTCGCCGCCCCCGCCCCCCACCACGGTGCCCCCGCCCACGACCACCACCACGAAGGCCAAGAAGAAGTAGTCGTCGGAGAGCGAGCGCGAGCGGGCCGTACACTGGCCCCATGACCGACGCGCCCGACTCGCGCACCACCGGAACCGCCCGCGTGAAGCGGGGCCTCGCCGAGATGCTGCGCGGCGGGGTGATCATGGACGTGGTCGACGCCGACCAGGCCCGCATCGCCGAGGACGCGGGGGCGGTCGCCGTGATGGCGCTCGAGCGGGTGCCGTCCGACATCCGCCGCGACGGCGGCGTGGCCCGCATGAGCGACCCCGCGATGATCGAGGCCATCCAGGCTGCCGTCACCGTCCCGGTGATGGCGAAGTGCCGCATCGGCCACTTCGCCGAGGCGCAGGTGCTCGAGTCGCTCGGCGTCGACTACATCGACGAGTCCGAGGTGCTCACCCCGGCCGACGAGGCGTACCACGTGGACAAGTGGGCGTTCACCGCGCCGTTCGTGTGCGGCGCCACGAACCTCGGCGAGGCGCTGCGGCGCATCGGCGAGGGTGCGGCGCTCATCCGCTCGAAGGGCGAGGCGGGGACCGGCAACATCGTGGAGGCGGTCCGCCACCTCCGCTCGATCCTCGGCGACATCCGCAAGCTCACCGTGGCCGACGAGGCGGAGCTGTTCGGCTGGGCCAAGGAGCTCCAGGCGCCGCTGCCGCTGATCCAAGAGGTCGCGGAGCGCGGCGAGCTGCCCGTGCCGCTGTTCTGCGCGGGCGGGATCGCCACCCCGGCCGACGCCGCGCTGGTGATGCAGCTCGGGGCGCAGTCCGTGTTCGTCGGCAGCGGGATCTTCAAGAGCGACGACCCGGCCCTTCGGGCCAAGGCGATCGTCGAGGCCACCACGCACTTCCGCGACGCCACGATCGTGGCCAAGGTGTCGCGCAACCTCGGCGACGCCATGCGCGGCGAGGAGATCGGCAAGCTCGACGTGAAGCTCGCCGAACGCGGCTGGTGAGCGCCGCGGTGAGCAGGACCGACGGGCGGCCCCCAGGCCATGGCCAAGGTCGGCGTTCTCGCGTTGCAGGGGGCGTTCCGCGAGCATCGTGAGGTGCTCGAGGCGCTGGGCGTCTCCACCCTCGAGGTCCGGGTCGCCGACCACCTGAGCGGCGTCGACGCGCTCGTGCTCCCCGGGGGCGAGTCCACCACGATGACCCGCCTGCTCGACACCTCGGGCCTGCGCGACCCGCTCGTGGAGCGGCTGCGCGACGGCATGCCCGCGTTCGGGACGTGCGCGGGGCTGATCCTGCTCGCGGCGGAGGTGCGCGACGGCCGGCCCGATCAGGTGCCGCTCGGCGTCCTCGACGTCGCCGTGCGCCGCAACGGCTACGGCCGCCAGCGCGACTCGTTCGAGACGGGGTTGGCGGTCGCCGGCCTCACCGGCTCGGCGTTCCCCGGCGTGTTCATCCGCGCGCCGGTCATCGAGCGGGTCGGCGAGGCCGTCGAGGTGCTGGCCGAGCACGGGGGCATCCCCGTGCTGGTGCGCCAGGGAGATGTCTGGGCGAGCACGTTCCACCCCGAGCTCTCGGGGGACCTCCGTGTCCACCAGCAGTTCGTTCAGCAGATCGCATCGTGAGGGAGCGAGACAGGTGAGTGGTCATTCCAAGTGGCATTCGATCAAGCACAAGAAGGGCGCGGCCGACGCGAAGCGCGGCAAGCTCTTCGCCCGGTTGATCCGCCAGATCGAGGTCGCGGCGCGTGAGGGCGGGGGCGACCTCGAGGGGAACCCCACCCTGCGCACCATGGTGCAGAAGGCGCGCGACAGCTCCGTGCCGGTCGACACGATCGACCGCGCGATCAAGCGCGGCACGGGCGAGCTCGAGGGCGTGCGCTACGAGCCGGTCACCTACGAGGGCTACGCCCCCAACGGGGTGGCGGTGTTCGTCGAGTGCCTGACCGACAACCGCAACCGCACCACCGCGGAGATCAAGAACATCTTCAGCCGCAACGGCGGGTCCATGGCCGAGCCCGGATCGGTGGCATGGCAGTTCGAGCGCAAGGGCCTCGTGATCCTCGAGCGCGACGTCGCCGAGGAGGACGACCTCATGCTCGCCGCACTCGACGCCGGCGCGGAGGACATCGCCGACACCGGCGACTCCTGGGTGGTCACCACCGGCGCGACCGACCTCCACGCGGTGCGCACCGCGCTCGACGGCGCGGGGATCGCAGTCACCAGCGCCGACCTCACGATGCTCCCGAGCACCACGGTGCCCCTGGGCGACGAGGCCGCGGCGAAGTCGGTCCTGCGCGTGGTCGACGCGCTCGAGGATCACGACGACGTGCAGAACGTCTACGCGAACTTCGACATCCCCGACGACGTGCTGCAAGCGGTGATGGCGTAGTCGATCGGGCCGTCACAGGCCCTTGTACCGGCGGTTCCGCCGGTAGCGCGTGAGCGCTCGGCGGGGGGCGTCGGATCCGTCCCCGGCGGGCTCCGCCGCACGGAAGCGGCGGCGGAGTCGCCGCCACGCTCGGGCCGGGGCCCGCGGCGTGGACGCCGGTTCGGTCCACGGGTACGGGCTCCCCCCGGTTGCCCGCAGGGTCGCCTCCGGGTCGGCCGACTCCCGGATGGTTCGCAACCAGTGCTCCTGCTCGAAGCTCGGCCGCGTCCGGTACACGTTCCGGCGGGTCGAGGCGGGCAGCTTCACGCACGTGAGTCGAGGCACCCACGCGGGTGGTCCGGCGATCGCGTCGATCCGCGCCAGCAGATCCGCCTCGGGATCGACGTCGCCGGTGTCGCGCGGACCTCGCCAGCCACCGGCCGCGACCAGCGCACGACGCTCCAACGCGAACGACGTAGGCGGGATCCAGTCGCCGCGCGTGTACGACCACCCCGCGGGCGGCGAGATCGTGATGCCGTGCCGAATGTTCACGTCGAGCACGCTCGTGTGCGCGGCGGCGGTGCCGTCCTCGAAGACCGGCACGAGCATCTCGAGGTGGTGGGGGAGCCACAGGTCATCGTGGCCCAGGTACGCGACCACCCCGCCGCGCGCTCGTCGCAGGCCTTCGTTGTTCGGCCCTGCCTGGTGCCCGGTGTTGTGGGGCAGGTTCACCCATTCCACGCGCGGGTCGCGGATCGCCCCGACGACGCGGGCCGACTCGTCGGTGCACCCGTCGCCGATGACGAGCAGCTCGAAGTCGGCGAACGTCTGGTCGAGCACGCTGCCGATCGAGCACGGCAGGACCGTTGCCCAGTTGTAGGTCGCGATGACCACGGTGACCCGTGGTGCGCGACGCCCGTCGTTCACCACCGGAAGGGGACGATCTCCGGAGCGCGGGGCGAGTCGTACGGGAGGTCGAGCGCGTCGGGATCGTCGTAGTCGTACTGCGAGGACGGCATGTTGAGGATGAAGGCCTCGGTGGTGCCGATGTTCTTCCAGCCGTGGTAGAGGCAGGGCGCCACCACGAGCAGGCCGGGATTGCGGTCGCTCAGCGTGAACTCGTTGAGCGCCCCGAAGGTGGGCGAGTCGCACCGGCCGTCGTAGACCACGATCGAGACCAGCCCGCTCACCACGAACAGGCGGTCGGTGGAGCGGCGGTGCAGGCCCCACGCCCGGATCCGGCCCGGCTGGGTGGTGGTGACGTGGACCTGGACGATCGGCAGATCGATCTCGGGCCAGCTCGCCCGGGCCGCCTCCGTGACGGTCCCGTCCTCGTGGGGAACGGGGCGGACCGGCCGGAACGCGAGACCCTCGATCGGGTCGATGCGCCACCGCGCCGACGCATCGACCGCGGACCGCTTGTCGACGAGCGCATCCCGGCCGACGATCCTCGGCTCCGGCTCCGACATGCGCGAACGCTAGACGACGACCCGGGTGAACCGGGCGACCGGGAGGACGGCCTATCGAGGCCGGCGCCGGGGGTGCGTACGCTCGCGGTTCCCCGAGGAGGCGCACCATGGACCTGGACCAGGCACGGGACTACATCCGCGGGCACCACCTCGCGGTGATGGCCACCACCCGGTCCGACGGCCGGCCCCAGCTCTCACCGGTCGCGTGCGGGGTCGACGCCGAGGGGTACGTGGTGGTCAGCACCCGAGAGACCGCGTACAAGGCCAAGAACCTGCGCCGGGATCCACACGTGTCCTTGTGCGTGCTGAGCGAGGGCTTCTACGGCGAGTGGATCCAGGTCGAGGGCGACGCGACGGTCGTGCCCATGCCCGAGGCCCTCGACGGGCTCGTCGAGCACTACCGCCAGGTCTCGGGGGAGCACCCCGACTGGGACGACTACCGCAACGCCATGGAGCGGGAGCACCGCGTGCTGGTCCGGATCGCGATCGACCGCGCCGGACCCACGAAGTCGGGCTGACGCCGCCGACCGACATGTCGATCGACGGCCGTCACGACCCCGCGTTCAGCGGGAGGGAAGG
>JBAZYX010000096.1:0-15779 GCA_041659105.1 Acidimicrobiia bacterium
CGGCGTCGGCCTTGGCGGTCTCGCGGCGGCGCCCGATGCCCGTGGTCGGAGTGGAGACACGCTGGGCCACGGGCCTACGCTAATCCACACTCGTGTTGACTGGCGACGCCGGAGGACTGCCGTGACGCTCGACTACGCGCTCTTCGACTTCGACGGCCACTACTACGAGCCGCGCGACGCCTTCACCCGCCACGCCGACAAGGAGCTCGGCACGCGCGGCGTGCAGTGGGTCGACGCCGACGGCCGCCCGCGCCTGATGGTGGGCGGCACGATCAACAAGTACATCGCGAACCCCACGTTCGACCCGGTGTCGCGCCCGGGCGCGCTCTACCACTGGTACCGGGGCAACCCCGACCGTCAGACGATCCGTGACGCGTTCGGCGAGCTGGAGCCGATCCGCGCGGCCTACCGCGACCGCGACGCACGGCTCGCGGCGATGGACGAGCAGGGCGTCGGCGCGACGCTGCTCTTCCCGACGCTGGGCGTGGGGATCGAGGAGGCGCTCAAGCACGACCCCGATGCCGCGTCCCTCGCGTTCGGCGCGTTCAACCGCTGGGTCGAGGACGACTGGGGCTTCCGCTACGCCGACCGCGTCTTCGGGGTCCCGTACGTCCCGATGCTCGACCCCGCAGCGGCACGCGTCGAGCTGGAGCGGCTGCTCGACCGGGGCGCGCTCGTGGTGAACGTCCGCAACGCGCCCGTTCCCGTTCCCGGCGGCCACCGGTCGCCGTTCGAGCCCGAGTACGACGGCTTCTGGGGGCTCGCGGCGGAGAGCGGCGTCGTGGTGGCGACGCATGCCGGTCTCGACGGGTACGACGCGCTCGTCAACATGTGGGAGCGGAGCGGAGCCGAGAGCTCGGTGTTCCGAAGCCCCCTGCGCGGCGTGATCACCAAGGGCCGCGCGGTGAGCGACTTCTACGGTGCTGCGGTCTGCCAGCTGCTGTTCGAGCGCTTCCCGAACCTGCGGATGGCCAGCGTGGAGAACGGCGCCGCGTGGGTGCCCGACCTCCTCCACCGCCTCCGCGACGCCGGGAACCGGGATCCCGGCGCGTTCCGCGACGACCCGGTCGGGTCGTTCCTCGAGCACGTCTGGATGACCCCGTTCTGGGAGGACGACGTCGAGGCCCTCAGCGCGTCGGTGCCGGTCGAGCGCTTGCTGCTGGGCTCCGACTGGCCCCACGCCGAGGGCGTGGTGGCACCGATCGACTTCGTGGCCGAGTCGCTCGCCTGGGCCGACGCCGACACGGTCCGCAAGGTCGCCCGCGACAACGCCGCCCAGCTCCTCGGCGTGCCGGTGCCGTGAGGAGGTGGCGATGAGCACCGCCGAGCTGTTCCTGCGCAACGCCGCGAACGACGGCCCCGCGGCGCACTTCGAGGACCGCTCGTACTCGTACCGCGAGGTCGTCACCGAGTCCCTCCGACGCGCGGCGCTCTGGGAGGAGCTGCGCGACCC
The DNA here is from genome assembly GCA_041659105.1 of Acidimicrobiia bacterium. Classification (GTDB taxonomy): domain Bacteria; phylum Actinomycetota; class Acidimicrobiia; order IMCC26256; family PALSA-555; genus CAIUKV01. The sequence continues at coordinate 1,454 of JBAZYX010000096.1, forward strand.
CACGGCGCCGCCCCACATCGGCGTCCTCCTCGACAACACGGCCGAGTACCTGTTCTGGCTGGGCGCGGCGGCGATCAGCCGGTCCGCGATCGTGGGCATCAACGCGACCTACCGCGGCGCCGAGCTCGCGCGGCTGATCGACCACTGCGACTGCCAGGTCCTCGTGACGTCCGACGCGTACGAGGACATCCTCGCCGCGGCACCGTCGGGCGTTCCCGAGGCGCGGGTGCTCCGCACGCACACCGCCGCGTACGCCGACGCGGTCGCCGGGGTCGACCACGCACGCGCGTGGGCGCCGGCCGCCGATGACGACCTCTACCTCCTCATCTTCACGTCCGGATCGACCGGGTTCCCGAAGGCGGTGCGCTGCACCCAGGGTCGGTTCGCCCGAACCGGGATGCACGTGGCGTCGGTGACCGGGCTGGGTCCGGGTTCGGTCGTCTACGCGCCCCTGCCCTTCTTCCACACCAGCGCGCTGTTCACCGGCCTCGCCAGCGCGCTCCACGCCGCGGTGCCGATCGGGAGCCGGGCCAAGTTCTCGGCCTCGCAGACGATGCCCGACATCCGGCGCATGGGCGCGACGATGCTCACGTACACGGGCAAGGTGCTCAACTACATCCTCGCGGTGCCGCCGTCACCCGACGACGCCACGTCGCCGTTGAGGCTCGCGATCGGCAACGAGGCCTCGGAGTCCGACATCCGCGACTTCGCCGCTCGCTTCGGCTGCCAGGTCCGCGACAGCTACGGCTCCACCGAGGGGATGATCATCATCCGCCGCGACGAGACGATGCCGCGCGGGTCGCTCGGCCGCGGCGACGACACGATCGCCGTGTACGACCCCGACACCGGCGAGGAGTGCCCCCGCGCCGAGCTCGACGAGCACGGGCGCATCCTCAACGGGGAGCACGCGGTCGGCGAGATCGTCAACACGAGCCCCGGTGACGGCTTCGAGGGCTACTACCGCAACGAGGAAGCGCGCGCGTCGAAGGTCCGGGACGGGATCTACTGGTCCGGCGACCTGGCCTACCGCGACGCCGACGGCTGGTTCTTCTTCGCCGGGCGGTCCAACGAGTGGCTGCGCGTCGACGGCGAGAACTTCGCCGCCGGACCGGTGGAGGCGATCGTGATGCGGTACCCCGGCGCGCGGTCGGTCTCGGTGTACGCCGTGCCGGACGACCCCGTGGGCGACCGGGTGATGGTGGCGATCGAGCTCGCCGACCTCGACGGGTTCGACATCGACGACTTCGACGACTTCCTCGCCGACCAGCCCGACCTCGGCCCCAAGTGGGTCCCCGGCTTCGTCCGTCCCACCGCGGAGCTGCCGAAGCTCGCGAGCATGAAGATCGACAAGACCCGGCTGCGGACCGAGGCCTGGCGCGCGCCGGGGACGTACGTCCGGCCGGGACGCGGGGAGGGGCTGCGACCCCTCACCGACGAGGACCGCGCCGCCCTCGACCACCTGCTCCCGTAGCCCCCGACTCTCGTGATCGGAGCACCCACGTGAACCCGACCGACGTCCTCGCGATCCAGCAGCTGCTCGCCCGGTATTGCCTGTACCTCGACACGGGCGACCTGGACTCGTGGGCGCGCCTGTGGGCGCCCGACGCCCAGATGCACCTCCACCGCTCCGTCTGGACGGGCCCGGAGGAGATCGCCGACCACATCGGCCAGGCCGATCCCGGCCTGCACATGGCCGGCATCCCCGACGTCACCGTCGACGGCGACACGGCCCACGGGATGCAGGGCTTCCTGTTCGTCGAGCGCGACGGGCACGCGCTCCGGATCGGTCGCTACGACGACACGTACGTCCGGCTCGACGGCGAATGGCGGTTCGCGTCCCGCGTGATCTCGTTCATCCGGACGCCGCGCACGAGTGGGACGATGTGACGCCGGGTTCGGAGTCGAGCCGGACGGATGTCGAAGGGGGAGGCACATCGAATCTCGGGTGTTCGATGCGGACGGACACGTCATCGAGCCGACCGATCTCAACTTCGCGGGCCTCGATCCGGCGTTCCGCGACCGCGTGCAGGTGGACACATCGCTCGGCGAGCACCACGGTCGCCTGTTCCCACTGCTGACCGGCGGACGGGCATGACCGGGCTCGCGCCGAGCGCACGACAGCAGCTCGCGGTCGCCTGTCGCACGCTGGCGGCCGAGGGTTACGACGACAAGCTCGCCGGCCACGTCAGCGTCCGCGACCGCGACCGCGAAGACGGCACCCTGATCGTGCCGCGGCTCGGCGTGTTCTGGGACGAGATCACCGCGAACGACTTCGTGCGCATCGACCGTGACGGCGACATCGTGGACGGTGAAGGCGCGCTCAATCCCACCATCGTGTTCCACCTCGAGCTGCACCGGGCGCGGCCCGACATCGGCTGCGCGATCCACAACCACCCGCCCTTCGGGACCGCGTGGGCCTGCGCCGGTGCACCGCGCCCGCAAGGCGTACGAGGTGCGGGCGATGGGGCTCGTCGGCACGCCGCTCGCCCCGGAGCTCGAGGCCTCGGCGTCGGCCGCGGCCGACGTGTACGCCGACATCCTCGTGGCCCACTACGCGCGCCGGATCGCGGCCGTGGCTCCCGGGGCGCTCCGCGACGACCTGACCGTCTCCGGTGGGGGCTGACGAGCGCGCCCCGCTCAGAGCGACTCGGGGAGATCGAGGCCGAACAGCGAGATCGCGTTCCCGCGCGCGAGCTTGTGCACGACCTCGGGTTCGAGCCCGGCCATGATCTCGGCGGCAACCGCACGGCTGTCGGGCCAGGTCGAGTCCGAGTGCGGGTAGTCGACCTCGAACATCACGTTGTCGACGCCGCAGGCGTCGAGTGACGCCATCCCGTGGCGATCACGGAAGAAGCAGCCGTACACCTGCCGGTAGTAGTAAGTGGAAGGGGGCTCGTCGAGCACGACGCCGGTCGAGACCCAGGCGCGGTGCTGGTTCCACACGTCGTCGGCCCGCTCGAGCAGGTACGGGATCCAGCCGATCTGGCTCTCCGCGTACATCAGGCGCAGACCCGGGAACTGCGCCAGCTTGCCGGAGAACAGCCAGTCGGCGAGTGAGTTCATGCAGTTGCCGAAGCCGATGGTCACCGTCACGCCGAGCGGCGCGTCCGGCGACGTCGACGGCATCTTCGTCCCCGAGCCGATGTGGAGGCACAGGACGGTTCCCGTGGCCTCGCAAGCGGCGAAGAACGGGTCCCACTCACCACTGTGGATGCTCGGGAGCCCGAGGTACGCGGGGATCTCCGAGAACGCGACGGCGCGCACCCCGCGCGCCGCGTTGCGCTCGACCTCGGCCGCGGCGAGCGCGGGGTCCCACAGGGGAACGAGGCACAGCGGCACGAGCCGGCCCCCCGTCGGGCCGCACCACTCCTCGACCATCCAGTCGTTGTACGCCTGCACGCAGAGCAGCGCGAGCTCGCGGTCGTCGGCCTCGAGGAACGTCTGACCGCAGAACCGCGGGAAGTTCGGGAAGCAGAGAGACGCCTGCGTCCAGTTCTCGTCCATGTCCAGCAGGCGGGCCATCGGCTCGTAGCACCCGGGGCGCACGTCGTCGTAGGTCGTCGCGGTCATCGTCATGTCGTCACGCTCGCGGCCCGACGCAGCGACGGCGCGCTTCAGCGACTGGTAGAGGTCCCCGTACACCCAGTAGTCGACCAGGGGGCCGTCGGTGCCCGGGCGCTCCAAGTAGCGCGCGCCCGACAGCGCGAGCTCCCCGGCCGGCAGCCGCTCGACCCGGGGTCCCACGCCCCGGTAGCGCGCCGGCAGACGCGACGCCCACAACGACGGTGGCTCGATCACGTGGTCGTCGACGCTGACGATCCACGGCACGTCGATCGTCGCCGGTCCCGGTCGCTGCTGTGCTGCCATTCGCTTCTCCTCGCGGCCCGTCGGTACGGCTTAAACATATAGATGTTTAGACGTCCCGGTCAACGCGGGCGAGGGGCGCAGCGGTGGGCCCCGTGGTCGGGTCAGCCGGCGGCGGTCAGCCGAGCGAGCGCGCCAGAGCCAGCGCGCTCGACGTCGCGCCTTCGACGAACCCGACCTCGCGGCAGTCGCCGATCGCGTGCACCGGACGGCCGGTGGCGCCAAGGGCGTCGGCGAGCCGGGTGTCGGGTGCTGCACCCGTGGTCAGGACCACCGTGTCGGCGCCGAGGTCCTCGGTGCCACTCCCCGCCGCGATGGTCACCGACCGGTCGCCGACGTGCTCGACGGTCGCGGGCCCCAGGAGGTGGACCCCGCGCCGCAGCAGGTCGGCGACGAGCTCGAAGCGGCCCGGCATGCCCAGCTCCGGCGCGAAGACGCCGGTCGGCCCGACGACGGCCACCCGCCGGCCCCGCTGCTCGCAGAGGCCGGCGAGCGACACTGCGGGCTTGCCCTCACCCACGATCACGACGTGCTCGCCGACCGAGTCGTCGTCGTCCCGGAGCCACGCGCCGAGGGCGGTCACGTGCAGTGCCCGATCGGCGCCCGGCAGGGTGGGCGGGCTCCACACCGGCCCGGTGGCGACCACGATGTCGTCGAACTCCGCGGTGATCGCATCGGCCTCGACGCGCGTGCCGACCTCGATCGCGACGTCGGACTGCTCGATCTGGCGGATCAGCCAGCCGAGCCACCGGTCGAGGAGCGGATCGACGAGCCCCGCGGTCACGAGCAGGCCACCGAGCCGTTCCGAGGCCTCGCGCAGGGTCACCGTGTGGCCCCGTGACGCGAGCAGCCGCGCCGCCTCCATGCCCGCGGGCCCGCCGCCGACGACCAACACGTTGTGGGGCGAGGCGGTCGGCTCCAGCCGCAGGTCGTGCTCCCGGCCGGTCTGCGCGTTCACCACGCAGCTCGTGGGCACCCGGATCGCGATGTTGCCGATGCACCGGTAGGCGTAGATGCACGGGCGCACGTCGTCGACCCGGCCCCGTTCGAGCTTGCGGGGCAGGTCGGGGTCGGCGAGGAGCTTGCGTCCCATGGCGACGAAGTCGGCCTTGCCCGCCGCGAGCGTCTCCTCGGCCTCGTCGGGCTCGAGACGCCCGAAGGTGATGACCGGTACCGACACCCGCGCTCGCACCTTGGCTGCATGGTCGGGCAGCTGCCCCACGACGTGGGGCGCGTAGGAGTCCGTCGCGGCGGTCGCGACGTCGGTGTTCGCGTACGCGGTGAGGTGAACGGCATCGATTCCCGCCGCGACCGCCATCTCGATGACGCGCAGCTGCTCGTCGAACTGCTCGCCGATGTCGTGATGGCGCTCGAACGCGTTGATGCGCACCCACACCGGGTAGTCCCGCCCGACGCGCTCACGGACCGCGCCGACCACCTCCAACAGGAAGCGGGCACGGTTCTCGAGGCTGCCACCCCACCGGTCGTCCCGGGTGTTGCGCGGCGAGAGGAACTCGTCGATCAGGTAGCCGTGGCCGGCGTGCAGCTCGACCCCGTCGTACCCGGCGCGCCGGCAGCGGTCTGCGGCCGACGCGTACAGGCCGATCACCCGCGCGATGTCGTCCTCGTCGGCGACCTTGTACGCGAGATTCGCGCCGGGCGTCATGAAGGGCGCCGCCTGCATGCCCATCTCCTCGGGCGTCACCATCATCGACACGCGATCGGGGTCCGGCGCGGGAAGCCCGTAGGGCACCAGCCGCGGCCGACCCGCCGTCACGTCGCAGAACGAGTACGTGCCCATGTAGTTCAGCTGCGCGGCGACGCGTCCACCGTGGCGGTGGACCCGGGCCGCGAGGTCGCGCATCCCGGGCAGGAAGCGGTCGTCGGACACGCCCGGCATGCGCGGGTGGTTCGTGCCTTCGGGGTAGGCCACGCACGCGGTCCCGATGATGCACAGTCCTGCGCCACCGCGCGCCCGGGCCTCGTAGAACGCGGCCTCGTTCTCGCTCACCGTGCCGTCGTCGTTGCCCAGGAGCATCCCCATCGGGCACATCACGATCCGGTTGCGCAGCTCCAGCGTGCCGATGCGTCCGGGCGTGAAGAGATGCGGGTACGACTGGGTGCTCATGCCGGCGTGGTCCCGAGGATCTCCGGGGAGAACCCGAAGAGCCGCATCGCGTTGCCGCTCGTCATCGCGCGGACGTCGGCCTCCGACACACCGACGAGCAGCTCGTCGAGCACGCGGTTGGATTCCGGGTAGGTGCTCTCGGGGTGCGGATAGTCGTTGCCCCACAGCAGGCAGTCGACGCCGGTCAGGTTGATGTTGTTGATCGCGACCGGGTCGTCCTGGAAGGTCGCGTGCACCTGGCGCCGCAGGTAGTCGCTCGGCCGCTCGCGCAGCGCGGGCTTCGACCAGTGCGAGTGGTCGCGGTAGTAGTTGTCGAGCGTGCTCATCGCCCACGCCATCCAGCCGGCGTTCACCTCCACCATCACGACGTGGAGGTCGGGGTGGCGCTCCAGCACGCCGCTGCAGCTGAGCAACGCCGCGGCGCGGGGCGCCATCGACTGGGTGGTGAGGAGGTTGGCCGTCGGGCTCCCCCACCCCCGGTAGAAGATCATGTCGTGCCCGGTTCCCTGGTGCATGACCGCGGGCTTGCCGGTCGCGGCGATCGCCGCCCAGAGGGACTCCCACTCGGGGAGGTTCCACTCCGGCGTCCCCACGAGCGGCAGGAGCAGCCCACCCACGCTGCCCTCGGGCGCCATGCGCTCCACCTCCGCGATCGCCATCGCGGCGTCCCACGTCGGCAGCATCGCCGCGACCTTGATGCGCGGGTTCCCGCCCAGGCGCTCGAGGATCCAGTCGTTGTAGATCTCGCACGCGACGCGGCCCACGACCGGATCCTGGATCCCGTACGTGTACAACCCGATCGTCGGATAGACGATCTCGCCGTTCAAGCCGTCGATGCGCATCATCGCCTCACGCGCCGCGGGAGCGATCGCCTCGACGCGGTCGTCGTCGAGGGCCCGCGCCTCCTTCATCGTCGACACGCCCTCCCAGCCGATGTCCGAACCGTCGACGACGAGGCGCCAACCACCCTCCGTGTTGGCCTGGATCCGGCGCGGCGAACGGTCACGCAGGTCCACCGGCATCCGCTCGAACCAGAGGTCGTGGGGCTCGTCGACGTGGCTGTCGGCCGAGATCTTCGGCAGTCGGGCCGCGTTCACGGTCGTTGTCGTCATCGCGACACCTCCATCGTCACTCTGGCGCCGCATCGATCATCGCGGCGAGCTCCACCCGGCGGACCTTGGTCGACGGCGTCATCGGGACGTCGTCGGTCGAGTCGAGGAACACGATCTTGCGCGGGACCTTGTACGACGACAGACGGTCGCGCAGCCGCGCCCGGATCTCCGCCGCAGCGAGTGACGCGCCCGGAACCAGCACGATCGCCGCGCCGACGACTTGGCCGCGCTCGGCATCGTCGATCGCCACCACGTGCGCGACCTCCACCTCCTCGAACGCCAGCAGCTCGCGCTCCACCTCGGCGGGGGACACGTTGGCGCCCGACGTCTTGATCATGTCGGAGATCCGGCCCGTGAAGTGAAGGCGCTCGCCGTCGCGCTCGGCCTGGTCACCCGTGCGATAGAAGCCGTCGGCGTCGAACACCTCCGAGCGGCGCACCTTGTTCAGGCGACGGGCGACGGTGGGACCGCGCAGCAGGACCTCCCCACGCTCGCCGTCGGCCACCGGGTTCCCCGCCTCGTCGACCACACGGATCTCGAAGCCCGGTTGCAGCGCGTCGATCGGCGCGCACAGGGGGTGCCCCGGCACCCGCCACTCGGCGCCCCACGAGTAGATGCCGAACGTCTCGGTCATCCCGAGCGCGGGCTCCATCCTCATCCCCGCGTACGGGTTCTCCTGCTCGATCGCCGCCCCCACCACCTGCCCCGAGCCCCAGGTGGACCGGTCGGTGCAGACCGCGACCCCACCGACCTCCATGGCGGGAAGCAGCCCCATGGTCAGGCCGCCGACCCAGAAGAAGGGCAGGAGGATCTGGCAGCTCACGCCTCGGTCGAACTGGTACATGTCGCGCAGGTAGTGGACCTTCTCGAGGATGGCGCCGTGCACGTGCACGACCCCCTTCGGCTCCGCGCTCTGGCCCGAGGTGCAGATCACGATCGCCTCGTCGTCGGGGTGCACCTCGGCCTCGGCGGCCGCGAGCACCTCGGCCCACACCGGACCGGCACCCGCCGCGACGATCTCCCCGTGGGTGGTGCACCACGGCTCGGGGGAGCCGTCCTCGAGCGCGACGAACCGCAGGAACGGCGCCTCGGGCAGCGCGAGGAGAGGCCCGTCGGCCGCGCCGAGAGATGGGAACGCGACGCCGAGGTGACGGGCGAAGTCCCGCTCCAGGAACGATCGGGTCCCGATCAGGCCGTGGAGGTCGGCGTGCCGCACCACCCGCGCCAGCTCGGCCGGCTGGAGGAACGTGCTGAGCGGCACGCACACGGCGCCCGTCCGGCTGATCGCCGCCCACCAGATCGCCCACTCCACGCCGTTCCCGAACCACAGCCCGACCCGGCTCCCCTTGCCGACCCCTCGGGCGAGCAGCCCGCGTGCCCGACGGCCCGACTCACGCTCGAGCGCCGCGTACGAGAGCTCCTCGGCGTCGAGCCGGACCGCCGGCTGGTCGCCGTAGGCGTGCGCAACCGCCCGGATCAGCTCCGGGATCGTCGTGGCGCGGGTCGGATCGCTGACGTCCACGTGGCTCGGATTCCCCCTCGGGACACGCGAACCGGTCGGCGGGCCCCGCGCACCGTACCGATCCGAGAGCGTCGGCATCAACGCGGCCGGCCCCTTGACATGCAGCCGTTCATCTGCATGAATGTACATGCAGTCTACCGGCTGCATTTCCGAGGAAGGGAGTCAGGACCATGGTGGACATCAGGCACCGAATCGGCGTCGACGCGCCCCCGTCGGCCGTCTACGACCAGCTCGCCACGACGGAGGGTCTGGAGCAGTGGTGGACGCAGGACGTCCGCGGTCGAGCGGCGACCGGCGAGAAGCTGGCGTTCCACTTCGGCTCACCCGAGCGGTACATGGTGATGGAGGTCGTCGAGCTCAGCCCGAACGAGCGTGTCGCCTGGCGCTGCATCGACGGTCCCGACGAGTGGGTGGACACCGACGTCACGTTCGACGTCCGCGAGGGCGACGACGAGACGCTCGTCCTCTTCACCCACCGCGGCTGGCGCGAGCCCGTCGAGTTCATGCACCACTGCAGCACGAAGTGGGCCTCGTACCTCATCGGGCTGAAGCAGGGCCTCGAGACCGGACACGCCCAGCCGTTCCCCCACGACGTGAAGGTCAGCAACTGGGATTGACCGGACTGCCACACTGCGTCGGCAGTGACCCGTTCCGACCCGCACACGATGGATGACGTCTTCAAGGCGCTCGGGGACCCCAGCCGCCGTCGTCTCCTCGACCGCCTGAACGCGCGCAACGGCCAGAACCTCAGCGAGCTGTGTGCCGGCATGGACATGACCAGGCAGTCGGTCACGAAGCACCTGGAGATCCTCGAAGCGGCAGACCTCGTCGTCATCGTTCGCCGCGGTCGAGAGCGACTCCACTACCTGAACGCGGCACCGATCCATGACATCGCCGACCGGTGGATCGGCCAATACCACCGAGAACGGGTCCGCGCGTTGGCCGACCTCAAGAACGCATTGGAGAGCACCCCGATGGAGACGCAATCGTTCGTCTACGCGACGTACATCAAGACGACGCCGGAGCAGCTCTGGCAGGGGCTGACGAATCCCGAGTTCACCAAGCGGTACTGGGACATGGAGTTCGTCACCGACTGGACTGCCGGCGCGCGCATGACCTGGCACCAGAGGGGCGTCACGATCGACGACCCGGCGCAGGTGGTCCTCGAAGCGGATCCGTACCGGCGCCTGTCGTACACGTGGCACACGTTCACACCGGAGCTGGCGCGCGAGTTCGACATCGCCGACGACGTGATCGCGAAGCTGGCCACCGAACGGCGGTCCAAGGTGACCTTCGAGATCGAGGATCTCGGAGCGATGGTGAAGCTCACCGTGGTGCACGACGACTTCGACGCCGACAGCATCGCCGTGACGATGGTGAGCCAGGGATGGCCGCGGGTCCTGTCGGACCTCAAGACGCTCCTCGAGACCGGAGAGACCCTCCCCACCTGAACCTCGCCACCGACCCGGACGCGGCGACGAGTGTCGCCTACTTCCCGATGTCGGACGCCTTCGCGGCGGCGATGAGCTCCTTGGCATCGGCGTCGGATCGATCTTCATCGACCCCGGATCACCATGGCAGAACGCATGGATCGAAAGCTTCAACGGCCGGCTGCGCGACGAGCTCTTGAACGGCTGGCGGTTCGACAGCCTCCTCGAAGCAAAGGTCATCATCGAGGACTGGCGCATCGACTACAACAACAACCGACCCCACTCAGCGCACGGCGACCTCACCCCAAGCGAGTTCGCCCGAGCCTGGACCACCCAACACCAACCAGCACTCGCATAACCACTGGACCACTCAACGGGGCCCGCTCACGATCGGGACTCGTAACCCAACCTGTCACCAGATCGTGCAGCAGTCCCAGTGATTCCGCGCAGCCAGCTGGTTCGGCGGAGGTCCAAAGGTCGAAGGCGTCAACGCCCGCATGCACCAGGCCGCCGCGTTCGCTACTGAAGCCGGTCCAGCGCTTGCGATAGCGCAGCAGCGAATCCTTGGACCGCCTCAGCCGGTACTGACTCGTTCGCGAGGATCATCCCCATCGACACGACGTCCCCGCGTCGAAGAACGACAGCCGCCACATGCGCCGTTTCCCCACCGACATCGATCGTCGCAATGCCGCCGAGGCTTTGGTCCGCAGGTGCGCCCAGGTTCAGAACTGCGACTGGGGTCACGGTCTGACTGACCCCAATGTTGGTGAGTGACTGGAAGGCAGGGCAACCGGGCCGTGCGTCCGCTATCAGTTCATCCATGAAGCGCGTCGCCGTTGCAGGATCAAGCTTCAACACGGTGTCCGTGATCGTCGCGCCCGGGAGACCGAACACCCTCGTTGTCCCCAGAGACAGATCGGGCTGTCGCACCCGAGACCCACAGAAACCGCGCGGATCTGGGTTCTCGAAAACTGCCGCATCGGGGAGCGGGATGGCCACTGCACGCTCCAAGCCTGCGACGCGGCGTACATCTCGGATCGTGACGACACCTCGCCGCACCGTCAGGTCATCGGAGTGAACGCGAGGGGTGTTGCTCCTGATCGACTGTGCTCCCTTGCTGCTCGAGCAGCCTGTCCCGATGAGCAACAGAACAACAATCGCAACGAGGCCAACCCGACTCCCCCCGGCGACTCGCGCAACACCAGAACGGTCCCCAGCCACGCGAGTCACGCAACGATCAAAGCACACCAAGTACTGCAGCCGGCGACGCATCGACCCCGAGGCGCTCGATCTCTCGTCGGCGCTATGAGGCAGCGTCCGTTTCAGGTCCCGCGCGACCTCCCGCCATTCCTTGCACACCGATGCATCCTCGATGCCCGACACGGGACGCGACGTGTCCTGAGCACCAAACGACTGCCGCGGCGCAGGAGCTGTACGACCTCGAGACGGGAGGTGGCTGGGCTCGCGGAACGCTCCTCGCCGGGCTCGGCGATGCAGACGCGCTGCACCCCCGTCCTGAATGGCCGGGGCCCGGAATCCTGGACACCGCTGAACCGGCTCCGCAAGGAGCGGATACGTGTCCCGCGAGGCGCGCCGCGCACACGGGATTCGCACCCGCGATGATGACGCGATGACCGATCCCGTCCCGCGACCCAAGATGTGGCTGCACTCGCGACGACTCATCAGTGAGCACGCGTTCGACAAGCTTCGTTCCCTGGACTGCACCTTCGCGGAGTTCGACGCCGCGCTCGTCGAAGCCGAGGTGATCGAGGGCACCCACTCGACCCAGGCCAGATCAAGGAGCTGATCCTCCTCCTCGATTGGCGACGGCCGCTCCACGTCGTGGTGATCGTCGACGACCTTCGATCGCCGAACGCGACGCCAAGGTCGCCGTCATCCTCGACGTGCCGATGGAAGAGTGCCCAGCCTGCGGCGAGCGATGGATCGACTGGGAGATCGCACCGCGCCTCGACGAGATGCTCACGGCCATGCTGGCCAGCGACCTCGAGGTCGCAACCCGCCACTTCGACCAGCCCGACCGCACCGCCGCCTGAGTCCGCCTCGCGCGGGGTGCGATCTCGTTCGGCGACGCCACCACGTACGCCACGGCGGGATTCTCGCGCACAGATGCTCGCGCACCTGACGCTCCCTGGAAGGGATTCCACGTCGCAGGTTCGCGAAGCAGCCGGGGTCGAGGACCCCGGCTGACCTGCACCTTCAGGGTGGGCGATAGAGGATTTGAACCTCTGGCCCCTTCCGCGTCAAGGAAGTGCTCTACCCCTGAGCTAATCGCCCCTTGGAGGGGCACGATCGTACAGGTCCGCCCCGGTGGTGGCCGGACCCGAACGGCGGCTCACTGGGCCGCGATGGCCGCCAGCACGTCGAGGCGACTCGCCCGCCGGGCCGGGAACCACGCCGCCACGAGGCCCGCGAGCAGCGCGACCACGAGGAACGCCACGAGCTGGAGCCACGGGATCGACAGCGTCGTGATCCCCTGACTGCGCAGCGCCGTGGTGAACAGCCAGCCCCAGAACAGCCCGACCACGATCCCCACCACCGCGCCGAGCCCCGCGATCACCATCGCCTCGCGCCGGATCATCTGGCGCACCTGCACGCGGCTCATCCCCACCGCCCGCAGCAACCCGATCTCACGCGTCCGCTCGAAGACCGACAGCGCGAGCGTGTTGACGATGCCGAGCACCGCGATGATCTCGGAGAGCAGCAGCAGCGCGACGGTCACGGCGAGGAACCGGTCGATCGCGCGCTCCTGGTCGTCGCGGTACTGCGAACGGGTGAGCACCTCGACGTTGGGGAAGTCGTGGCGCAGCTCGCTCCGCACCGCCGCGGCCACCGCGTCGCCGTTGCCGCGGGTCTTCAGGTACACGAGCGTGTCTTGCTTGTCGGTGCCAAAGCCCTGCTCGTAGACGGCGCGCGGGACCACGAACGAGATCGGCAGTCCCCCGGTGAAGTCCTTCTGGCGGTAGATCCCCGCCACCGTCAGCGGGTACGACCCGCGTGACATCTGCACGATCATCAAGTCGCCCACCCCGACCGCGTAGTCGCGCGCCGCGTCCTCGTGGACGAGGATGCCGCCGGGCTCGAGGTCGGCGACCGAGCCGGACACCACGTCGAGGTCGACGGTGGCGCCGATCCCGTCGGCCTGCGCGCTGGCGACCGTCTCCTCGTTGCCGAGGATGCGCACCTTGCGGAACTGGAACGGGCTGACCGCTTCCACCCCCGGCACGGCGGCCGCCCGCGCCGCCACCTCGGGCGAGAACCCGGTGAACTGCTGGGCCTTGAGGATCACGTCGGCCTGGATGCCACGGTCGACGGCGGACCGCACCGACGCCTTCGTCGAGTCGCCGAACACGGCCACCATCGACACGAGGGTCAGCCCGATCACCAGGGCCGACGCGGTGGCCGCGGTGCGCCGCGGGTTGCGCACGGAGTTCTCGCGGGCGAGACGGCCCGCGATGCCGATGCGCTCGCCGAGGTGTCCGAGCGCGCCGGCGAGCGGGCCCGCGAAGGTCGCGAGCAGGATCACCACGCCGAGGAGCACCAGGAGCGCCCCCGCCGCGACCCAGCCGAGGTCGCTCGTCAGGCGGCGGGCCTCGCGGGTGCGGTCGAGCCCGACGACGATCAGCGGCACCGCGGCGAGGAGCACGCAGGTGCCCACCACGGCGCGGCGCCGCATCCCCTTCGCCCGGACCGGCATCGTGTCGGCCAGCGCGTCGAGCGGCGCGTCGCGCGACGCGCGGATCGCCGGCCACAGCGCCGCGGCGACGGTGACGACCACCCCCACCCCGACCGAGAGCACCACGGTCCGGGCGAGCAGCACGACCCCGCCCTCGGGCACGTCGAACCCGACGCGCTCCACCAGCGCCAGGAGCCCGGTCGCCATGGCGACGCCGAGGACCAGTCCGACGGCCGACGCGACCACCCCGACGACCAGTGCCTCGAGCACGATCGCGCCCACCACCTGCGACCGGCTCGCCCCGATCACCCGGAGCAGGCCGAGTTCGCGGGTGCGCTGGGCCACGACGATGGTGAAGGTGTTGAACACGAGCAGCGCCGCGATGACCACACCGATCGCGGCGAAGCCGAGCAGCACCGCGGTGAGCAGCTCCAGCAGGTTGCGCACCAAGCTCCCCGCGCTGTCGGCCGCGTCCTGGGCGAGGAGCACCGAGTAGCCCGGCCCCACCTGCTGCGCGATGCGCTCCCGCAGGGCCCGCACCGACACCCCGGGCTCCCGCACCACGTTCACCGCGTC
>JBAZYX010000097.1:0-15759 GCA_041659105.1 Acidimicrobiia bacterium
CCCCTGTGACCCGACGACCGCCCTTTTGGCGTGACCTGGCCCGGTCCATACCGGCACAGGTCACGCCAAAACGAAGAGGGGGAGGGGTGACGTGACGTGAGGACGGTGGCGGCGTTCGACTTCGACGGCACGCTGTCGTCGCGCGACAACTTCGTGCGCTTCGTGAAGCTGGTCGCGGGCACGGGCGACACCCTCAAGGCCGCGGCCGCCGCCGCGCCGCAGCTCGGCGCGTCGCGCGCCGACAAGGCCCAACGCGACGTCGCCAAGGCCACGATGCTGCGGCACACGCTGCGCGGCCGCCGTGAGGACTACGTCCGCGACCTCGGCACCCGGTTCGCCCGCCTCGTCGTGGAGCGCCATCTCCACCCCGAGGTGGTCGCCCGCCTCGACGCCCACCGCGCCGCCGGGCACGAGCTCGTGATCGTGTCGGCGTCGCTCACCCTGTACCTCGACCCGGCGGCCGCACTGCTCGGCATCCCCACCGTCCTCGCCACCGCGATGGAGGTGGGCCCCGACGGGCGCCTCACCGGCGAGATGATCGGCGCCAACGTGCGCGGACCCGAGAAGGCCCGCCGCCTCGACGCCTGGCTCGGCGACACCCCCGCGGTGGTGTTCGCGTACGGCGACAGCCACGGCGACACCGAGCTGCTCGCCCGGGCCGACCACCCCGTGCTCGTCGACAAGAGGGGCCGGGTCCCCGCCGACGCCGCGCCCGTTCCCCCCGCCGTCGCACCCTGAAATCCGGCTCCGGAGCAGGTGCAGGGCCCCGGTAGCCTCACCTCCTGATGGATTCCTTTCTCGACCAGCTCCGCGAGCGCGTCCTCGTGTTCGACGGTGCCGCGGGCACCAACCTCCAGCTCGCCGGGCTCACCGTCGACGACTTCGGCGGCCCCGAGCTCGAGGGCTGCAACGAGATCCTCAACGTCACCCGCCCCGACGTCATCGCCGACCTCCACGACTCCTTCCTGAACGTCGGCTGCGACGCCGTGGAGACCAACACGTTCGGCGCGTTCTCGGTGGTGCTCGCCGAGTACGCGATCGCCGAGCGGGCCCACGAGCTCGCCCGCACCGGCGCCGCGATCGCCCGCGAGGTCGCCAGCGGGTACTCGGCCGACGGGCGGCCCCGGTACGTGGTGGGGTCGATCGGCCCGGGCACGAAGCTGCCGTCCCTCGGGGCGATCCCGTTCGCCGACCTGCGCGACGCGTACGAGGTGATGGTCGACGGCCTGCTCGAGGGCGGCGTCGACGTGCTCCTCGTGGAGACCGTCCAGGACCTCCTCCAGGGCAAGGCCGCGCTCGCCGCGTGCCGCCGGGCCATGGCCCGCGCCGGGCGCGAGGTCCCACTCATGATCCAGGTCACGGTCGAGACCACCGGCCGCCTCCTGATCGGCTCCGAGATCGGCGCCGCGCTCACCGCGCTCGAGGCGATGCGCCCCGACGTCATCGGCCTCAACTGCGCGACCGGGCCCGCCGAGATGATCGAGCACCTGCGCTACCTGTCGCAGCACGCACGCACCTACCTCTCGTGCCTGCCCAACGCGGGCCTGCCGTCCATCGTCGACGGCCACACCCACTACGACCTCACGCCCGCCCAGCTCGCCGACGCGCAGGAGCGCAACGTGTCGGAGTTCGGGATGAACGTCGTGGGCGGGTGCTGCGGCACCACGCCCGAGCACCTCGCCGCGCTCGTCGACCGCGTCGGGGGGCGCGCCCCGCTCGAGCGCACGCCGCTGTTCGAGCCGGGTGCTTCGTCGGTGTACTCGCACGTGCCCTTCCAGCAGGACGTGTCGTTCCTCGTCATCGGCGAGCGGACGAACGCGAACGGGTCGAAGAAGTTCCGTGACGCGATGCTCGAGGGCGACCTCGAGAGCTGCGTCCAGATGGCGCGCGAGCAGGTGAAGGAAGGCGCACACATCCTCGACGTGTGCGTCGACTACGTCGGCCGCGACGGCGTGGCCGACATGCACGAGCTCGTGTCGCGCTTCGCCACCCAGGTGCCACTGCCCCTCGTGCTCGACTCCACCGAGCCGCCCGTGCTCGAAGCCGGGCTGCAGCACTCCGGGGGCAAGGCCATCCTCAACTCCGCCAACCTCGAGGACGGCGAGGTCCCGGGCTCCCGCTTCGACCGCGTGATGACGTTGGCGCGCGAGTACGGCGCCGCGGTGGTCTGCCTCGCGATCGACGAGGAGGGCCAGGCCCGCACGGCCGACTGGAAGTTCGCGATCTGCAAGCGCATCCACGACCTCGCGGTCGAGCGCTACGGCATGGAGCCGACCGACCTCATCTTCGACACCCTGACCTTCCCCCTCGGCTCCGGCCAGGAGGACCTCCGCCGCGACGGCATCGAGACGATCGAGGCGATCCGGCGGGTGAAGGCGGAGCTGCCCGGCGTCTCGACCGTGCTCGGCGTGTCGAACGTGAGCTTCGGCCTCAAGCCCGCGTTGCGGCACGTGCTCAACAGCGTGTTCCTCCACGAGTGCGTGCAGGCCGGCCTCGACGCCGCCATCGTGCACGCGGCCCGGATCCTCCCGATGCACAAGATCGACGAGCACGTCCGCGAGCTCGCCCTCGACCTCGTCTACGACCGCCGGCGCGACGGCTACGACCCGCTCACCGAGCTGCTGAACGCCTTCGAGGACGTCGAGGCGGGCGCGATCGAGCGTGAGGACCGGTCGGGCTGGACGGTGGCCGAGCGGCTGAAGCACCGCATCATCGACGGTGAGCGCGACGGCATCGAGACCGACCTCGACGAGCAGCTCACGACCATGCCCGCGCTGCGGATCGTCAACGACGTGCTGCTCGACGGCATGAAGGTGGTGGGTGACCTCTTCGCCACCGGCGAGATGCAGCTCCCCTTCGTGCTCCAGAGCGCGGAGACGATGAAGGCCGCGGTCGCGCACCTCGAGCCGCACATGGAGAAGGCCGATGCCGGCGGCAAGGGGACCTTCGTCATCGGGACCGTGAAGGGCGACGTCCACGACATCGGCAAGAACCTCGTCGACATCATCCTCACCAACAACGGCTACGAGGTCCACAACATCGGCATCAAGGCGCCGCTCGCCACCTTCCTCGACAAGGCGAAGGAGGTCGACGCCGACGCGATCGGCATGAGCGGTCTCCTCGTGAAGAGCACGCTGATCATGCGCGAGAACCTCGAGGAGCTCAACGAGCTCCAGCTGTCCGGGATCCCCATCCTGCTCGGCGGCGCCGCGCTCACGCGCACGTACGTCGAGCGCGACCTGCGCCAGGTGTACAAGGGCCGCGTGTTCTACGGGAAGGACGCGTTCGAGGGCCTCAACACCATGGACACGCTCATGGACGGCAAGCGCAACGGAACGCTCGACCCCGAGTTCGGCCGAGCCCTCGGCGGTCGCGACCTCCCCGCCCGCAAGCGCGAGCGGGCCGAGGATGCGATCGAGGTTCCGGCGCGGTCCGACGTCGCGATCGACGTGGCGGTGTTCACCCCGCCGTTCCTCGGTGCCCGCGTCGCCAAGGGCATCGCCCTCGACGAGATCGCGAGCTACATCAACGAGACCGCGCTGTTCCGCAACCAGTGGCAGTTCCGGCCCGACGCGCGACGCGGGCAGGCGTCCGGGCAGAAGCCCGAGACCGACGCCGAGTTCAAGGCCCGCATGCAGCCGACGTTGCGCGAGCAGCTCGCGATCGCGCAGGCCGACGGCACGCTCGTCCCCGCGGTGTCGTGGGGCTACTTCCCGGTCAACAGCGACGGCAACGAGCTCATCGTGTGGACCGACGACGACCGGCGCACCGAGCGGCTGCGGTTCCTGTTCCCGCGCCAGCGCAAGGACCGCTTCCTCTGCATCAGCGACTTCTTCCGGCCGGCCGACTCCGGCGAGGCCGACTACGCCGCCTTCCACGTGGCCACGATGGGGTCGAAGGCCACCGAGCGCGAGCGCGAGCTGTTCGCCGCCGACCGCTACCAGGACTACCTGCTCTGCCACGGCCTCTCGGTCGAGATGACCGAGGCGCTGGCGGAGTACTGGCACCGCCGGATCCGGGAGGAGTGGGGCTTCGCCGACGAGGACGGCCCCACGCTCGCGGGCCTGTTCCGCCAGCAGTACCGCGGCTCGCGCTACTCCTGGGGCTACCCGGCCTGCCCCGAGCTCGAGGAGCAGGCGAAGCTCGACGAGCTGCTCGACCTCTCGAGCATCGGCGTGCACCTCACCGAGGAGTTCCAGCTCGACCCCGAGCAGAGCACCTCGGCGATCATCGTCCCCCACCCCGAGGCGAAGTACTTCATCGCCTGAGGGCCAGCACGTCCGAACGCGGTCGTACCCGGAAGGCGATCCCGAGCAGCGCTACCACCGTGGCCCGGAGGATGAATGTGACCGCCGCGATGGAAGTGGCCGTCGACGTGCCCACCGAACGAGCCTCGATGCGCGTCGGGACCTCTCCCACCGAGTAGCCAGCGCGCGCCGACACGATAAGGGCTTCGAACGTGTCACCCAGATAATGCGTCGGGAACTCGCGTGCGAACTCCCCAAGCAGCGGCTGTGAGATGCACCGGAACCCAGAGGTTGTATCGACCACTCGCAATCCGCAGCGGGCCCGCACAAGCCACGAAAGCCATCTCATCGCGATCCGTCGGGAACGGCCGATGTCGAATGACTCTCCGCCCGAGACGAAGCGGCTCCCGATCACGAGATCAGCAGTATCGGATGCTGCCAGCAGATCCGGGATGCCCTCAGGCGGGTGCTGGCCATCACCGTCACATTGAACTGCAGTTGTGAAGCCGTTCTCCACTGCGTATCGGAACCCGGTTCTCAACGCGCCGCCGACTCCCAGATTGATGGGCAAGCTGACGACTCGCGCTCCCGCTGCTCGGGCTCGAGTCGCGGTCTCATCCGTCGAACCATCATCGACGACGAGACACTCGAGGCCGACCGCGCGGACGCGGCGCACAACATCAGCAACCGTGGCTTCCTCGTTGTGCGCGGGCACCACCACGAGAGCGTGAGGAAACGCGCTCACGCGTCGTGACGCCCGTCGGAGTCGTCTCGCAACCATGCCTCGAGGAGCGCGTGAGACTCGGCCAAGTCGCGAACTTGTGACTGGAGTCCGGACACGCTGATGGTGAGCTGGATAGTGATCGCGAGCAGCACCACAGTGGCGACCGCAAGAAAGACTGCGGTCGGCGTCATCCCGGCGAGATCTCCGATATCGCTCACCAGGCCGGTGAGCAAGGCACCGAGGATCCCGACCACAGCGATCGCGAGCCACCCGAGCGCATAGCGCGTGGTGATCAATCGTCGTCGGACGAGGACGACGATCACGCCTGCAAGCGCGAGCCCTCCGAGCGCCAGGATCAAGGCCTGCTTCGCGCCCGTGGACATCGCCGGGAGTCTAGACGGGACCTCCGTGACCACTTCTCCGCTCTCGCAGCAGCCCCATGCACGATCGGTACATCGCGCGGTCCCGACCGATGACGCCCTCCAACGCCCTGTAAAGCAAGTGCAGCCGCACAATCGCGGCCCGCCGCGCCGTCCTCGCCGCTCGGTCCCAACCGCGCACCCGGGCCTCCTGCGCGATCTCGTCGTACACGGAGAACTCCTCATGAAACCGGTCGAGCGACGCGGTGAGAAGCGCCGTCTGGCTCGATTCGTGCCGCCGGTAGCGATAGGACGGGGTGGGTACCCCGACCAGGAGACCACCTTCCAGGAGGATTCGTGCCAGCAGGTCCAGGTCGGTGACCTGACGCCAACGCGCCGAGAACGCCGGGATCGGAAGTCGGGACCGCTTGTACGAGAGCGATGGGCAGAAGATGTGCTGTCCCCGCAGCAGGGACGCCAGTCCGCGCTCGCCCGCAACACGGATGTAGCCCCCGTGCGCACGAGGACGCGTGAAGCGCTTCACTTCGTCGGGGAACGAGAAGACCGGCGTGCCCGCGGACCCGATCACCTGGGCGCCCGTATAGACCGCGACGGCGTCGGGGAACGCAGCGTGCGCGTCGAGGACGCCGACGACGTACTCGGGCCGCAGTTCGTCGTCGGCGTGGAAGATCGTCACCAGGTCTTGTTCCGCCAGCTCGAGACACCGATTCCAGTTACCGGCAAGGCCCAGGTTGCGCTCGTTGCGGACATATCGGATCCGCCCGCCGCCGATGTCGGCGACGACGTCACGCGCTTCGGGCGACGGTCCAGCGTCGTCGACGACGAAGCCGTCCCAGTCGTTCGACTCCTGGGCCATCAGCGAACGAAGCGCTACGGCCAGTCGGTCGACGCCGGAGTAGAAGGGAATCGCGACCGTGATCTTCACGGGGCGGCTCAGGCCGTGACCTGCGGCGATCTCGGCCGTGCTCACGAGAACGCCAGTGTGCCGAGGACGGTGCACGCCACCAGCACCGCGAACAGCGAGACCACGACGGTCCCGACCTTCCCCTTCACCGTGGCCGCGGTGACCACGATGATCGCGGCGATGGCGCTCAGGCCGTAGCGGCCGACGGGCTCGAAGATCACGCGGTTCACGACCCAGGTGGACAGGATGAAGGCGGGTCCGGCGACCAGGAGCAGGACCCCGGCCCATGCCGCCAGCGCTCCGAGCCGGTCGCGCACGTTGAACCGCAGCGCGGCCACCACCATCACCGCGCTCGCCAGCAGCTCGGCCGCGTAGCCGACCGTCTGGTTCATCGTCGTGTCGAGCACCGGCGCGCGGAAGCCGTCGACCGGCGGGAACAGCGAGAACACGTTCTGGCGCACGACGAAGGTGCGCCACGGAAAGCCGGGCTCGTAGAACTGCCGGTTCGACGGGAGATCCAGCGCGTCGATGGTCGCCCGTGCCCCCGCGATCGCGAGCCACACCACGGTGACGCCCACCGCGCCCGCCACCACCAGGCCCGCCGCCCACAGGTACTCGCGTGGGGTGCGGCCGCCGTCCTCCCCGCCGTCCTCCCCGCCGTCCTCCCCGCCGTCGTCCGCGCCGGCGTTCGTCCCGGCGGGCTCGGGCCACCGGTGCCGCCGGTACGCCTGGGTCAGCAGCCACGCGGCCACGATGCCCACGCCGATGAGGTTCGTCATCTTCAGGGCGGCTGCGACCGCGCCGGCCGCGAGCAGCCAGCCCACGCCGATCCGGCGCCGCTCCCACAACAGCGCGACCACGAGCGTGAGCGCGCCCGCGAACACCGACGCGGAGTCGGCGTTCACGGTGCCGGCCATCAACAGGGGCTCGGCCGCGAGGGCGAAGATCACCGCCGCCGCGACCAGCGGGACCCGCCGGACGCCGAGCAGCTCACCGGCATACAGGGCCAGCACGAGCCCGAGCGCGAGCCACGCCCCGCCCATGACCCGAGCCGGGTCGAGGATGTTGTCGGACAGTCCGGTGGCCTTCACGGCGGTGGCCACGCCGCCGGTGACGAGGTAGTACAGCGGCGGGTTGTTGACCGCGTTGTCGTAGCCCTCGTCGCGGAAGTCCACGGGGTTCAGCGTCTTCGCGGCGCACGGCGGCGGGATGAATCCCGGCAGGTCGATCCCGCGGCAGGCCTCGAGCCGCATCGCGGTCTCACCGAGCTTGTCGCCCAGCTCCACCACGTGGCCGTCCTCGTAGAGCCGGGCCATGTAGTCGATGTGCCGGCTCTCGTCGAAGGGCGAGAGCTGGGTGTACTGCGCCGCGTGCAACGCGCTCCCGGCCAGCGCCACCACGATGACCACGGCGTACGGCCACGCGCGCGCCCAGCGCCGCGCCGGACGCGGCGGCGCGTCCGGGGTATCGGGCGTGCTCACCGGAGGAACCGTCGCACAAACCGCCAGTACGCGGCCAATAGGGCGTCGAGCGGACGCAGCGCGTCCGGGATCGGGAAGTTCCGGGCGTCCATCCGGCTGGTGATGAGCGGCGCGAGCTTCCGGTCGCCCACGGTTCGGGTCGTCTGCACGAGCACGCGACGCTCACGCAGCCAGACGCGGTTGCGCCAGAGCCAGACCCAGCCCGCGACCTTGTCGCGCAGCCACCCACCCCGCAGCGCCACGAGGGCGACGGCCCCCTCCATGGCCACGAAGACCGGCGCGAGCAGCGCGAGCGTGCGCCCGTCCCAGCAGGTGAGGGCGAACACGAGCCGGTTGCGCTCGGCGAGGTACATCTTGCGGGGCTCACGGTCGAACTCGTAGCGGTGCACGCCCACCGCCCCGGGCACGTAGTGCACGCGCAGTCCGCGCTGCCAGCACCGCCAGCTCAGCTCGGCGTCCTCGTGGAACGCGAAGTACTGCTCGGCGAAGCCGCCGAGGTCGTCCCACACGCGCCGTCGCATCAGCACCAGCGCGCCCATCCCGCCCGCGACGTCGCGATCGACCGCGGCCACCGCCGCCGGCTCGCCGAAGCCGCCGACCCACGAGAAGCCCAGGAAGTGGATCTCGTTGCCCGCGGAGTTCAGCAGGGTGGGATCGTCGCCGAGGCGCACGCTGCCGGCCGCGATGCCCACATCGGGGACGGCCGCGACGGCCACGAGACGCGCGATCGCGTCGGGCTCGACCACGAGATCGCCGTTCACCAGCGCGAGGTAGTCGCCGGTGGCCACCGTGGCGCCGAGGTTGCAGCCCCCCGAGAATCCGAGGTTCTCGCCCTCTCCCACGACCGTGACGCCGGGCGTGCCCCGCAGCCGTTCGACCGCACCGTCGGTGCCGCCGTTGTCGACCAGCACGACGTCGACGTCGGCGTCCGCGGAGGCGAGCAGCGCGTGCACGCTGCGCTCCAGCCAGGGCTCCGGTCGGTACGCCAGCACGACCGCGCTGACCCGGGGACGCGCCCCGGTCATCGGCGAGCCAGACCGAGCACGCTCAGGAAGAAGCTCGCCATCACCGTCTCGAACCCGAGCACCAGCAGCGTGGCGGCGGGCACCGCCACCCGGATCGCATCGCGGGTGTCGAGGGCGCCGAAGTCGTTCGAGCCCCAGTTGACGAGGCTGTAGACCGCGATGGCGAAGCCCACGAGGAGCATCACCACGCCGATCACCAGCCCGCGTTCGAGCGTGACGACGTGGAACGCGCGCTGGAGCCCCTTCGACACCGGCAGCAGGCCCTCGTTCATCGCGAACGCACGGGCGAAGACGCCGAACATGATCGCCTGGAAGCCGATGAGCACCATGCCCATCGCGTAGACGAGGGCGGTGACGTCGAGCGCATGCTCGCCGATCTGGATGGGCCCGGGCAGGAGCGCGATCCCGAGCCCGAGGCCCAGGGCGACCAGCAGGAGGCCCGGGTACAGGAACAGCCAGCGCGGGCTGTAGAGCAGCAGGAAGCGCAGGTGCCGCCAGCCGTCACGCCAGGTGCGCAGGTGGGGCGGGCGGCTGCGCCCGTCGGGCGACAGGGTGGTGGGCACCTCGATGATCGCGAGCTGCTCGAGCGTGGCCTTGACCACCATCTCGCTCGCGAACTCCATGCCGGTGGTCCGCAGGCCGAGGCCGAGGATCGCGTCCCGGCGGAAGCCCCGCATGCCGCAGTGGAAGTCGCCGCTCGGGCTGTGGAAGAAGAGCCGGCCGATGAAGGTGAGCACCGGGTTGCCGAGGTACCGGTGCAGGGGCGGCATCGCGCCGGGTGCGATCCCGCCCTTGAACCGGTTGCCCATCACGAGGTCGGCCCCGTCCCGCAACGCGTCGACGAACGGGCCGAGGTCGCTCAGGTCGTAGCTGTCGTCGGCGTCGGCCATGATCACGAACCGGCCCCGGGCCGCCTCGATGCCGCCCATGAGCGCGGCGCCGTACCCGGGGATCGCCACGTCCACCACGCGGGCCCCCTCGGCCCGGGCGATGTCCTGGGAGCCGTCGGTGCTGCCGTTGTCGGCGACCACCACCTCGCCGACGATCCCGAGCGCGGTGATCGACCCGAGCGCCTTGCGCACGCACGTGGCGAGCGTCTCGGCCTCGTTCAGGCAGGGGAGGACGACCGTGAGCTCGAGCGGGGATTCGTCGCCCGGAGCCGGGGATTCGTCGGAGGGCAGGGCGGCGTTCGGCATCCACTCGATCCTGTGAACCGGTGCAGGAGACTACCCGGGCACCCCGGGGGATCCCCGCCCCCGGCGTCGACGCGGGACCACCACTAGGATCACCGCCGCCATGAAGGGTCTCATCCTGGCGGGTGGCGCCGGTACGCGCCTCCGCCCGATCACGCATACGAGCGCGAAGCAGCTCGTCCCGGTGGCCAACAAGCCAATCCTCTACTACGGCATCGAGGACATGGCCGAGGCGGGCATCCGGGAGATCGGCATCATCGTCGGCGACACCGCCGACGAGATCCGCGCGGCCGTGGGCGACGGGTCCCAGTGGGGCGTATCGGTCACCTACCTCCCCCAGGAGGCCCCGCTCGGCCTGGCGCACTGCGTGCTGATCGCGGCCGACTTCCTCGGCGACGACGACTTCGTCATGTACCTCGGCGACAACATGCTCCAGCAGGGCCTCGTCGAGTTCGTCGAGCGGTTCGAGCACGCCCGCGAGACCGAGGGCGACGCCGCGCCGGCCGCCCAGATCCTGCTGGCCAAGGTCGACGACCCCCGGCAGTTCGGCGTGGCCGAGGTCACCGCGACCGGCGAGGTGGTGCGCCTCGTCGAGAAGCCCGTCGACCCGCCGTCCGACCTCGCGCTGGTGGGCGTGTACCTGTTCGACCCGCGGATCCACGAGGCGGTCCGGTCGATCGAGCCGAGCCCCCGCGGCGAGCTCGAGATCACCGACGCCATCCAGTGGCTCCTCGACCACGGGTACCGCGTCGTGCACGAGGTGCTCCGGGGCTGGTGGATCGACACCGGCAAGAAGGACCCGCTGCTCGAGAGCAACCGCTACATCCTCGAGACGCTCGAGCCCGCGAACCACGGCAGCGTCGACGACCGGTCCCAGATCGAGGGCCGGGTCGTGATCCAGGAGGGCGCGGTGATCAAGAACTCCCGCGTCCGTGGGCCGACCATCGTCGGCGCCGACACCGTGGTCGAGAACAGCTACGTCGGGCCGTTCACCTCCATCGGTGCGCACTGCACGATCCTCGACTCCGAGATCGACCACTCCGTCGTGCTCGACCGCGCCCGCATCCTCGGCGTGGCCGGCATCGCCGACTCGCTCATCGGTCGCGACGTCGAGGTCACGCGGTCGCGCCAGCGCCCCCGCGCACTGCGCCTGATGCTCGGCGACCATTCCAAGATCGACCTGGAGTAGACAGGGAGCCGATGGCCACCGTCACCGAGTCGTCCGTGATCGCGGGCGTGCACATCGTCGAACCGGACGTGTTCGGCGACGCGCGCGGGTCGTTCATCGAGACCTACCGCCGCGAGTGGTTCCCCCAGGGTCGCGAGATGCTCCAGGGCAACCGCGCCGACCGCCAGGCCGGCTGCATCGTGGGCCTCCACTTCCACCTGCACCAGGCCGACTACTGGTACGTGCCGTACGGCCGGGCCCGGGTGGTGCTCCACGACCTGCGCGTGGGCTCGACCACCGACGGCGCCACGCTCACGCTCGACCTCGGTGCGACCGCCGACGGCGGCGACCACGACCACCGGGGCGTGTTCATCCCGCCCGGCGTGGCCCACGGCTTCGCGTCGCTCACCGACATGACGATCACCTACCTCGTCGACGGGTACTACAACCCGGCCGACGAGCTCGGCGTTGCGTGGGACGACCCCGAGATCGCCGCCGACTGGGGCGTCGTCGAGCCGATCCTGTCCCACCGCGACCAGACCAACCCCGCCCGCGCCGCCATCGATCCCGGGGTGCGGCCCCGATTCCCCATGCGGGTCTGAGCATGCGACTTCTCGTCACCGGCGGCGCCGGCTTCATCGGCTCCAACTACGCGCACTACGTGCTCGAGCACTCCGACGACTCCGTCACCGTGTTCGACGCACTCACGTACGCGGGCAACCTCGACAACCTGCGCGACCTCGAGGGCAACCCCCGCTACTCGTTCGTGAAGGGCGACATCACCGACCGCGAGGCGGTGCTCGCCGCCGTGGACGGCCACGACGCCGTGGTGCACTTCGCGGCCGAGAGCCACGTCGACCGCTCGATCGTCTCGCCCGACGAGTTCGTGCGCACGAACTGCGACGGCACCAACGTGATGTGCGACGTCGCGCGCCGGGTCGGCGTGGAGAAGTTCCTCCACGTCTCCACCGACGAGGTCTACGGATCGATCGAGGAGGGCTCGTTCACCGAGACCGACCGGCTCGAGCCCCGCTCGCCGTACTCGGCGTCGAAGGCCGGATCCGACCTCATCGCGCTCTCGTACCGCAGCACCTACGGCCTGCCCGTGCTGGTCACCCGCTCGTCGAACAACTTCGGGCCGTACCAGTTCCCCGAGAAGGTGATCCCGCTCTTCGTCACCAACCTCCTCCAGGGCACGAAGGTCCCGCTCTACGGCGACGGGCTCAACATCCGCGACTGGTGCCACGTGATGGACAACTGCGCCGCGGTCGACCTCGTGCTGCGCACCGGCGTCATCGGCGAGGTCTACAACATCGGCGCGGGCAACGAGATCACCAACCGCGAGCTCACCGACACGATCCTCGGTCTCCTCGGCCACGGCGACGAGATGATCGAGTACGTGGACGACCGGCTCGGCCACGACCGCCGCTACTCGATCAGCACCGAGAAGGTCGAGGCCCTCGGGTGGAAGCCGGCGCGCGAGCTGCGCGAGGCGCTCGAGGCCACGGTCGCGTGGTACCGCGACAACTCGTGGTGGTGGGAGCCGCTCAAGGCCCCCGGCCGCTGACGCAAAGGACGGTCGCGTGCGGGTCCTGATCAGCGGCGCGGGCGGACAGGTCGGGCACGAGCTCGTCGCCGCGTTCGCCGGCCACGACGTCGTCGCGGCCGACCGGGCCACGCTCGACGTCACCGACCGCGCCGCCGTGATGGCCGCGGTGACGACACTCGTCCCCGACGCGATCGTGCACGCCGCCGCGTTCACCGCCGTCGACGCGTGCGAGACCGCGGTCGACCGTGCGTACGCCGTGAACGCGCTCGGCACCCGGCACGTCGCCGAGGCGGCGCGCGCGGTGGCCGCACACGTGGTGCACCTCTCCACCGACTACGTCTTCGACGGCACCAAGCCCACGCCCTACGACGAGTGGGACATGCCCAACCCCCAGTCGGTGTACGGGCGCAGCAAGTACGCCGGAGAGCTCGAGCTCGCGGGCACTCCCGACGCCACGGTCGTGCGGATCGCGTGGGTGTTCGGCGAGCACGGCAACAACATCGTGAAGACGATCCTGCGGGTGGCCGCCGCCCAGCCCACGCTCCGGTTCGTCGACGACCAGCGCGGCCGGCCCACCGCCGCGGCCGACCTCGCCGTGCTGGTGCACCGGCTCGTGGCCGAGCGCCGGCCCGGCCTGTTCCACGCCACCAACCAGGGTGCGGTGTCGTGGTTCGAGTTCGCCCGGTCCGTCATGGAGTCGGCCGGGCACGACCCCGCCCGCGTGGAACCCATCACGACGGCCGACCTCGACCCGCCCCGGCCGGCGCCCCGCCCGGCCAACTCGGTGCTCGACGACGTCGCGCTCCGGCTGTCCGGCCTGCCGCGGCTCCCGCACTACCGGGAGTCCCTCGACCGCGTGGTCGCCGCGCTGACGACGTGACCGAGGCGCCGCTCGTACACGTGGTCGTGGTCGACCACGACGGCGGCGACCTCACCCTGGCCTGCCTGCGCAGCATCCTGGCCTCCGAGTGGCCGGCCGACCGGCTGCAAGTGGTGCTCGTCGACAACGCGTCGCGTCAGCCGGTCACCGAGACGATCGCGCGCGAGCTCCCGGCCGTCCGGGTGATCACGAGCCCCGAGAACCGCGGCTTCGCGGGCGGCGCCAACCTCGGGATGCGCGAGCGCGGCGACGCCGACGCCGTGGCCCTCGTCAACAACGATGCCACCGTGACGCCCGGCTGGCTCACCCCCCTCGCCGCCGCCCTCGCCTCGGATCCCCGCGTCGGGGCGGCCTGCCCGAAGATCCTGCTCACGACGCCCGCGGTCGAGGTCGGGCTCGTCGCCCGCACCCACCGCCGGGGCCGGGGCGACGGCCGGGAGCTCGGCGTGCGGCTCAGCGGAGCCCGCGTCGACGGCACCGAGGTGTGGGGCCGCACGCAGCTCGTGGACGGCTTCTGGGGGTTCGAGCCGATGCCGACCGCGGAGCCCGGCGCCCAGTGGACGGGTGCGACCGCGACCGTGCGGGTGCCCGTCGGGCCCGGCGCCGGCGCCGGCACGCCCGAGATCGCGCTGCGGCTCGCGGCCGACGGACCGACACCGGTGGCCGTGACATCGGGGACCGCCACCACCGCCCTGGTCGTGGACCGGGAGCCCGCGTGGCACGTCGTCGCATCCGACGCGACGCCGGTCGACGTGATCAACAACGTCGGCTCGGTGATCGGACCCGACGGCGCCGGCGCCGACCGGGGCTGGCTCGAGGTCGATCGCGGCCAGTACGACGAGCCCGCCGGCGTCGCGGCGTGGTGCGGCGCGGCGGTGCTGCTGTCGCGCGCGTACCTCGACGACGTCGGCCTGTTCGACGAGCGCCTCTTCCTCTACTACGAGGACGTCGAGCTCTCACTGCGGGGCGCGCGGCGCGGGTGGCAGTACCTGACCACGCCGGCGTCCGTGGTCCGCCACGTGCACTCGGCCACGAGCATCGAGGGGTCCCCGCTCTCGTTCCACTACAACGAGCGCAACCGGCTCCTCGTGGTGGGCAGCACCGCGTCGGTCCCCGGCGCCACGCGCGCCTTCGCCCACCACCTCGCCGTCACCGGCTCGTACGCCCTGCGTGACGTCGCGAGCCCGCTCCTGCACGGCGAGCGGCCGCACCCCGAGGTGGTCACCCGGCGCCTGCGCGCGCTCGGCGCGGCTGCGGTCAGGCTGCCGGGGATGCGCCGGCGGCCGCCGGAGGCATGACCTCGGCCGGATCCGGTACCCGCCACACCAGGTAGGCCGCGGCGAGCCCGCTGCCCACGCCCACGAGCAGGAGCAGGAGCAGGAGCCACGGTGCCCAGCCGAGCAGCAGCGGGATCACCACCGCGAACGGGAGGACGTAGCGCGCCTGCATGCCGTACCGCTGGCCGTACATCTCGAACGGGATCGCGGCGATGAAGATCGCGGCGGCGATCGAGATCACCACGCCGAGCAGCAGCGCGACGCGTTCCCGGGCCACCCCGAAGACGAGCGCCGCGCCGGCCACGGCCACCAGCCCGAGCCCGTACAGCCAGTACCACGGGATCGCGATCGGCGTGTCGTTCCAGCCGAAGATGGCGGGGATCTGGATCACGACCCGCCAGAGGTCGCTCGGCGCGAGCCGGAACGCGTCGTCGATGCGGTCCGTCAAGATAGGGACCCCGGCGTCGTTGAGCCGCACCCACAGGAACGTCGACGCCGCCGCGACGGCCACCACCGCCACCGCGACCTTCGGGGCCCGCCCGGCCCGCCACAGCTCGCCGATCCGCCGCCAGCCCACCAGCACCACCAGCAGCAGGGCGAACGGCAACAACCAGAAGGGTCCCAGCGGGCGAGACACCGCGAGCGCGGTGGCCCCGATCGTGATGAGCGTCCAGGTGCGGGCCGTGGGGGGATCGGGCCGACTGAGCCGGAGCACCGCCGCGGCGACCACGAGCCCACCCGCGATCTCCCACGCCGACGCGTTCACCACCGCGAAGATGAAGACGATCGTCGGCATCGCGGCGAGCGAGAAGCCGGCCAGCCGCCAGCCCGAGCGCGGCGCGCGCTCGAGGAGCAGCACCACGGCGATCGCCAGCAGCCCGAGCACGAACGCGGCCCCCACCACGCGCGCCGCGTACCACCGGGTCGACGT
>JBAZYX010000098.1:0-15353 GCA_041659105.1 Acidimicrobiia bacterium
GAGGACGGCCCGCTCCATCATCTGCTGGGCGACCATCCAGTTCTGCTCGTCGACTTCCTTGGGCTCCGGCGTCGGCATGTCTTCGTAGGCCATGGCCGAGAGATTAGAGCGCGTCAGTCGGGCGTCTCGGCCCGGAAGTGGGGGATCACCTGCTCGCCGAAGATCCGGATCGTGTTGAGCTGCTGCTCCTGCGTGAGCGTGCCCATCTGGATGAGGCACATGCAGTTGTCGACGCCCGCGTCCTCGAGTCGCTCCACATAGGAGATCGCGGTGTCGGCGTCGCCGAGCGCGTGGTCGAGGTTGTACATCGACGACGCCGCGGTGGGCGGTGCCTCGCCGCGGGCCATGGCGTCGCGCGCCTGCTGATGCAGGTCCTGCATGTAGGCGATGTTGTCGACCTGGTCGGTGCCGCGGGCCGGTGCGACGCCGTTGGGTGCCGACCAGTGGCTGATCGCCTCGGCGAAGAAGCGCAGCGCCCGGGCCCCGATGCGTCGCGCCTCCTCGCGGTCGTCCATGAGGAAGGTCGGGCACAGCGCGACGAACTCGTCGTTGATGTGACCGGGGGATACGACGGCGTCGGGATCGCGCTGCGCGCGTTCGTCGTCGAATGCCTTGCGCATCTCGCCGATCGCCTCGGGCCCGCCGAAGCCGAGCACCATCGGGCCCACGCCGTAGCGGGCCGCGGTGCGCACCGTCTCCGGGTTCGTGCACGCGAGGAACAGTGGCGGGTGCGGCATCTGCACCGGGCGGGGGACGACGGTGTGCGTCGGCCGGTCGGGCGGGGAGTGGATCTGGAGCAGGTCGGAGTCCCACTCGATCGTCTCGCCGCGCCAGCAGTGCCCGATGAAGCGCAGCGCCTCGGCGACCTGCGGCTTCGTGTCCTCGGGCCGCACCCCGCACAGCGACATCTCCTGCGCAGTGCCGCCGCGCGCCGCGCCGAGGTTGAGGCGACCGTTGGAGATGATGTCGAGCATCGCCGCGCGCTCGGCGACGCGGACGGGGTGGTTGTAGCCGAATGGCATGCACACGGCCGCGTGCCCGACGCGGATGCGCTCGGTCTTCGCGGCCACCGCGGTGAGGAAGATCTCGGGGGCGCTCATGTGCGAGTACTCGATGAGCGAGTGATGCTCGACCGCCCACACCCCGTCGAAGCCCATCTCTTCCGCGTACACGGCCTGCTCGACGCAGTTGTGGATCGCTCGGCGCTCGACGTCCGGCGTGCCGAGCTCCACCTGCGCTTCGAAGATCATCGAGAACTTCATGGCCCCACACTGCCTCATGCGGGGGTCAGCGCGCCCGGAGCCCGTCGATGATCATGCGGGTGAAGCGCACCACCCGGTCCTCGAGGCTCGGGACCGGGAGCCCGAGCGCGGCGCGCTTGCGGGCCATGTTCGGGTAGAGCACCAGCAGCCCCTGCATGGCGCTCCAGCACAGGTCGGCCGCGTCCTCGGCCACGAGCGCCGGGTTGTCGCGTTCGGTCACTGCCCGCACGGCGTCGAGGAGCACTCCGTAGGCGCGGCCGCCCGCTTCCACGTACGCCGGGTCGTCGCAGCGAACGAGGTCGGTGCGGAACATCACCTCGCAGTGGGCGGGATAGCGCTGGCCCGTCTCCACGTAGCCGCGCCCGACCGCGACGAGCCGTTCCTCCGGGTCGTCGATCCCGGCGGTGGCGGCGGTCATCTCCGCAGTGAGCTCGTCGAACCCCTGCACGGCCAGCGAGGTGAGGAGACCGGTGGTGTCGCCGAAGTGGTGGGCGGGGGCCGCGTGCGACACGCCGGCCCGCCGGGCCACCTCGCGGAGGCTGAAGTGGCCGAGGCCCTTCTCGTTGATCACCTCCACCGCGGCGCAGCGCAGCGCGTTGGGCAGGTCGCCGTGGTGGTAGCGGTCGGGTTGCAGGATCGTGGTCGGGTCGGGGTGCGGGGGCGTCGGCGGCATCGGGGGCCAGTCTCGGCAAACGACTTGACGATGTCAAGAATAGTCTTTACAGTGTCAACTTGACAGTGACAAGGCCCTCCCCCCAGGTGCCGTCCCCCGAGGAGTCCGCATGCTCGCTCCCACCACCGCCGACCGAGTCCACGAACGCCGCTGGGCGGTCCTCGCCGTGGTCACCCTCGCCGTCTTCGTGACCGTCCTCGACGGCACGATCGTCAACGTCGCGCTCCCGCGGCTGTCGTTCGCGCTCGACGCCACCACCCGCCAGCTCCAGTGGATCGTCGACGCCTACCTGCTCGTGTTCACCGGTCTCCTGCTCGCGGCGGGCGGTTTGGGCGACCGGTTCGGCCGCAAGCGGGCGCTCCTCACCGGCCTCGTGGTCTTCGGGCTCACGTCCGCGTTCGCGGGCTCGGCCGACTCCGCCGGCGCGCTCATCGCCGGCCGCGCGCTCATGGGGATCGGCGCGGCGCTCATCTTCCCGGCGACGCTCGCCATCCTCACCAACACCTTCACCGACCCGAGCGAGCGGGCCAAGGCCATCGGCATCTGGAGCGCGGTGAGCGGTGTGGCCGTGGCCGCCGGACCGATCATGGGCGGCTGGCTGCTCGAGCACTTCTGGT
Organism: Acidimicrobiia bacterium; assembly: GCA_041659105.1. Lineage (GTDB taxonomy): Bacteria > Actinomycetota > Acidimicrobiia > IMCC26256 > PALSA-555 > CAIUKV01. The sequence continues at coordinate 2,553 of JBAZYX010000098.1, forward strand.
GGGGCTCGATCTTCTTCGTCAACGTCCCGATCGTGGCCGTGGTGTTCGTGGCCGGCCTCGTCCTGGTGCCCGAGTCGAAGGAGGCCGACGCGCCGTCGCTCGACTGGCGGGGCCTGCTCCTCTCGATCGCGGCGATCGGCACGCTCGTGTTCACGATCATCGAGGCGCCGAAGTGGGGTTGGCTGTCCCCGTCGACCGTCGTCGGCTTCGTGCTCGCCGCGGTGCTGATGACCGGGTTCGTCACGTGGGAGCTGCGCACCGCGCACCCGATGCTCCCCGTCCGCATCTTCCGCAACCGCCGCTTCAGCGCCGCGAGTGCGTCGATCACCTCGGCGTTCTTCGCCCTCTTCGGCTTCATCTTCCTGATCACCCAGTACTTCCAGCTGATCCGGGGCTACTCGCCGCTCGAGGCCGGGGTGCGCACGTTGCCCGTCGCGTTCTCGATCGCGATCGCGTCGGTGGTCGCGCCCCGGATCGTCGCCCGGGTCGGGACCACGCGCGTGGTCTCGGGTGGCCTGGTGCTCATGGCCGCGGGCTTCTTCTGGGTCTCCACCGCGTCGGCCGCGACGGCGTACCTCGAGATCGTGGGGCAGATGATCCTGCTCGGCGTCGGTCTCGGTTTCACCACCGCGCCGGCCACCGAGTCGATCATGGGCTCGGTGTCGCTCGACAAGGCGGGGGTGGGCTCCGCGGTGAACGACACCACGCGCGAGCTCGGCGGCACGCTCGGCGTGGCCGTCGTGGGCAGCATCTTCAGCTCGGTGTACGTGGGCGCGCTCGGCGACGGCCGCGTGTTCAGCGCGCTCGGGCCCGAGGCCCAGCGGGTGACGGAGGACTCCGTGGGCGCGGCCCAGCAGGTGGCCACCCGCCTGGGGGCTGGGGCGCCGGGGTTCCTGACCGAGGTGTCGAACGCGTTCCTGTCCGGGCTCTCGGTGGCCTGCCTCGTGGTCGCCGGGGTCGCGCTCGCCGGGGCGTTCGTGGCCTGGCGGTTCCTGCCCGCCCGGGCCGAGAACGAGGCTCCGGAGGCCGCGGACGTGCCCGCGCCGCTCGACACCGTGCCGGGCGATGCGGTGAAATCGTTGTACGCCCAATAGTTCGTCTGCTAATGATTATGGGGTGGAACCGCCCCTCGGACGCCGCCTCTACCTGGGTCAGCGGGCCGTGTCCGACGTGCTCGACCGGAGGTTGGCGACCCACGGCGCCAGCCTCTGGAACTGGGTCCTGCTCCGTGAGGCGGCGAACGCCGGCCACGTGAGCCAGCGCGAGCTCGCCGGCCTCATGCGGATCGAGCCGTCCACGCTCGTCCGCCATCTCGACCGGCTCGAGGCCGACGGCTTCGTCGAACGGCGCGCCGACCCCGACGACCGGCGGCGGCTGGTCGTGTCGGTGACCGACGCGGGGCGCACCCGGCTCCGCGAGCTGCACAAGGTCGCGCGCGCCATGGATGCCGAGCTGCGCTCGATCCTCACCGAGGAGGAGATCGAGGTGCTCGGCTCGACGCTCATGCGCATCCACGAGCACTTCACGACGACACGAGGAGAGGAGCCCGACGGTGGCCGGAGCTGATGCCACGAACGACGAAGTCATCCGAACCGCCGGCCTCACGAAGGTGTACCCGGGGGGCACCCGGGCCGTCGACGAGCTCGACCTGTCGGTCCGTGCCGGCGAGATCTACGGCCTGCTCGGACCGAACGGCGCCGGGAAGACCACCACTGCGGGCATGCTCACCACCCGGGTGATTCCCACCAGCGGGCAGGCGCTCGTCGGCGGGATCGACGTCGTGGCCCACCCCGTCGCGGCCAAGCAGGTGATCGGCGTGGTGCCCCAGACCAACACGCTCGACCGCTCGCTGAGCGTCTTCGAGAACCTGTACTTCCACGGCCGCTTCTTCGGGATGAACGCCCGCACGGCCAAGGCCGAGGCGACGATGCGGCTCGAGCAGTTCCGCCTCGCCGACCGCGCGCCCGAGCCGGTGGCGGCGCTCTCCGGCGGCATGGCGCAGCGCCTGATGGTGGCCCGGGCGATCATGCACCGTCCCACCACCATCTTCCTCGACGAGCCGACCGCGGGCCTCGACCCCCAGAGCCGGCTCGCGCTGTGGGAGGTGCTCGGCGAGCTCCACCGCGAGGGCCAGACGATCCTCCTCACCACGCACTACATGGAGGAAGCCGACCAGCTCTGCGACCGACTCGCGATCATCGACCACGGCAAGCTGCTCGCGCTCGGAACGCCCGAGGAGCTCAAGGCCACCACCGGCGCCGACACCGTCGTCACCGTGCAGGCCGCGCCCGACGATCTCGACCGGCTGGCCGGGTTGCTCGGCGCCGAGGTGCCGGGGGTGCAGCAGGCGGTCCGGGTCGACCAGTCCGTCGTGGTGACCGTGGAGGGCGCGAACCGGATCGTGCCGCAGGTCTTCGCCGTGGCCGAGCGCCACGACATCGACATCACCGACGTCTCGGTCGCCGAGCCGTCGCTCGAGACCGTCTTCATCAACCTCACCGGAAAGGACCTGCGCGAATGAGTGCCGTCCCCATGGAAGACGCGGCCGCCGTGGTGGTGCCGCGCCGCAGCCCGGCTGCGGCCACGCGCGTCGCGTTCAACGCGCTGCTCCTGCGCGACGCCGTGGTGCTGCGCAAGACGCTCAAGGAGTTCATCCCCCGCACCCTGCTCCAGCCGTTCCTGCTCGTCTTCGTGTTCACCTACGTGTTCCCGAAGATCGGTCAGGGCGTTGGCGGGTCGGGCGGCGAGTCGGAGTTCTCCACGATCCTGGTCGCGGGCGTGGTGGCGCTCGCGATCATGTTCCAGGGCATCCAGACCGTGGCGCTGCCGATGGTGCAGGAGTTCGGCTACACGCGCGAGATCGAGGACCGCGTCCTCGCCCCCTTGCCGATCTCGCTGGTCGCGATCCAAAAGGCCGTGTGGGGCGCGTTGGCGAGCATGCTCTCCGCGCTCCTGGTGTTCCCGATCGCGGCCGTGGTGCCGGCCACACCCGTGCACCTGTCGATCAACTGGCCGGTGCTGCTCACGCTCACGCCGCTCGCGTGCTACATGTGCGGCGCGCTCGGGCTGACCTTCGGGACGCGGTTCGATCCGCGCACCGTGCCGCTGCTGTTCGGGATCATCGTGATCCCGATCACCTTCCTCGGCGCGATCTACTACCCGTGGCAGTCGCTGGAGCCGATCCGCTGGCTGCAGATCCTCGTGCTCGCCAACCCGCTCGTGTACATGTGCGAGGGGTTCCGGTCCGCGCTCACCAACAGCCCGCACATGAGCCTGTGGGTCATCTACCCGGTGATGATCGCGTTCTCCGCGCTCTTCACCTGGCAGGGGATCAAGGGCTTCAAGCGCCGCGTCGTGAGCTGAGCGCTACGCGCGCTCGCGGAGGGAGTCGCGGATCTCGGTGAGCAGCTGGATCTGCACCTCCTCCGGCTTCGTCTCCTCCTCGGTGACCTCGCCGCGACGGATCGCACGCTTCTGCAGCTCCTCGAACGACCGGATGACCACGAACAGCGTCGCCGCGATGATGAGGAAGTTGACGAGCGCGGTGAGGAACTTGCCGTAGTAGACCGCGGTGTCGCCGAGCACGAGCGACAGCTCGTCGAAGTTCGGCTTGCCGATGATCGCGGCGATGAACGGCATGACCACGTCGTTCACCAGTGAGGTCACGACTGCGTTGAACGCGACACCGATCACCACCGCAACTGCGAGATCGATGAAGTTGCCCTTCAACGCGAAGTCGCGGAAGTCCTTCAACAGATGCTTCATGAATCCTCCATTGGGCGGCTACACTGTCCTGATTCTGCTCGGGAAGTTCGCCGGGGCAGACACCGGGTCGGGAGCGAGCTCTTCGAGTTCTCTCAGCTCGCACCGCCCATCCAGCAGTTCCCAGCGGGTTCGCGTGCTCTTGTGTCGCTCGCCCGTTCAGCGAGCAAAACACAATCGGAGTACCAACCCCATGGAATCCTTCGCCGATCTCGGCGTACCCAACGACGTCGTCTCGACGCTGCGCGCCCGCGGCATCGACGCGCCGTTCCCCATCCAGGCCATGACCGTCGCCGACGGCATGGCCGGCCGTGACGTGTCGGGCAAGGCCCACACCGGATCCGGCAAGACCCTCGCCTTCGGCATCCCGATGGTCACCCGGCTGGGCAAGGCGCAACCGCACCGCCCGCTCGGGCTCGTGCTCGTGCCCACCCGTGAGCTCGCCTCGCAGGTGTGCGGGGAGCTCACCTGGCTCGGTCGGGCGCGCAAGCTGCGCGTGGCCGCGGTGTACGGCGGCGCCGGCTTCGGCGCGCAGCTGAAGGCGATGCGGCGCGGCACCGACATCCTCGTGGCCTGCCCCGGCCGGCTCAAGGACCTCATCGAGCGCCGTGAGGTCGACCTCTCCGCGGTGGAGACCGTCGTGATCGACGAGGCCGACCGCATGGCCGACATGGGCTTCCTCCCCGAGGTGCGCAAGCTCCTCGACCAGACGCCCGACACGCGCCAGACGCTCCTCTTCTCGGCCACGCTCGACGGCGCGGTCGACTCGCTCGTGCGCAACTACCAGAAGGACCCGGTGCGCCACGTGCTCGCCGACGACCCCGAGCAGGAGTCGCTCGCCACGCACATCTTCTGGCGCGCCGACCGCGACGCCAAGGTGCAGCTCACGGCCGACGTGATCCGGCTCGCCGGTCCGACGATCGTGTTCTGTCGCACGAAGCACGGCACCGACGCCCTGGCCAAGAAGCTCGGTCGCCTCGGTGTGCGGGTGGAGACGATCCACGGCAACCGCTCGCAGGGTCAGCGCGAGCGTGCGCTCGGGGCCTTCGCGGCCGGCAAGGTCGACGCGCTGCTCGCCACCGACGTCGCCGCCCGTGGGATCCACGTCGACGACGTCGCCTGCGTGCTGCACTTCGACCCGCCGAACGACGAGAAGGACTACACCCACCGCTCCGGGCGCACCGCCCGCGCGGGGGCCCACGGCTTCGTGATCTCGTTGGTCATGCCCGACCAGGTGAAGGTGGTCAAGCGGATGCAGCGGGTGCTCGACCTGCCCGAGAGTGTCGAGATCCCCAGCCGCGCCGCGCTGGCGGCGATCACGCCGGACGGCGTGTCCGCCCGCCGCGTCGACGAGGTGGTGGCCCAGTCGGTACCGCCCGAGGCGCACCCGGTTCCGGCCAAGGGCGCACGGACGCCGCGTGGCACCATCAAGTTCTTCGACACCAAGCGCGGCTTCGGCTTCATCGATCGCGGAACCGGCACCGACCTCTTCGTGCACCACTCGAGCCTCGATGTCGCCGGTCACCGGCTCAAGGAAGGCGCGCTCGTGGAGTTCGAGGTCGGCGAGGGCCGCAAGGGCGAGGAAGCCCTGCGCGTGCGCCTCGCCCGGGTCTGAGTCAGGCGTCAGCCGATCACGCCGGCGGTACGCAGCTCCGCGAGCCGCGCACCGTCGACTCCCAGCTCTCCGAGCACCGCGTCCGTGTGCTCGCCGAGCAGGGGGGCGCGTCCGGCGAGGGCCGCGGGGGTCGTGCCGAACTGAGCCGGGTGGCGCGGGTGCCGGATCCGCCCCGAGGTCGGGTGCTCGTGCGTCTCGAACATGCCCACCGCGAGCGCGTGCGGGTCCTCGGTCAGCTCCGCGGGTGACAGGACCACGCCGCAGGGCACTGTCTCGGCCTCCATCGCGGCCATCGCGTCGGCCACGTTCATCGTCGTGGCGATCGCGTAGATCGTCTGCATCACCTCGGCCACGAACTCGCGGTTCTGGTTCCGCAGCATGATGGTCTGCAGGCGCGGGTCGGTGTCGTCCACCCCGAACGCCCGGCACATGCCCGGGAAGTCCTTGTCGGCCGTCGGCGTCACGATGCCCCACCCGTCGGCGAAGCGCAGCGGCCGGAAGCTGGACACGAAGCTCGAGGGCAGCGACCCGTCGGAGTCCATGAGCACCTCGTTGCCCGCGGCGTCGGCCCAGAGGAACGACGCGACCGCGTCGAGCATCGCGAGCTCGATGTGCTGGCCCCCGCGGCCGCGCTCGCGGGCGAACAGCGCGGCGGTGATCGCCTGGGACGCGTAGAGCGCGGTCACCTTGTCGGCCGCGGTCTGCTTCAGGAACCGGGGCTGCTCCTCGCCGGGCTCGCGCTGGGACGCCGCGAACCCGCCGTAGGCCTGGATCACGGTGTCGTACGCGCCCTTCTGCGCGTAGGGGCCCACCGGACCGAAGCCCGTGAGCGACGCGTAGACGACGTCGGGGCTGACCGCGCGCACGTCGTCGTATCCGAGGCCGAGGCGGTCCATCACGCCGGGCCGGAAGTTCTGGACGAAGACGTCGCAACCGCGGGCGAGCTCGAGCACGAGGTCCCGGCCGTCGGGCGTGTGCGGGTCGATCGCCACGGAGCGCTTGCCCCGGTTGCACGCGTGGTAGAGCGCGCTGGTGCCGCCCACGGCCACCCCCACGTAGCGGGCGATGTCGCCGAAGCCCGGCCGCTCGATCTTGATCACCTCGGCGCCCTGGTCGGCGAGCAGCGTCGCCGCGTACGGACCGGTGAGGGCGATCGACAGGTCGAGGACGCGCACGCCCTGCATCGGGCCGTTCGTCGAGGGAGTCATGACTCGAACGTCTCCTTGGTGCGGGGGCGACCACCGGGGCCGCTGTAGGCGAGGCCGTAGCCGGGCTCGGGCACGAACTGCGCGACAGCCAGCTCGACGGACTCACGCGCGGTGATCCACGCGTCGACGAGCCGGTCCTCGGCTTCGTAGTCGAACGGGTCGGTGAGCACCATCTCCTCGGTGCCCCCGGGCTCGGGCGGGTGTGCGGCCAGCCAGCGCGCGGTGTCGGCGAGCGCGGCACGGGCCGGGACCTTGTCGCGGTAGCCCAGGTCGGTGCGCAGCCGGGTGAGGTCCATCACGCGGTGGGTGGGGAGCGGCTGCGCGAGCATCGGCCGCGCAGGCAGCGCGAGGTCGTGCGGCATCGAGATGATCTCGAAGCGGTGCCCGAGCGCGTCGGCCACGATCTCGACCACCTGGCGGACCGACAGCACCTCCTCGTCGCCCACGTTGAAGACCTTGCCCGCCGCGGCGTCAGGATGGTCGACGGCGAGGAGCAGCGCGTGCGCGAGGTTCTCCGTGTACCCGTGGTGGTGGAGGGTGAGCCCGTCGTCGGCGACCACGATCCGCTCGCGCCCGTCGAGGACACGCCGCACCACGCACCACTCGCGCGGCGCGAGCTGGTACGGCCCGTAGACGTACGGGTAGCGGAAGTGCGCAGCCGCGGGATGGTGCGTGAACACCACCTCCTCGGTGCGGGCGATGCGGAAGCCCTTCTCGTCCTGCGCGGGGTCGTCCACCACGGGGGCGTCCTCGGCGACGGGTACGGGCAGGCCTGGCGGTTCGTGCACCCACGGGTTCATCCAGCCCCGGTACGCGGGCACGCCGCCTACCGACACGAAGCGCCCGGTGTGGCCCGCCGTGATCTCGGCGATGCGGCGGAGGCGCCCGTACATCGCGAGGGTGACGTCGAAGGTGCGGCCGGCGAGCGCGGCGCGCAGGCTGTCCTCGTCGTAGGGGTCGGCGTGGAGGTGCTCCACCTCGGCCGGCGTGTCGTCGCGCTCGTGGAGGCCGCGGTGCAGGATCGTGACGGTGTCGCCCCGGGCCACGAGATCACGGACGAGGGGGATCCCGGTGGGGCCGGTACCGCCGATGACGAGGACACGTTCGGGCACGGCCGGATCGTTGCACACTCCGCCCCCTCACCCGGGGCGCCGGGACCGGGGGTCAGCTGCGGAGCTCGGCGGGGACCTCGACGAGCGCTTCGTCGGGCAGCACGAAGGCGCTGTCGGCGAGCTCGGCGCCCGGTTCCACGATCTCCGGGTACCGCTGGCGCGGGAGGGCCATCACGTCGTAGATCTCGTGGACGGTGCCGCTGAACTTCACCCAGGCGACGATCTCGCCGTTGCGGGTGTCGAGCACCCACACCCCGCAGTTGCGCTCCACACCATCGCCGGTGAGGGGCAGGCCCTCGAAGACGTGCTCGCGCACCTGCGACAGGCCGATGAACGCGTACGGGCCCAAGAACGACAGGCCGCGGGCGAAGCCGGGGACCGCGCCCACCTCGGTGCGCTCCCCGGTCTCGAGGTCGACCGTGGCCAGGATGCCCCGGCCCGACTCGAGCAGCCAGAGCCGCCCGTCGTACCAGCGGGGGGAGTGGGGCATGCACATGTCGCCGCTGACCACCTCGCCGGTGCGGACGTCCATCAGCACGCCGCCGTCGAGCTTCTCCTCGCGCCATCCCCCGGCCTCGTCGGACGTGCCCAGCGCGGTGACGTAGCGCGGCTCGTCGTCGATCACGCACATGCCGTTGAGATGGCAACGGTCCTCGGGGGCGAGCGCGGTGATGAACGGCGGTCGCCAACGGGGGACGAAGCTGTGCTTGTCGTCGAGCGTGGCCAGGCACGAGAACCGCGTGTTGACGATCCAGAGCTCGTCGCCGGCGTAGCCGAGGTCGTGGATCCGGATGTCGCCGGTGTTGTGCGAGTGGCGCGGCATGAAGCATGCGTCGTGCCGGTCGGGCGGGTCGAGCCGCGGGATCATCGCGGGCTGGTTCTGGAACACGAGCACCTGCGCCTTGGTGCCGAGTGCGAGGTGGTTGTCGTGCAGCGCCATGCCCATCGGGCTCGGGAAGCGCCGGAAGTGGGTGTTGAGTGTGCCGTCGGCCACGCGGAACGCGATGAGGTGACCCGTCTGGTACGTGGTCACGAGGATCGAGCCGCCGAGCACCTCGAGCGCCTTCGGGAACGACGCCGTGTGGCTGCTCCCGAACACCACCTCGGCGGGCGCGTCGGGCGGGATCTCGTTGCCCTGGGCATCGGTGAGAGGGCCGGGGGTGTTCGCGGTCGGTGCCGGGAGCTTGGCGGGTGCGGGCGGCGCGTCGGCGTCGGACGATGGGGTCCGCACGGTGACCGGCGCGTCGGGCGAGCGCAGCGGCACCACCGGCTGGGTCCGCGGCGGGGACGCGAACACGCCGTGCGCACGCTCGGCCACCTCGGCGACCTTCTCCCAGTAGGGCTCGAGCTCGTCGGCGTTGCGCATCCACTTGTCGGGGTGCGGGGAGTCGAGGGTGTGGCGCGAGAGCGGCAGGTCCTGGTCGAGCGCGACGTCCCAGCGCACGCCCGCGAACATGGCGAGGCGCTCCATCTCGACCTGGGGATCGGCCACCAGCCGGTCGTAGCTGGCGACGCACCAGCGGTCGGGGTCGAGGGCCTCGAGATCGTCGAGGAGCCAGGTGGTGGCGGTGGCCCACTGGGTGCTCACCACCTCGCCGAGCGGCTTGCCGATGAGGTCCCGCCATCCGGGGACGAGCAGGAGCGACCAGGGCGTGCCCGTCCAGCCCGGCAGGTCGTCGTACATCTTGAACCGGCCGGAGCGCCACGCGTCGAGCATGCTGCTCACCGTCTCGCGTGGGTCGCGGTAGAGGTAGACGAAGATGGCGTCGGGGAAGACCTCCCGGAGGAACGGCACGCGCAGTGAGTTCTTCGGGGTCTTCTCGAGCATCCGCACCGGGCCGACGGGCTTGCGGCCGTCGCGGTCGCGCAGCTGGACGAGGAAGCCATTTCGCAGCGCGCGCGCGAGGTCGGGTGTGGCGTCGGTCGCGTCGAGCCGGTTCGAGTGCCAGTCGTGGGCGGCGGGCCGGAACGCGGGGATCGACTCGATGATCTGGTGGCTCTCGCCGCCGACCGAATAGAGGTCGGGAGAGCGCGCCAGCGTCTCGAACATGAGCGAGCTGCCCGAGCGCGGCGACGACACGATGAACAGCGGCCGCTCGATGCGCGGGGCAGCACCCTGGCTCGCCGGCGTGGGTGCGGGCCGCGGGGCGGCGGCCGGGTCGGCGGCCGTAGCCGGTGTCGCGGCCCTTGGCGCGGCCGGGCGTTCGGGTGCGATCAGGGCGTGGTTGCGGGCGGCGTCGAGGAAGCGGATGCCGTTGGGGAGCGGGATCTCTCCGCCGGCCCGGGCGATGCGGTCCTCGGCCTCGCGCCGGATCACCGAGAAGGTGGTGTAGCCGGTGGGGTCGTCGCCGAAACGGGCCCACGCGTTGCGCCAGGCCCGCAGGACCGGCTCGAACGCGGCGGCGAGCGGGGCCACGGCGTCGGGCGCGCGTTGCGCGAGGTCCTGGAGCAGCATCTGGTACGCCCAGTTCAGCTCCCACGGCGAGACGACGGCCGGCTTGTTGACCAGCTCGGTGATGATCGTGGGCTCGGGCGCGTCCACGGTGATCGCGCGCGGCGCCTGCTCCGCGTTGCGGATGAGGTCCCACAGGGCGGCGCTGCCCACGGTGTCGATCACCAGGTGGGTGCGGGGGTGGTTGGCCGGGTTGACCACCTTGTGGCGCCTCCAGGTGTCGAACACCCACACCTCGCCCGGGGCCATGTGCACGGACTCCCCGCCGCAGTGGAACTCGACACTGGGGTCGCTCACCACCGGAACGTGCACTCGGAGGTGGTCGCGCCAGTAGTACGCCACGTCGACGTGCGCGTAGAGGTCGCCTTCCTCGGGGATGCGCATGAGCCGCGACCGGCCGATGACGCTGTCGAGGGCGCCCATCACCCGACGGGTGTAGGGCAGCGCGGCGAGGCTCGGCGTGGGCAGCATCGGCCCGAACACAGCGTCGTCACCCGGGTCGCCGTTGATGGCGACCAGCGGCACCGCGGTGTTGCCGACCGCACCCTCAGGGTGGTCTTTCCATGCCGACGTGGGGAGTGCGTCGAGCTCACGCGCGAGCGCGTCGGCATCGACCGTGAACGGCAGGCGGAGGAACGCGACGGGAAGGCGCATCCGGTGATTCTGTCAGCACGGGAGCGAAGCGGTGCACCTGGGACTCGAGAGGCCGGACGCGGTGGGGCCCGCCCCTTGTGGGGGGCGGGCCCGGTCCGGTGGTTCTGGTGTTGGTGGTGGTCAGCCGGTGAAGGTGGGCTGGATGACGGGCGGGAGTGGCTGGACCTCGAAGGCGCCGATGTCCACCACTCCGGCGATCACGCGGAGGTAGCCGTCGCCGCGCTGGTCGTTGCCGCTCCCCGGGAACGGGGTGAGCGGGTTGGGGCCGGCGTCGATGGCCGGGCTGCCGGGTAGGAGGGCGTGGGTCTGGGTGGGGCCGCCGTTGTCGGCGAGCGCCCCGAGGAGCGGGTTGACGCCGAGGAGGTTGCCGCCCTGGTCGGTGAGGGTGGTGCCGGTGATCGTTCCGATGAGGGAGCTCGTGGCGAGGGCCTCGCCGCTCTCGCCGATGTCGGTGCCGGTGTTCCCCGCCACGATGGTGCCGCTGAGCACGACCTGCCCGACCAACGCGGTCGTGGCGGCCTGCACCTCGGCGGGGGCGAGCACCTCGTCGGGTGCGTCGTTGTCCTCGGCCTTGACCTCAGCGGTCTTGGCGGCCGCCGCGTCCTGCTGGCGGGTGCTCTCGGCGCTCTGGAGGACTCTTTGGTCCACGTCGGCGATGAAGATGCCGCCGATGGTGGTGGCGGTGTTGTCGGTGATGGTGACCTGCACGAGGTCGAGCGGCGCGTTGTAGTAGGTGCCTTCGAAGGTGTAGGCGCGGAGGTAGATGCCGCCGCCTTCGGCGCCGGCGGTGTTGCCCGAGACGGTCGAGTTGAACATCGACACCCCACTGGGCAAGACGGTGATGTGGACCCCACCGCCGCCTTCGCCGGCGGTGTTGCCCGAGATGGTGGTGTTGGTGATCGTGGCACTGCCGTCCTGGTCGAGGTACAGGCCGCCGCCGTCTTGCTCGGCGGAGTTGCCTGCGATCGTCGACCACGAGACCGTGACCGACGCCGCATCGTTGGCCGCGATGCCGCCGCCGTCGCCGTACGCGTACTCGCCGCCGCCGGCGGTGTTGCCGGTGATGGTCACCCCGGTGATCGTCGCGACCAGGTCGGGGTCGTCGAGGCGGATCGCTCCGCCGTCGTCGACCGCGGAGTTGCCGGCGAAGGCGCTGGCGGTGATCTCCAGGGTCCGGCCGTCGTATGTGTCGATGGCGCCACCGCTGCCGTATTGGTACTCGCCGGTGCCGGCGGTGTTGTCGGTGAAGGTGGAGCCGGTGACGGTGGTTTCGAGGTCGCCGTCGGCGAGGTAGAGGGCCCCTCCGTTGTAGGTGGCGTGGTTGGCGGTGAAGGTGCTGCCGGTGACGTCGAGGGTCCGGCCGTCGTTGATGGCGATGGCGCCGCCGCTGCCGCCGCTGTCGGAGGTGTTGTCGGTGAAGGTGGAGCCGGTGATCGTGGTGAGGAGGTCGGAGTCGTCGAGGTAGAGGGCCCCGCCGTCGTCGTCGGAGGTGTTGCCCGTGAAGGTGCTGTCGGTGACGGTCAGCGTCGACCCGTCGTCGAGGGCGACGGCACCCCCTTCGTCGTCGGCGGTGTTGTCGGTGAACGTGGAGCCGGTGATGGTGGTCTGGAGGTCCTCGTCCTCGAGGTAGAGGGCCCCGCCGTCGCTGCCGGCGCTGTTGCCCGTGAAGGTGCTGTCGGTGACGGTCAGCGTCGCCCCGTTGTTGATCGAGATGGCGCCCCCTTCGTAATCGGCGGTGTTGTCGGTGAAGGTGGAGCCGGTGATCGTGAGGTCCGACGCCGCGTCGTCCACGTAGATGGCGCCGCCGTCGTAGTCGGCGTGGTTGTCGGTGAAGGTGGAGCCGCTGATCGTGAGGTCGTCGTCGCCGGTGACGGCGATGGCGCCGCCGTCGTCGTTCGAGGCGTCGCCGTTGGTGAAGGTGATCCCGGTGATGGTGACGGTCTTGGAGCCGCCGGGCACGTCGATGTCCATGATGCGGTCGGTGTTGCCGCCGTCGAG
>JBAZYX010000099.1:0-15038 GCA_041659105.1 Acidimicrobiia bacterium
CGTTCGCGTACGACCTCGAAGGCCGTTCGCCGGGTGCCACCATCCCGGTCACGGCTGCAGTCGGTCGGTCATCGCTGCAACTGCGTCGGCGGTGCCTCGGTGCCACGTCGCCGCGTTGCGGAGCATGGCGTGGTCGCCGCCGGGGATCGCGACGTACTCGACCGAGCGCGCGATCCCGGCGATCCCGGCGGCGAACCGGGCCGAGCTCTCGGGAGAGGTGCGGTGGTCGTCGGTTCCGTGGAGGACCACGACGTCCTTCCCGGCGAGCTGGTCCACCGGGTCGTCGCGGGGGATCCAGGGCGCGAGGGCCACGAGGCCGAGCACGCGCGCGTCTCCCGCGGCCCGGATCGCGGCCCGAGCACCCATCGAGTGGCCGACGAGGACCACAGGGAGGCCGGGGCGGCGTCGGTCGATCTGGGCCAGGGCGTACGCCACGTCGGCGAGCGGGTCGGCGGCCGCGCCGTTCCAGCCCCGGCGCCGGTAGCGCATCCGGGCGACCGCGACGTTCCGGGCGCGGCGGCGGATCGACCAGCCGAACGGCACCATGCGCAGCGGCGGCCCCGCCCATCGGGTCACGGGCTCGGTCCCGACCTCGGCACCCCCGTGCAGCAGGAGCACGACCGCGCGCGTGCGCGCGTCGAGGCGGGGGAGCGCGAGGTGAGGCGGGCCCGACACCGTCACTCGGGCGACTCGCGCAGCACGGCCTCGATGATCTCCGCGTACAGCTGGGTCGTGGGCGGGAGTCCCGGCATCTGGTCCGGGCGGCTCGGGTTCACTCCCGCGCGGATGGCGTCCCACCGGTCGGCCGCGAGGTCGAGCCATTCGGCGCTCGGGAGGATCCAGAACCGGTCCTCGGTGACGGCCGCGGCAACGTGGTCCGCCACCTCGGCCGGGGTGAGTCCCTCGGCAATGGCGCGGCGGAAGTGGTGCTCGATCGCGCCGGTGGTGACGGCCCGCGCCGGTGGCTCGCCGTGCTCGGCGGGCCAGTTGCGGTCGGCGTCGACGATGTTGGTGCGCACCCACCCCGGGCAGAGGACGCTCACGCCCACCGGCGCGAGCTGGGCCTGCAGATCGAGGTAGAGATCCTCGGACAGCGCCACCACCGCGTGCTTCGACGCGTCGTACGGAGCGCCCACCCCCGGTGCGAGCCCGGCCATCGACGCGGTGTTGACGATGTGCCCGCGGCCCCCGGCGAGGAGGTGGGGGAGGAACGCGCGCACACCGTGGAGCACGCCCCACAGGTTGACGTCGAGCACCCACTTCCACGTGTCGATCGGACCCAGCCACGGGTCGGACCGGGACGACACGCCGGCGTTGTTGCACACCACGTGCACCGCGCCGAAGTGCTCGATCGCGCGTGCGGCGAAGGTGTTCACCGCGTCCTCGTGGCGCACGTCGACCGGACACGCGAACACGTTGGTGCCGTGCGCGCGCAAGGCCGTCGCGGCCACGTCGAGCGCGGTGGCGTCGACGTCTGCGGCCACGACGTGCAGGCCCGCGCGCGCGAACCGGTCGGCCAGCGCGAAGCCGATGCCGCTCGCCGCGCCGGTCACCACCGCGACGTCCCCCGCCCGAAGCTCCATCTCAGCCCCTCCCTGCTCTCGTGCCCGGTGTCGGGCGCACGCTATCGGCGGCGCGCGACGCGCGTGACCGTGGTGAACGAGCACAGGTAGAGATCGTCGTCGAACCCCGCGGTGGGGAACAGGACCGCTCACGGCGGCGTGACCTGCATCACGGATGCACCCTAGGAGGCGGGTCCCGGGGTTACAGTCCCCGCTCCGGACGGGTCCACCCACCCGTCCGGCCCGAGGTCGACGAGGAGCGTTCCCGTATGAGAGTCCGCCGTCTTCATCGCGTCGCCGCGTGCTTCGCCGCCGCGGCCGTGCTCGGTCTCGCGACGGCTCCCACCGCCGGCGCCGCGTCCACCGGCGCCACCGTACGGATCGGCCTCGAGGCTCCGCTCTCGGGCGACCAGAAGTCGACCGGCGAGGGCATGCTCCGCGGCGCGCAGCTCGCGGCGAAGGAGCTGAACGCCAAGGGCGGCATCGGCGGGAAGCAGGTCGAGATCGTCCCGATCGACGACGCCGCCGACCCGGCCACCGGCGTCACCGCGGCGAAGGCCGCGATCGCGAGTGGTCTCGACGGCGTGGTCGGCCCGTACAACTCGGGCGTGGGCGCGCAGACGCTGCCCCTCTACATCGCGGCCGGGCTGGTACCCATCCGGCTCACGTCGGCCGACAGCACCAACGGCCTCGGGCTCACGCTCCAGCCCATGACCTACCAGATCGCGCCGGCGGCCTCCGACGCGCTCACGCAGTGGCTGAAGGCGAAGTCCGTCGCGATCGTCTACGACGACTCCACGCTCTACACCACGACGGTGTCGTCCGCACTGAAGTCGGAGCTGCAGGCCGCAGGGGTCACCATCTCGGCGTTCGAGCCGATCCAGCCGGGTGCCAAGACCTATGCGAGCACGATCTCGAAGGTCGAGGCCACCAACCCCGACGTCATCTACCTCGCGACGTACTACCCCGAAGGCGGATTGATGGCGAAGGAGATCTACGCGGCGAAGGGGAAGGCGAAGTGCCTCGCCGACTACGGCGCGTACGACAACGGCTTCATCGAGGCGGCCGGGAAGAAGGCGGCGCAGGGCTGCCCCGTGGTGGGCGTGCCCGCGCCGCCCGAGTTCTCCGGCGCGAAGAAGTACGTGGCGGCGTACCGCAAGGCGTACAAAGCGGAGCCGGGCGTGTGGAGCCCCTACACCTACGACTCCCTGAACTTCCTCGCCCAGGGCGTGGCGCAGGCCGGCGGGTTCGACGCCGCGAAGCTCACCGCCGCGCTGGACAAGGTCAGCGGCTTCTCGGGTTGGACGGGGTCGGTCACGATCGATCCGACCACCGGCAACCGCGACCCGGCCACCGTGGTGGTCCTGTCCACCGACAAGGGCGGCAGCTTCCACCTCGACGAGGTGTGGGCCAAGGCGGTCGGCGCCCAGGTCTGACGGCTACTTCGCGGGCTGGACCGTGAAGTCGAAGGCCGCGTCGACGGCCTGGCCCAGCGCGGCCGAGCGGCTGCCGGTGAACGTGCCGGTGCCGGTGGCGTTGAGGTACTTCCCGGTGCCGTTGAGCACGCCCAGCGTGGCGGCGAAGGTCGTCGCGCCGGTGTCGGGGGCCTTCGTGGCCGCGCCCTGCATCTGCACGCCGAGCATCGACCCGTCGCTGAACGTGAAGGTGATGGTCCCGGAGAACGGACCGCTGCCGTTGGTGTAGGCGACGTTGCCCAGCATCTCGATCGCCACGGGCCCACTGGTGTCCGTCGCGGTGCCGGTCAAGCGGTTCCACCCGTAGGTGCTCGTGCTGTCGGGCCCGACCGTGGTGAGCCGGGTCTCCTGCGACACGAGGTCGCCGGTGAGCTTCAGGGCCGTCCCGGTCGCGTTGGTACCGACCGGCGTGGCGAGCGGGGCGCCGGTGGCGAGCAGCGCGGCGAGCTCGATCACCACGGGGCGCTTGCCGGCGTTGGAGCCGGCGTGGGCCAGGCTCTGGACCTCGACGAGGGACTCGCCCGGCTTCAGGCGGATCGTCCTCGGCCCGGTGACCGACTCGGTGCTGCCGTCTCGCCGGGTGACCCGGGCCGTGCCCGAGATAACGTCGTAGGTGAGGACGCCCTCGATCACCCGGGCCACCTGGGTGCCCTGGTGGAAGTGCTCCACGAGCTTCTCGCCGGGCGGGATCGTGACCCGCTGGAGGTAGAGCGACTGGCCGGGCGCGTTGATCGGCTGGGCCTCGCCGAGCTCGGAGCGGGTGATCGCGCCGGCGTTCGAGCCCGCCGCCGTGGTGGCCGACGTGTCGGCGGCGGCGGGGCCCAGGGCGAGGCCGACGCCCACGACCGTGGCGGCGGCGACGGTGCCGAGACGGGTGCCGAGACGCCCAGGGTGGGGGAGACGGGGACGGGATGTGCGGTTCACGGTGGAGCATTCTGGCAGTCCGTGGCGTGCTGACCACGCTGCGTGGTCGGTGCGGGCCTGCCGACGACCGGGTGATCGTGGTCTCCCGGAGCGCGCGGAAGGGGAGTGGGGAGCGGTTCACCCTGGTCGGGTGGACCGGCTCCGCACTCCCCTCGACGCCCCGGGGGGGGGGGGGTCCTCAGATGGCGACCGTCTCGTCCTTCGACGTGGCGAAGGCGTGCACGAAGCCGGCGATGGCGGCCAGGAGCAGCACGAGCGCCACGGCGAAGCACACCCAGGCGGCCTGCTGGGCCCGTTCACCGAAGATGCTGAACCCGTACGACGTGAGCAGCAGCCCACGCAGCGTCTCGCCCCGGAAGAGCGTCTGGGTCTTGCCGTCGAGCGCCTTGGCCGCCGTCGTCAGCGCAGCGGCGTTCGTCGCACCGGCCGTGGTGGCTGCCGTGGCCTCGGCCGCGGCAGCCCGCGACTGCGTGCTGGTCTCGGCGTAGGTCTTGCCCTCGTTGATCTCGCTCAGGTGCAGGGCGATGTACTCGTTCGCGTAGCACTCGGCCTGCTTGCCGGTGGTGAGCGGCTCGCCACCGTTCTCGACGAGGCAGTCGGCCTTCTTCTCCTCGTCGGTCAGGCTCTTGGACGGCGTGAACACGATCTTCTGGGCCGAGAGCTGGTCGTGCACGTAGCTGTCGGCGAAGTTCGCCTGGTTCTGCAGCACGAGGCCGAGGATGAGGAGCAGTCCGGCGAGGGCGACGGCGCCCACGCTGAAGATGATGTCGAGAGTCCGACGATGCATGGTTGAACCTCCGGTACGGGGTGCCCACGGGTGGGGTGTGATCGCACCCACCCTCCCTCATCTCCGGCGTGCGCCACAGGGGTCCAAGGTCCCGACTTGGCCGCCGTCCGGCACAAGCCCACCGCGCCGGCGGTGATGCCGGGTTCGCTCGTGACCGCGGGGCAGGTCGAGCTGCTGACCTGGCACCGCCGACGTGGATCGGGCACGATGCGGTCCGCGCCGCGCCCGCATCCGACCGAGCGCCGCGGCCTGGAGGTCCCGTGAGCACCGAGCCCGACGTCCCGCAGATCCGTCCCGCCGAGATCGGCGGCTGGCCGCTGCTGAAGATCGTCTACCGCACCGACCCCGATCGCATCGCCGACCTGCTGCCGCCGGGGATCACCCCCGGCCGCAACCCCCACGTGCACGTGAACGTCTACAACGTGCCCGTCAACGGCGAGCCCGAGTACGGGGTGTCCACCAAGGTCGAGGCCGACTACGACGGCCGGTCGGGTTACTACAGCCTCGGCCTCGGCATCGACCAGGAAGCCGCGATCTTCATCAGCCGGGAGATCAACGGGCAGCCGAAGTTCCCGTGCTCGATCCGGTACTTCCGCCTGGGCGACACCGTCGAGGCCCGCTGCACGCACCAGGGCTACACGTTCCTCGAGTTCTCGGGGCAGGTCACCGGTGCGGTGGCCGATCCCGGCGGGGAGCACACCGAGCACGAGTGGTGGATCAAGGTGTCGCGCGCGGTCGGGGGTGCGGAGAAGGAGTATGACTTCCCACCGCGGGTGGTGCGCGTCACGAGCGTGAACGACACCGCGTACGAGGAGGAGCTCGACGGCACCCTCACGCTCCGCGACAGCCCGTGGGACCCGTACACCGAGCTGCTCCCGATGCGCGAGCAGGTCTCGGCCCGGCTCGTAACCCCGATCTTCAAGGACCGGGAGATCGTGCTCGAGGGACCCCTCGACCCGATCGCGTTCTGGCCGTACGCCGACACGATCGGCGGATCGCGGTGGCCCGGCGAGCGGGGCGGGCCCCGCCGGTAGGCGCGCCGCGCCGGGATCAGCGCGCGACGCTCAGCTCGGCGTGCTGCTCGTCGGTGTCGCCGAGGTACGACCACACGAGCGCGCTGAGGACGGCGGCCCATATGCACCACACCGAAGTGAGCGCTTCGGCCTGGAGCCACACGATCGCCGCGACCGCGACGAGGTTGACCACGCCCACGACGATGATGCGCCGGTCGCTCGACGCGAGCAGCGCCCCGCAGGTCGCCACGACGTACGCGACCGTGAGCAGCCCGCCGAGGGACCCTGCGCCGTGATAGCGGATCGTGTGCTCCACGATGTGCGCGGTGACGCGGTCGTGGAGGACGGGCCAGACGAGCGAGGCCGCGACCACGGTGCCCAACGTCAGGAACGCAACCATCCAGCGTCGGTGCCGGGGATCCCGCTCGATCAGGAGCACCGCCAGTGGGGCGAGCACGGGGAGGAGCGCCCAGGCGTACAGCACGTACGCGTGCAGCGCGACGTCGCCGACGGACGCGGACACCCGGCCCTCGAGCCCGAGCCACACGAACCCCTCGGCGATCTGGTGGAGCCCGAAGGCCAGGGGGAGTGCCGCGAGCAGCACTTGACGCCGATGTCGGACCCGGGTGAGCGCGGCAACGCCGACAGCGCTGATCGCGACGCCCATGCCGAAGTCGACCTCAGCGGAGAGGCACATGCCGCCAACGCTCGGGAATGCGAGTGCGGAAGGCGGCGGGCATCATCACGTCAGGCGGTGCGGATCTCGAATCCGTGACGCGTCATCGACCACTTGAACCACACGACCGACGCCGCGACCATCGCGACGGTGATGCCCACCGACATCGCGGGCTTCACGAGGATGTAGGTGCTCGTGGTCTGCGAGTGGAGCAGCCACAACGTGACCGCGGCGTTGGCGAAGCCGACCACCGCCCACGCGAACGACGCACGCCGGAAGAAGTGGTGCACCCGGTGGTCGGCGAGCACCTCGTCGGGGAGCTTGCAGAAGTCGCCCGCGAAGCGGCCGGCGAGCGGGCGGCCGCGCACGACCGACACGAGGAACACGGCGGCGAGGCACGTGGTGCCCACCACCGGCTGGAAGAAGTAGAGGAACGCGCTCCCCGAGAGGAGCCCGAGCAGGGACCGAGCCACGAGGGTGGAGCCGCGCAGGACGATCAGCCCGGGGACGCGCCGGCCGCTGATGGCCCGCCACGTGATCCCGACCACCGTCCAGGTCAGCGCGGTGAGGATGCCGGCGGCGAGCCCGAAGAAGTGGTCGGCGAGGAGGAAGAGCAGCGCGGGGACCACCGCGCCCTCGAGGATCTGGGGCACCGCGTTCCGCCCGAGGCGGGGGAGCGAGGGGATGGTCACGTCGTGACGCTGGGCCAGCAAAGGGGCTCCGAATTCGGGTCCCGCAGCACCAGCATGAAGGAACGTGACGAGCAGTGCAGGAATCCATCGCGCGATCAGTGCGCACGTCGACCGTACCAGTGCTCCTCCGGGCGCCGGTGGTCGGCGGGGCCGATTCGGGGCGGATTTCCCCAGTTCTCACCGGCCTGCCAGCATCCCCCGATGAAGCTGGACCTCCTGTACGAGATCGACGCGCCGTACCCGTGGAGCGAGCTCCCGCATCCCTACGACCAGCGGGAGGCCGAGCAGCGTGCCTACCGCGACGCACTCGAGCAGATCCGCCTCGCGGACCGGGTGGGGTTCAACGCGGTGTGGCTGGTGGAGCACCACTTCCGTGAGAACCGCTCCCACTGCCCCGCCTCGGAGGTGGTGCTCGGCGCGCTGAGCCAGATCACCGAGCGGATCCGACTGGGGTTCGGGGTCACGCTCACCCCGCACGGCTTCATCCACCCGGCCCGCATCGCGGAGAAGGTCGCGACGGTCGACGTGCTCTCGGGTGGACGGGTCGAGTGGGGGATCGGCCGGTCCACGCCCATGGAGCAGCAGGCGTTCGGCGTCGATCGCGAGAAGAGCCGGACGGAGATGTTCGCCGCGTGCGAGACCGTCGTGAAGATGTGGGAGGAGCGGTACTACGAGGAGCACAGCGAGTACCTCGAGTTCCCGTCGCGGATGGTCACGCCCAAGCCCGTGCAGGACCCGCACCCGCCGGTGTGGATGGCCTGCACGAGCGTCGAGTCGGCCCGGCTCGCCGGCCACCACGGCCTGGGCATGCTCTCGTTCAGCCCGGCCCGCCCGCTGACCGTGACCGCGGGCGACATCGCCGCGTACCGCGAGGCCGCCGCGGATCCCACCCCGCTCACCCGCGTCACCACCAACAAGGTCGGGGGCTACACGCTGGTGCACTGCGCCGACTCGATGGACGACGCCGTCGCGAACAACGTGTGGAGCGCAGTCGACTGGTGGTACCGCGGCCTCATCGACTTCGTGCTCAGGTGGGAGTGGGAGGCGCTCATGCCCGAGCCCGACCAGATCGCCGAGACCTTCCCGATGCTCACGCGCCCCATCGAGGAGTACAACGACCAGGACATGATCGTCGTGGGCGACGTCGACCGCTGCATCGAGAAGATGCAGCGGTACGCCGATCTCGGCGTCGACCAGCTGCTCTGCTCGGTGCAGTTCGGCAAGCTGCCCCACGAGGCCGTGATGCGCAGCATCGAGCTGCTGGGGACGCAGGTCATCCCGGCGCTGGAGGCCTACGAGCCGGCGCGCTGACCCGACGCACGGGCGCGTGCGACCGGTCCGGCTGGGCTACCAGTCGTCTCGGGTCATCCCCTCGACGGCGGCGCACACCCCGCCGTCGACGAGGACGTCGCAGCCGGTCATGAAGCTCGCGTCCGGGCTGCAGAGGAACGCGACGACCGCGGCGATCTCGTCGGGGAGGCCTTCGCGCGCGATCGGGCTGTACTCGAGCAGCGTGGCCATGGCCGGCTGCTGCGCGGCCTCCTGGCGGCCCTGGGGTGTGTCGATCATGCCGGGGGAGACCGAGCAGATCCGGCCGCCGAGGGGCCCCCACTGCAGGGCTGCGCGGCGGACGAGCCGCTGGACCCCCCGCTTGGCCCACCCGTACGCGACGCCGGTGTCCTCGATCTGCGGGCCGGCGGCCGCGCGGACGCGGTCGAGGAAGTCGGGGTCGAGCGGCCGGTCGATCACCGGGTCGATCGCGGGGTCACCCGTGGACGCCATCAGCTGCGCCGCCATGGACGCGAAGCACACCATCACCGTGCCCGGGACCACGAGCGGGGTGAGCGTGTCCACGAGCATCGCGCTGCCCGCGAGGTCGACCTGGAAGATGCTGCGCCAGTCGGCCATGGTGGGGGAGATGCCGGCCGCGTGGGCCACGGCCTGGACCTGCCCGAGGTCGCGCAGGTGCGCGCCGAGGGCGTCGAGCGCGGCCCCGTCGGTGACGTCGAGGGTGACCGCCACGACCTCCGGGGCGGCTTCGGCGAGCGCGCCGGCCGCGTCGGCGAGGCCCTCCTCGTCGCGGTCGACGAGCACCAGCACCTCGGCCGTGGGGGCGAGGCGCTCGGCGCAGGCCCGGCCCATGCCGCGTCCGGCGCCCGTGACGAGGGCGATCGAGTCGTTCATGGTCGGAGTCTGTCACCGATATGGCATGGTCGTCCCCACGGCCGCGGCCGGGGAGGGAACCATGGCAGGGGATCGTTCGCGCGTGGGCGACACGGTGGGCATGGCCCGCGCCCGGGTGGACGGCGTCCGCGCCCGGGCGGAGCGCACGCTCGTGTGGCGCGTGTGGGAGCGGATGCTCGAGATCGAGTTCGTGGACCGGAGCGTGGCCCTGGCGGGGAAGGCCTTCGTGTCGTTCTTCCCGCTCGTCATCGTGGTGGCCGCGTTCATGCCCGAGGACATCCGCACGTCGATCTTCTCCACCCTGACCCACCGCCTCGGCGTGCACGGCGACTCGCTCGTCATCGCGAAGCAGGCCTTCGCGTCCTCGAAGGACGTCCGGCGCGCCACCGGCGTGCTCGGGCTGGGGCTGACGGTCTTCTTCGCGGTGTCGTTCACGACCGCGCTCCAGCGCGTCTACCTGCGCGCGTGGCGGCGACCGCCCACGGGCGGGACCGGGGCGTACACCCGGGGCCCGGCCTGGCTGCTCGTCATGCTCGCGACGATGGCGATCTCCGGCGGGCTCCGCGCGGTCCTGAGCGGTCCGCTCACCGCGGTGTTCCTGATCGTGTCGCTCGTGATCACCACCGCGCTGTGGACCTTCAGCCCGTGGTTCATGCTCAAGGGTGCGGTGCGGTGGCGCGTGCTCGTGCCCACCGGGCTCATCACCGCGGTCGGCATGGGCCTCTACACGGTGTACGCCGAGGTGTGGATGTCCCACGTCGTGAAGCGCAACGAGGCCCAGTTCGGGTTCTTCGGGATCGCACTGTCGCTCGTGAGCTGGTTCTCGGGTGCGGCGATCTGCGTGGTGGTCGGCGCCTGCGCGGGGCCGGTGCTGGCCGGGGACTCCGGGTGGATCGGGCGGTGGGTGCGCGGCGCGGACCCCGCCGTGCTGGTGGCGGGCGCGCCGGCGTCGCTCCCCGGTCCCGAGCGCGAGCTCCGGCTGCGGGACGCGTTCACCCCCGTGGAGGACGGCGAGGGCGACCTCTAGACCTCTAGACCGCTCTGCGGATCCCCGCGGGTCAGCCGGCGGCGAACGTGGTGGCGTCGACGACGATCTCCGAGCCGACGAGCTCCTCGCGGGTGGCCCGGAGGGCGAGGTCGGCGTCGGCACAGGCGGCGATGCAGCGCTCGCCGGCCGGGGTGTCGGCGATCACGGTCGTCCGCGCCGGGTCGAGCCCCTCGGAGAACACGGTGTACGCCGCGACGGTGGCCGGTCCCTGGTAGCCCGCCACCACGGGGAGGCGGCCGGTGACCGCCGCCGCCCGCTCCGCGAGGTCGGCCACGAGCAGGGGGGCGGCACCCGGCTCGGTCGACAGCACGGTGAGGCCGGGCTTGTTCATCAGGCCGCTGAGGGTCGTGACGAGCCCGGGCTCGCCCGGGGTGGTGCGCACCCGCTCCACCATCGCCGCGGTGGTCTGGAGCACGAAGTTGTTCCACGGCCCGCCCGCGAAGGCCTCGCCGCCGGTGATCGTCGGGATGCCGTCGGTGGGCAGCCCGAGCGCCCGCTGCTGGACGCGGATCGCGGCGGGGAAGCAGCTGTAGATCTCCACCGGCCCGATCTCGCGCAGCGCGTACCCCAGATGGGCCTCGGCCGCGGCTCCGAGCACCTCCATCGCGGGCCAGCGGTGGAGGTGCTCACGCTCCGACACCGGGATCGACAGGCTCGACTCGAGCGCGACGTGGGGGAACACGATGCGCTCGGGGTCGACGCCGAGGCGCCGGGCCGCGTCGAGGCTGCAGACGATGATCGCGCCGGCCTGGTCGACGTTCATCTGCGCGCAGTGCCACTTGTTGTACGGGAACGCGAACGGGCGGTTCTTCTCGCTCGGCTCGCGCAGGAACGCCTCGTCGCGCGGCGTGGGGAACGCGGCATGCGGGTTGGTTGCGGCGACGGCGCTGAACCCGGCGTAGAGCCGCGCGATCTCGTCGCGCTGCTCGTCGATCGTGCGGCCCTCGGCGGCGCGCAGCGCGCTGTCGATGATGGCGAACGGCGCCATGGGCGACTGGATGCCGCCCTCGATCTCGATTCGAGTGATGATCTCGCCCGACGGGACCTGCATCTCGTCGGGGGTGACGCCGGTCTGGACGGTCTCGGACGCGTCGACACCGGCGCGCCGGGCGACGGTCGCGCGGCGCATGGCCTCGCCACCGACCACGAGCGCGACGTCGATGCGGCCCGCGAGGATCGCGAGGTACGCGTCGTCGAAGAGGGTCTGCTGCGGGATCCCCACCTGCACGAGACAGGTGTGCGCACGGGGCGCGCCGATGCGCGCGCCGATGAGCCGCCCGGGGTCGGAGTACGCCCAGTTGCCCGCGGGCACCGCGATCCGCTCGACGGCCGGGAGGAGCCGGTCGGTGCCGGCGTCGGCGGCCGCGGTGCGCGTGGCCGCGAGCATCAGCTCGAGCGCCTCGAGCCCACCGCCGGGCTCGTCGACGGACTGGGTGGCGACGCCCACTCCCGCGATCACGGGGGTGCGGGGGTCGAGGTCGTTCCGTAGGCTGCTCGGCATCGGCGGCACCGTAGTGGGACGACGGGACCGATTCCGGACCCTGGGGGGTTGACGCAGTCGTGCACATCCTTCGTGGTCTCGTCGACGGCGCCCGGGCGCGCGTCGTCGCCGCGACGAACGGGCTGTTCGCCCACGGGCCGTATCCCCTGGCCGAGACCCTCTCGTTCCCGGGGGATCCCGGGCTGTTCGGGCCCGACTCCGCGACGTGGCGAGTGATCGGCGACAGCGCGGTGTTCATCGGCGGCATCCGGGCCCTGCTCGTGCAGGCGGCCCACCCCGAGGTCGCCGCCGGGGTGGCCGACCACTCGCGCTACCGCCACGACCCGCTCGGCCGGCTGTCGCACACGGCGGCCTACGTCACCGCCACCGCGTTCGGGGCCATGCCCGAGGTCGACCGCGCGATCGCGACCGTGCGCCGCCGCCACGAGCCGGTGGTGGGCCGCTCGCACCGGGGCCTCGCCTACGACGCCGACGCCCCCGACCTCGCCGCGTGGGTCCACAACTCCCTCGCCCAGTCGTTCCTCGTCGCGTACCAGGTGTACGGCAGCCGTCCGTGCCCGTCCGACGACGCCGACCGCTACGTGCGCGAGCAGGCCCGCCTCGGCGCGTTGCACCACGCGGCGCCGTTGCCCGACTCCGCCGACGCGCTCGCCGACTGGATCGCGGGCCATCCGCGCCTCGCCCCGTCGCCGGGGCAGCGCGAGGCGATCGAGTTCCTCCGGCGGCCGCCGCTGTCGTGGCCGGTGCGCATCGCGTACGGGTTCCTCTTCCGGGCCGCGGTCGCCACGCTCCCGCCGCGCATCCGCACCATCATCGGGGTGCGGGCCTGGCCCGGGGCGGTGGTGATGGGCCGGGTCGTCACCACGATGCTGCGGCTCTCGCTCGGCTCCTCCCTGTCGTGGCGGGTCGCGCTCCTGCGCGTGGGTGCTCCGGAGCCGTCCGGCGTCACGTTCCGGCAGCCGCTCCCGCCGGCCGCGGAGGCATACCGAGCTGCTCGCGCAGCAGGAACTTCTGCACCTTCCCCGACGCCGTGAGCGGCATCGTCTCCACCACCGTCCACTGCTTCGGGAGCTTGTAGGGCGCGAGCCGCGTCGCGAGGTCGTCGGCGAGCGCGGTGACCGGATCGCCGACCGCCGGGTCCGGCCCGAAGCGCACTGCGGCCACCACCCGCTCACCCCAGCGGTCGTCGGGGACGCCGAACACCGCGACGTCGGCCACGGACGGGTGCTCGGCGATGGCCGCCTCCACCTCGGCCGCGTACACGTTCACCCCGCCGGTGACGATCATGTCCTTGAGCCGCCCGACGATGCGCAGGTACCCGGCGTCGTCGAGGGTGACGAGGTCGCCGGTGCGCAGCCAGCCGTCGTGCATCGCCTCGGCCGTCGCGTCGGGCCGGTCGTGGTACCCGGCCATCACGTTGTCGCCCCGCACCTCGAGCTCGCCGACCGCGCCCGTCTCCACCACGGTGCCGGTCGCGGGGTCGACCACGCGCACGTCCACGCCGTCGATGGGGGTGCCGAGGGTCGCTTCGATCACCTCGGGCTCGTCGTCGAGGTGGGTCTGGGCCACGAAGCCGCAGCACTCCGTCTGGCCGAAGACGATGGTGACCGACGCGCCGAGCTCCCGGCGGACCCGGCGCACCAGCTCGGCCGGGACGACCGCGCCCCCGGAGGACACCGAGCGCAGTCGGGAGAGGTCGCGGGACGCGATCCCGGGCTCCGCCAGCATCGCGACGAGCATGGTGGGGACGCCGACGGTGAGCGTCGCGTGCTCCGACTCGAGCAGGTCGAGCACCAGCGCGGGCTCGAACGCGCGCACGAGCACGTAGGTCGCGCACTGGTGCGCGATCTCGAACGCGACGACCTGCCCGCCGACGTGGAACAACGGCAGCGGGTCGACGTAGACGTCGCCGCGTTCCATCCCGAACCGGCGCGCGCCGAAGCGGGCCGCGCTCGTCATGCCGCGGTGGGTGAGGCGCGCGCCCTTGGGATGACCGGTTGTCCCCGACGTGTAGACGATCTGCGCGACGTCGTCGCCCCTGACGGCGGGGAGCGCGTCCGGGGTGTGTGCCGTCGACGCGGTGGACGCGAGGTCGTCGATCGCGGTGAGCGCAACGGCCTCGCGCAGCACGGGGAGGCCCGCACGGGCCGCGGCGAGCGTGGCCGCCATGTCGTGGCCGCGGTGCTCGTCGACGAGCGCGATCCCGGCGGCACCCGACTGGCCGAGCACGTGGGCGAGCTCGTTGGCGCGCAGTGCGGGGTTGACCGGCACCAGCACGAGCCCGGCGAGGGCGCACGCGTAGGTGAGCACGAGTGACTCCGGAGCCGTGGGCGCCCACACCGCGAGGCGCTCGCCGGGGGTGAAGCGACCGAGCAGGCCGTGGGCGATCCCCTCGGCTCGGGCGAGCAGCTCGGCGTACGTCCAGCGGGTTCGCGCGGCGGGGTCGGCCACGCCGTCGACGAGGGCCACCACGTCCGGCGCGGTGGCGGCCGCGCGGCGGAGGAGCCCGCCGATGGTGTCGTCGGCGATCTCGGTGGGCGGGGCCAGACGGAGCGCGGGCGGCACGGTCAGTCGGCGGGTCCGGCGGACGCGGTGGGCGCATCGGCGACGTACTCGCCGAGCACCTCGTGGAAGTGGCGGATCCGCACCTCCTGGTACCGGGCAAGGGTCGTCTCGGGCCGGCGGGAGGCGCGCAGGCCACGTTGCACGCGTGCGACGGTGCGGGTGTCCTGGTCGAGGATCGGCCCGAGGAAGCCGAGCTCGGGGGCCGACGCGAACGCCTCGCCGTCGCCGAGGAACCGCAGCGCCGCCGGCGCGGGCCGGGGCCCCGCGGGCAGCGGCTCGAGCAGCATCACCTCCATGAGGCAGCGGCCGGGGTCGTCGCCCCACGGGCGGAACCGGTAGACGAGCGGCGTGAGGTAGCCGCCCCAGGGCACGAAGTTGGGGAAGAGGAAGTACTCGATGCCGTCGAGCGCCTCGCTGTCGGAGAGGTGCGAGAAGTCGCGGCCGGTGCGGTGCTCGAGCGTCGCCCGCATGCGGTCGCCGAGGACCCCGCGCACGTTCGTGTCCGCGGGCACGGTGAGGTCGGTGTCGTCGCGGGTGAGGAGCATGCTGCGCAGGATCTCCGCGTCGGTCACGTCGCGGTCGACGTGGGTGCTAGGGATGCCGACCGGCGT
>JBAZYX010000100.1:0-14898 GCA_041659105.1 Acidimicrobiia bacterium
GCCGCGCTGAGCGTGGTGCTCCGCCTCTTCGCCGGCATCAGCGAGAGCGTCACCACCCTGCTCCTCAACTACGTCGCGCTCGACCTGATGCTGTTCCTCATCTACGACCCGTGGAAGGACCCGAACGGGTCGGGGCAGCCGGCCAGCTCGCCGATCCCCTCGTCGCAGCAGCTGCCGCTGCTCGGCGACTCCCGCCTCCACCTCGGCGTGCTCCTGACGGTCGTGGTGCTGGTCATCGTGGCCGTGGTGCTGAAGCGCACCTCGTGGGGCTTCGCCCTGCGCGTGGTCGGCGGCAACGCGGAGGCCGCCCGCCGCGGCGGCCTCCGGGTCGGGCCGCTGCTGATCTCGGCGATGTTCGTGGGCGGCGCGCTCGCCGGCCTCGCCGGCGCGATCCAGCTCGCGGGCATCGAGTACAAGCTGCGACCGCTGTTCCTCTTCGGCTTCGGCTACGTGGGCTTCCTGGCCAGCTGGCTCGGACGCCACCAGCCGTGGCGGGTCGCCGCCGCGGCGATCCTCCTGTCGGCGCTCGTCATCGGCGGCGACAGCCTCCAGATCGACTCCGGCCTCCCCGCCGCGACGGTGAACGTCCTCATGGCGATCCTGCTGCTCGCGGTCTTCGGCTTCACCGGGAAGAAGCGGACCACATGAGCTTCGGCACCGAGTTGATGGCGGGCGCCGTGCTCGGCGGGACGCCGATCCTGTACGCCGCGCTCGGCGAGTCGATCTCGGAGCGTGCGGGCGTGATCAACCTCGGCACCGAGGGCAACATGCTCATGGGCGCGCTCGCGGGCTACGCGGTGACCGCGGAGTCGGGGAACCCGTGGATCGGGCTCGCCGGCGCCGCGCTCGGCGGGGCGCTCCTCGCGTCGGTGCACGGCTCCTTCGTGCTGTGGCGCCGCACCAACCAGCTCGCCACCGGTCTGGTGGTTCTGTTCCTCGCACTTGGGCTCACGTCGCTGTTCGGCGTCAACTACGTGCAGTCGACGATCAACGCGTTCCAGACCATCGACGTCCCGCTCCTGAGCGACATCCCGGTGCTCGGGGACGTGCTCTTCGAGCAGACCGCACCGGTGTACGTGTCGTACGCGCTGGTGCCGTTGTTGTGGCTGTTGCTGTTCCGCTCTCGTCCTGGCCTCTACCTGCGGGCGGCCGGTGAGCGGGCGCAGGTGCTCACGACCTACGGGCGGCCGGTGCGGCTCGTGCAGATGCTCGCGGTGGTCGGGGGCGGTGCCCTCGCCGGCATCGGTGGCGGCGTCCTCGCCACCGCGTACACGAACGCGTGGTTCGAGAACATGGTGCAGGGGCGCGGCTTCGTGGCCGTGGCCGTCGCCGTGTTCGCGGCCCGGAGCCCGTTCAAGGTGATGGCCGGCGCCTACCTCTTCGGCGGCGCGTTCGCGCTGTCGCCGCTCTTGCAGGTGCGCGGGGTCGACATCAACCAGTTCGCCCTCGACGCCCTCCCCTACGTGCTGGTGATCGTCGTGCTCGTCGTGATCGGACGACGCGGTACCTCCCCGGCGCCGGAGGGCCTCCAGGAAGTCTTCGAAGGCGGCGCGAGTGAGTGACGCGCGGGCCGATCTCTCGGCGGGGCAACCGCCGACCAACCGGCCCGGGGTCAACCCCGGGTCGCACCGAAAGGAGCACTCGATGCGTCAGCGCAGGCGCGCCCGAGCCGGGGTCGTCGCGACCCTGACCGCGGCGGTGATGGCCGTCCTGGCCACGGCGATCCCGGTCACCTCGGCCGGGGCCGCAACCGAGACGTGCGGCAAGGACACGAAGGCCATCGGCTTCATCTTCGTCGGGCCGAAGAACGACTACGGGTACAACCAGGCCGCGTACGAAGGCGCGATGGCGCTCAAGAAGGAGTACCCGAAGCTCAAGATCCTCACCGCGGAGAACGTGCCCGAGAACGACGACGCGACCCGCGTCATGGAGAGCATGATCTCCAAGGGCGCGAAGATCATCTTCGCCACGAGCTACGGCCACCTCGACCCGGCCGAGAAGGTCGCCAAGGCGAACCCCGACGTCTGCGTGGTGCAGCAGGGCAACTTCATCAAGGGTGGCATCGCCCCGAACCTCGGCACGTACTTCGGGACCGTGTACGAGCCCGTGTACCTGGCCGGCATCGCGGCGGGCGAATCCACGAAGAGCGACAAGCTCGGCTACGTCTACGCGTTCCCGATCCCGCAGACCATCTCCAACATCAACGCCTTCACCCTCGGCGCGCAGAGCGTGAACCCCGACGTCAAGGTGTACACGGTGGCCACGTCGAACTGGTGCGACCCGTCGAAGCAGGCCGACGCGGCGAACAGCCTCATCGGCCAGGGCGTCGACGTGATCACGCAGCACCAAGACTGCACCTCGACGATCACGAAGATCGCGAACGACAAGGGCGTGGGCGTGGTCGGGTACCACGCGGACGCATCGTCGCTCGCGCCGAAGACCTGGATCACCGGGTCGGAATGGGACTGGGCCCCGCTCTACTCCGACATCGTGAAGACGATCCTCGCGGGTGACTTCACCGGGAGCCAGTTCAACGACAACTACCGGGTCGGCTACAAGACGGGCACCAACCCGTTCGTGCAGTCGAAGTACGGCAAGAGCGTGTCGGCCGACACGAAGGCGCTGATCGCGGAGAAGCTCCAGGAGATCTCCACCACGGGCTCGCCGTTCGCCGGACCGGTGAAGACCCAGAGCGGAGGGACGATGTTCCCCGCCGGTGACGTGCCCGACTACGCCGCCATCGAAGCCGCCAACACGGTCTTCGTCGCCGGTGTCGTCGGCGACCTGCCGAAGAGCTGACCCACACGATCGGGAGGGGCCCGGCAACGACGCCGGGCCCCTGCCCGTCTCCTCACCCCCGTCCCGTCCCGGAGGTACCGATGCCCCCGCTCCAGCGTTCGGACCCGTACCCGTGGCCGTGGGACGCCGACGTCGACGAGCCGCTCGACGCGACCCGCATCGCGCTGCTGTGCGTGGCGGTCCAGCCGTCGTTCACGGCGGCGACCGTGGACGCGGAGGCGGTGACCGTCACCATCGGCCTGGCTGCCCGGGCCCTGCGCCAGGCGGGTGCCGCGGTCGTGTGCGTGACCGTCGGCGCCCGGCCCCACCCGCTGCGGCCGTCCCCCCTGCGCGCCGCCCGCCCCGAGGCCCCCGATCCCCTGATCGCGGCGTACTCCGACGCGGTGATCGCGTCGGTCGGGATCGACGGGTTCTACGCCAGCCCGCTCGAGCCGCTGCTGCGCGAGCTCGGCCGGGACCGCTTGGTGCTGTGCGGGCTCGGCGCCGAGACCGCGGTCGACAGCACGCTCCGCTCCGCCAACGACCGCGGCTTCGAGTGCCTGACCCTCGTCGACGCGGTGGCGCCGCACTCCCCCGAGATCGCGGCCCACGCCCATTCGTCCGTCACGATGTCGGGCGGCATCTTCGGCGCGATCGGCACCACCGCGGACCTGCTCGGCGCCATCGGCGCCGCGCCCCCGCTCCCCGACGCGAACGGCCACCCCGCGCCCGCGCTTCCCCTGTCCGTAGCCCCCGAGGAGGTCTCCACCCCATGACCGCGCCCCTTCCCGCAAACGTCACACCCACCGGAGTCGTCGACGCCGACCCGTACCCGTGGCCGTACGACGGCCCCATCGACCCGGCGCGGACCGCGCTCGTCAACATCGACTGGCAGACCGACTTCTGCGGCCCCGGCGGCTACGTCGACGCCATGGGCTACGACCTCTCGCTCACGCGCGCGGGCCTCGGGCCCACGCAGCGCGTGCTCGCCGCCGCGCGCGACGCGGGCTGGCTCGTGGTGCACACGCGGGAAGGCCACCGGCCGGACCTGTCGGACTGCCCGCCCAACAAGCTGTGGCGGTCCCGGCGCATCGGCGCCGGCATCGGCGACGCGGGCCCGTGCGGCCGCATCCTCGTGCGGGGCGAGCCCGGGTGGGACATCGTGTCCGAAGTCGCGCCGATCGACGGTGAGCTCGTGATCGACAAGCCGGGCAAGGGGTCGTTCTACGCCACCGACCTCGAGCTGCTGCTGCGCGTCCGCGGGATCACCCACCTCGTGTTCACCGGCATCACGACCGACGTGTGCGTGCACACCACCATGCGCGACGCCAACGACCGCGGCTTCGAGTGCCTCCTGCTCACGGACTGCACGGGTGCGACCGACTCCTCGAACTACGAGGCCGCGCTGAAGATGGTGACGATGCAGGGCGGGGTGTTCGGCGCGATCGCGCCGTCCGCCGCACTGCTCGCCGCCATGAGAACATGAGCGAGCGGGGCCCGAGCGGCCCGGCCCGCAGGGCCGAGAGCGGAAGAGCATGAGCGTCCACGGGAGCATCGCGAAGGCTGCGTTCGCGGACGCCCGCGCGGTCGTCGAGCTCGCGAGCACCGGACTCGGGTGGACCCGTCCCGCGATCGACCTGCGGGTCGGCGCCGGGCCCGCGTGGTCGGCGACGCCGCGGCTGGGGAGTGCCGACCTCGGTCCGCTCCACGCCGCCGCGCACGCGCTGCTCGACGGAACGCAGACCGCGGTCGGGCTGGTGGAGGAGTCCCTCGCCGTCGTGGCCGCGCGCGACCCGGAGCTCGGGGCGGTGGTGGAGCTGCTGGCCGGCGCGGCGCGCGCCGACGCCGCCGCGTGCGACGAGGACCGCGCCGCCGGGCGCGGCCGCGGGATCCTCCACGGCATCCCGGTGACCATCAAGGACGTGATCGACGTGGGCGGGGTGCCCACCCGCGCGGGGTCCGACGCCTACTACGACGTGCCGACCCACGACGCCGCCGGCGTGGCCCTGCTCAAGGGGTCGGGAGCGATCGTGTTGGCCAAGGTGGCCACGCACGAGTTCGCGCTGGGCGTGACCAACCCTCAGAGCGCCAACCCCCACGACCCGGGCCGCATCCCCGGCGGCTCGAGTGGCGGCAGCGCCATCGCGGTGGCCACCGGGATGGGGCTCGCCTCCCTCGGCACCGACACGCGCGCGTCGATCCGCGTGCCCGCGGCGCTCTCGGGCGTGGTGGGCCTGAAGCCCACCTACGGCCGCGTCCCCACCGACGGCGTGGTGACGCTCTCCTGGACGATGGACCACGTCGCGCCGATGGCCGCGACCGTCGCCGACGCCGCGCTCGTGGCCGAGGTGCTGCTCGGCCACGGTGGGCTCGTCGACGCGTGCACGCGGGGCGTGGAGGGACTCGCGATCGGCGTGGCCGACGCCGCGTTCGCCGACGCCGACGGCGCGGTCGCCGATCTCGTGCATGCGGCCCTCCACGGCCTCGCCCGCCGCGGGGCCCGGCTGTTGGAGACGCCCCACCCGTCCGCGCGCGATCTCGCCCGCGCCAACGCGGCCGGCATGGTGATCAGCCGCTGCGAGGCGACGACGTTCCACACCGACCTCGGCCTCGACCGCACCCTCTACTGGGACGAGGTGGCCGAGCAGCTCGACGCGGCCGACGACGTGCGCGCGAGCGAGTACCTCAACGCGCAGCGGATCCGGTCATTGCTCATCGCCGACCTCGGTGCCGCGTTCGCCGAGGTCGACCTGCTCGCGATGCCGACCAGCCCGGTCGTGGCGCCGCCGCGGGACGAGTTCGCCGAATTCCTCATGCTGCTCGCGCGCAACGCGATCCCGTGGAGCCTGATCGGGTTCCCCGCGATCTCGGTGCCGGTGGGCACGGTGCGCGGCCTCCCGGTCGGCCTGCAGCTGGTCGCACCCCCCGACCGCGAGGACCTGCTGGTCGCGGTCGCGCGCGCGGTGGAGCAGGCCCCGGCCTGAGACCGGGCGCTACCGCGGGGAGCGCAGTCCGCCAGGACCGCGCGGCCCGCGGGTGCGCGGGTCCTGGAAGCGGGGCCGCTACGCGCAGCAGGCAGAGCCGCTGGTGTCGCCGATCACCTCGTACGCGGCCTGCTCGGTGTCGCCGGTCTTCACGTACCACTCCCACTTCGCGCCGTCGGGGTCGGTGACCCAGGTCTCGACCTTGGACGCGTAGCAGCAGATGGTGTCGTCGATGCCCGTGGTGGCCAGCCCGTCGGACGAGAGGCGCGCCTCGGCTGCCTCGACCTCGGCCGCGTTCTCGGTCTCCACGCCCAGGTGGTTGAGGGTGCCGCCCTCGGCGGCCTCGAAGAGCACCAGCTTCAGGGGCGGGTCGGCGATCGCGAAGTTCGCGTAGCCCGGCTTGCGCTTGGCCGGCTCGGTGGCGAACAGCTTGGAGTAGAAGTCGACCGCGGCGTCGAGGTCGCTGACGTTGAGGGCGAGCTGGACACGGGACATGGGGAAGCCTCCGGGAGTAGACTCATCGATACTGGTCGATATCATAGCCGATCCATCGACGAGCGTCAATACGTGGCTCGTCGAGCAGCCGGGAGGCCCGCAATGGAGCTGCACGAGACCGACGCCTGCTGCGGTCCCCTGACCGGAGGCGTGCTCGACGAGCAGCAGGCCGACGAGCTCGCCGCCGTGTTCAAGGTGCTGGCCGACCCGGCCCGCCTCCGGTTGCTGTCGATGGTCGCGTCGGCGAGCACGGGCGAGACGTGCGCGTGCGACCTGGTCGAGCCCGTCGGGCGCTCGCAGCCCACGGTGTCGCACCACCTGTCGCTGCTGGTGGAGGCCGGATTGCTCGAGCGGGAGAAGCGCGGCCGCTGGGCCTGGTACCGCGTGGTGCCCGAACGGCTCGAGGCGGTGCGCGAAGCACTCGCACCCGTCGGTGCGCTCGAGCGGTCGGAGCGATAAGAAGGACGGCATGGCAACCACGCTGAAGGACCAGATCCAGTCCGACCTCACGGGGGCGATCCGCGCACAGGACTCCACCACCGTGTCGACGCTTCGGCTCGTGCTCACCGCGATCACGCGCGCGGAGACCGCGGGCGACGAGCACACCGAGCTCGACGACGACCAGGTGCTCGCGGTGATCAGCACCGAGGTGAAACGGCGCGTCGAGGCCGCGGCCACGTACTCGGACGCGGGCCGCGAGGACCGCGCCGACGCGGAGCGGGCCGAGCAGGCCGTGCTCGAGTGTTACCTGCCCGCGGCGCTGAGCGACGACGAGCTCGCGACCGTGGTGGCCGAGGAGGTCGCGGCCGCGCGCGCCGACGGCAAGGAAGGCAAGGCCGCGACCGGCGTGGTCATCAAGGCGGTGCGGGCCCGGGCCGGCGCCGGCACCGACGGCCGCCGCATCGCCGACGCCGTCAACGCCGCGCTGGCCTGACCGCGCGGTCGACCGGCACGCCCGTCGATCCCCCGCTTCGACGCCCGAGGAGGCACCACCGATGACCGAGGACTTCCGGACGCTGGGTCGCGAGCTGTCGAACTGGGGTCGGTGGGGCGACGACGACCGGATCGGGACCCTCAACCTGATCACGCCCGAACGGGTGGCCGCGGCCGCCGCGCTCGCGCGCACCGGCCGCGTCTTCGACCTCGGGCTCACGCTCGGCGCGAGCGGCCCGCAGGTCGGCTCGGGCGGACGGGGGAACCCCGTGCACCTCATGTCGGTCACCGGCGACAACCGCCTTCCCGACGGCGGCGGCTACACCGACGACTTCGTGTTCATGCCCCTCCAGTGCGCCACCCAGTGGGACGGCCTCGCGCACGTCTTCTACGACGACCTCTGCTACAACGCCGTCCCCGCGAGCACGGTCACGGGGCGCGGGTCGGCGGAGCTGAGCATCGACCAGCTCGCGCGCGGCATCGTCGGCCGCGGGGTCCTGCTCGACGTCGCGCGGCTGCGCGGCGTGGACCACCTCCCCGCCGACGCGTCGATCGGCGTCGACGATCTCGAGGCCGCGGCCGACCGGCAGGGGGTCGACGTCGGCCCCGGCGACATCGTGCTCGTACGCACCGGATGGATGCGGGTGTTCCGCGAGCGCTCGGCCGCGGAGTACATGGGCGCGCAGCCCGGACTGACCGTCGAGTGCAGTCGGTGGCTGCGTGACCGCGACGTCGCGGCGCTCGCGTGCGACAACTGGGGCGTCGAGCGCTACCCGAGCGGGCAGGACGCAGTGCTCCCGCTGCACTACGTGTGCATTCGTGACATGGGGATGACGCTCGGCGAGATGTTCGATCTCGAGGCCCTGGCCGACGACTGCGCCGCCGATGGCGTGTGGGAGCTCTTCCTGTGCGCGCCGGTGCTGAAGTTCGCCAACGCGGTGGGCACGCCGCTCAACCCGCTCGCGATCAAGTAAGCGACGCTTTGACCCGCGGCCCGAGCCTTCGCGCGGGCAGCATGTCGGCGTGAGCCCACCCGGACGCCGCGCGATGCGGCGCGACCCGTTGGTGCTCGTCCCCCCGTCGGAGGGCAAGGCGGAGGGTGGCCGCGCCACGATGCGTCCGGGTGCGTTCGACGCCGCGCTGGCGCAACATCGACGCGCCGTCGTCGTCGCCCTCGCGGAAGCGGTGCACGACGACGCGAGCGCCGCACGGGTCCTCGGCTGCCGGGGTGACCTGCTCGACCGCGCGCGGGCCGCGACCGCCGCGCTGGTGGACGGGACCGCACCGTTGCGCGCCGCGGCGGATCGGTACACCGGCGTGGTGTGGCAGCACCTGGGCCCGCTCTCCACCACAGAACGCCGGCGGGTGCTGGTCCCGTCGGCGCTGTACGGGATCACCACCGCGGCGGACGCGATCGTCGACTACCGGCTGAAGCTCTCCGTCGTGCTGCCGGGCGTCGGCCGGCTCGACCGCTCCTGGTCCGCGCCGATCACGGAACTGCTCGCGTCGCGGTGTCGCGGGCGCGTGCTCGTGGACGTGCTCCCGTCCGAACACGCTCGAGCGATCGACTGGGCAACCCTCGAGCAGTCCGTCGACGTGGTGCACGTGGAGTTCCGGCGGGCCGACGGCGGGGGTGCGGCCGGGCACGCGGCCAAGGCGGCCAAGGGACGCTTCACCCGGGTCGTCCTCGACGGCGGCCTCGACGCCGCCCGGCGGTTCGCGTGGGAGGGCTGGCGGGCCGTGCCGGCCGGCGACGGGATCGACGTCCTCGCCCCGGGCTGAGCGCCGCACACCCGAGCGCGGGCATCCTGAGTGGATGGGCACGGCGTGGGACCTCCGAGACATCCCCGATCTCACCGGCCGGACCGTGCTGGTCACCGGCGCCAACGCCGGGCTCGGCCTGGAGATCACCCGGATCCTCGCCGGCAACGGCGCACGAGTGCTGATGGCCTGCCGCAACCCGGCCAAGGCCGAGGCGGCCGCGGCCGACGTGCTCGACACCGGACCCCGCGGCACCGTCGAGGTCCGCGCGCTCGACCTCGCCAGCATCGCGTCGGTCGACGCGCTGGCTGCGCGGATCCGAGCCGAAGAATCGGCGCTGCACCTCCTCGTCAACAACGCCGGGCTCATGGCCGTCGACGAGTCCCGCACCGAGGACGGCTTCGAGATGCAGCTCGGGGTGAACCACCTCGGGCACTTCGCGCTCACCGCCGGGCTCGTGCCGGTGCTGCTCGCGACGCCGGGATCGCGGGTCGTGAGCATGTCGAGCATGGGCCACCGCGCGGGCCGGATGCGCTTCGACGACCTGAATGCCCAGCGTCGCCCGTACCGACGGTGGCAGGCCTACTTCCAGTCGAAGCTCGCGAACCTCCTCTTCACCCTCGAGCTGCAGCGCCGACTCGGGCCCGACGCGCCCACGCAGGCGCTCGCCGCCCACCCCGGTGGCTCCCGCACCGAGCTCGGCATGGAGGGCGGCGGCCTGTTCAACGCGGTGATGCGCGCTCCGATCGGCGCCTTCCTCCAGAGCGCACACGCCGGCGCGCTCCCTGCGGTGCGGGCCGGCGTTGATCCCGACGCGCAGGGCGGGGAGTACTACGGGCCGCGGTACCGCATGATCGGACCGGCGGTCCGCGAGACGCCGAGTCGCCGCGCGCGCGACGTCGATGACGCGCGCCGGCTCTGGGAGCTGTCCGAGGAGATGACCGGCCGCGCGTTCGTGCTCGATGCGTAGTCTCACCGCGTGAGCTCCGACATCGTCGACCACCGCCTCATCGGAGCGCTCCACGTACGGGCACTCACCCGCCGCGGATTCGCGCACGACCCCGTCGCCGAGCACGTCGCGTTCCAGATCGGCACGCTCGACGCGCTGATCGACGGCCGCTACGACGGCGACGCAACCATCGGCGACCTGCTCGCCCACGGGGACCTCGGCCTCGGGACGGTGCAGCATCTCGGCGGTGAGCTCGTGGTGCTCGACGGCAACGCGTTCGTCGTAGACGCCGACGGCGTCGTCCGTGCCGTACCTCCGCAGACGCGTACGCCGTTCGCGGTCGTGTGCCGGTTCGCACCCACGCGGCGGTCCGAGCTGAGCGGTCCACTGGAGCTCGCCGCCGTCCAACGCGCGCTCGACGCGCTGGCACCGTCCACCTCGGTGGTGGCGGTGCGGGTCGACGGGACCTTCACCCACCTCCGCCTCCGCAGCGTCCGGCGGCAGTGGCCCCCATACCCTCCGCTCCCCGAGGTGACGGCGCACCAGACCGAGTGGGACCTCGATCGGGCCACCGGCACGCTGCTCGGCTTCCGGTTCCCCGACACCGTCGCCGGGCTGGAGGCGCCGGGCTTCCACCTCCACTTCCTGAGCGACGACCGCGCCCACGGCGGGCACGTGCTCGACGGCACGCTGGAGCACGGCACTGCCGCGGTCGACGGCGGCGACGAGCTCCACGTCGAGCTGCCTGCCGGGCTCGACCTCGGCACCCCCGGAATCACCGACCGGGCGCGCATCCGCGCGGTCGAGGGCGGTCCCGGCCAGTCCGGGTGAAGTGGCCCCGGGCGGCTCGGCCGACTACGTCGGCATGTGCGCGCGCATCACGGCCTCGCCGAACTCCTCGAACGTGACCGGGAGGTCGCCCACCGGTGCGGTGGGCACCACCGCGAGCGTCTCGTACTGGTAGCCCACCGGCAGGGTCACCGCCGAGGCGACCGCCTCGGCGACCATGTCGGGCGTCATCAGCCCGGTGTGACGGATCAGGCCCCGCCGGAACCAGTGCTCGGTCGCCGGCCCGATGCGGCCGGTCTCCAGCTCACGGGTCGAGAAGTCCGTGCCGATCGTCTCACCGCAGCGCAGCATCGTCACCCGGATGCCCGAGCCCTCCAGCTCCAACCGCAACGAGCGCGCCGCCTGCTCGACCCCCGCGTTGGCCGCGGCGTACGGCAGGTGGAACGGCCAGGGCTGGACCGCGGCCAGCGACGTGATGAACAGGATGTCGCCCCGGCCCTGGGGCCGCATCGCCTGGATGCCCCGGCGCGCCATGTAGAGCGACCCGAGGAGCTTGGTGGCGACCTCCACCTCGATCTCCTCCGGGGCGAAGTCGTCGAGCGGGCCGTAGCGAGCCGTCGCCGCGTTGTTGATGACGACGGTCACCGGGCCCAGCTCCGCCTCGGTGGTGGCGAAGAACCGCTCGACCGACTCGGGGTCCGTCACGTCGAGCGCATGGTGCAGGCAGGTCCCGCCCGCCTCCTCCACGAGCGACGCGGTCTCGGCGAGGAGCTCCACCCGGCGGCCGCCCACGGCGACCCGCCACCCCAGCGAACCAAACCTCGCCGCGATTGCCTGACCGATGCCCGTGCCCGCACCCGTCACGATCGCGACGCGGTCCTGCTTCGGATCGAACTCCGTCATCCCGTGCTCCGTTGCTCGGTGGCGCGAACGATATCGACCCCGACGGCGCTGCCGGCGGCGCGCGCAGTGACCCGCCTTCGCAGGCTAGGAAGCGACGGCTGCGTAGGCGGCCGTCCAGAAGTCGGAGACGATCTCGGGCGGCTCCGGCGAGATCATCGCCCGCTGGGTCAACAGGATCCCGGTCAGACCGACCGCGGGGTCGGTGCGCCAGCTCGTGCCCGTGCCGCCCTCCCAACCGAACCCCCCGGGGATCCCGGTCGAGCCGTCGGCGGCCGGCACCGCCATCATCAACCCCCAGCCGCTGTGGTCGCCGACGAAGATCCGGTTCGCCAACCGCTCCTCGGCGGTCATCCGGTCGATCAGCATGAGCCGGACCGATTCGGGGGACAGCAGGTCGCCGCCGCCGGCCGCCATCATCGACGCGAAGGCCCACAGATCGTCGACGGTCGACACCAGCCAGCCGTTGACGTCGGGCATCTTCGGCGGCACCGACCACCAGCCGTCGGGCCGGTCGAGCACCCGGAGGACCCCGGTCACCGGGTCGGGCACGTACTGCGTCGCGAACCGGTGCCGCGTGTCGGCCGGCACGAAGAAGCCGGTGTCGACCATGCCGAGCGGCTCGAACACGCGCTCGCGCAGCACCTCCGCGATCGGGGCTCCCGCGACCCGCTCGACGAGCACTCCGGCGACCTGGGCGCCGCCGGCATAGCGCCAATTGGACCCGGGCTGGTCGAGCAGTGGCAGCGTGCCCAGCGCGGCGATCCACTCGCCGGGCGTGAGCTCCGACGGCGGCCACGGGGGGCCAAACGTCTTCAGGTCGAGCGCAGCCTCGGCCCGCTGGATCGGGTAGGTGTCGGGCGGGGCCATGACCGAGCCCCAGCCGAGGTGGAACGACAGCACGTCCTCGACCGTGATCGGTCGTCGCGCCGGCACCGTGTCGTCGAGGTCGGCGTCGACGCTCCGCAGCACCCGGGGTTCGGCGAGCTCCGGGAGCCAGCGCGCCACGGGGTCGGCGAGGGTCATGAGCCCGTCCTCGACGAGCAGCATCGCCGCGACGCCGGCGATCGGCTTCGTGAGGGACGCGATGCGGAAGATCGTGTCGCGCCCGATCGGCTCGGAGTCGCCCACGGCCCGATGGCCGATGGTCTCGACGTGCACGTCGTCGCCGCGGGCCACCAGTGCGACCACCCCCGGGACGTCGCCCCGCTCCACGTGACGCGCCAGCGTCGTGTGCAGGGAGTCACGTCCCATCTCGCTGATCCCTCGCGCCATTGCGTCCCTCCGATCTCCATCGACGTCACCCGAGCACTCGACGACATCTTCCCGTGCACCCGCCATGATCTGGTTGACCCTGCTCGTGCGCAGGGCTCGGTCGAGGACCTCGGACTGTCGGGAGCATGGGAATGGGGAAGGTGGCACACCGCAGATTCGTCCCCGCCGCGGTGGCGACATCGATGGCGATCGTGGTCGGAGCATCCTTCGGCACGGCCGCAACGAGCGCGGCCGCGAAGGGCGGTGGGCACCGAATCTCCGGGGACCTCGTCGTCAACGAGACCGCAGCTCCGGGAGAGCCCTGCGGGCTGCCAGGACGCGCGTCCACCTACGCCGACATCACGACCGGAACCAAGATCGCCATCGAGCCGACCGGCAAGCCAACGGTCCACGCGCCGCTCGGACAGGGAGTCGGGAACGCGGACGGCCTCTGCGAGTTCCCCTTCTCGGCGCGCGTCCCCGACGCTCCCCGGTACGCGATCGAGATCGCGGACCGAGGCACGCTGACCTTCACCAAGCGAGCCCTGCAACGCCGGGATTGGGAAGTGCTGTTGACGCTCGGGGTTCCGGCTTCCAGGCGTTCGACCTGATCCGCCGTCTCCGATCCAGCGCCGACATCACGGTCTTGTTCCCCTGGCGTCCCGGGTCGACGCGCGCTCATCCTTGTCCTGTCCACCTTCTCGAAAGGGCCCGCGGTGCACCGAGGCAGACACCCCGACATCGCCAGATCGACCGCCAAGAGAGACGTCAAGGGACTGGTCAAGGCACTCGGCTGCCCCGGTGACGGGAAGGTTCGGGCGGCTGCCGCCGACGCGCTCGCCAGCCTCGGCGATCCTCGGGCCGTCGAGCCCCTGGTCGCGACCCTCGGCGACGACCACGCGAACGTGCGCACGGCAGCCATCGCCGCGCTCGGCGAGCTCGCCGACCCCCGGGCCGTCGATGCCCTGGCCGCCGTCCTCAGCCGCGACCACGTGTTGACGGGCGACGCCGCGCTCTCGGCGCTGGTCATGATCGGCGCCCCTTCCGTCGACGCCCTCGTCACGACCCTCGAGAACGACAACGGCTTCGTCCGAGAAGATGCCGCCACGGCTCTCGGACAGATCGGCGACATGCGGGCGGTCGAGCCCCTCGTCGCCACCCTCCACGACAACAAGGAGTCGGTCCGAGCGGCGGCCGCCGCGGCACTCGACCGGCTCGGTTGGAGCCCAGACCCCGGAGCAGCTGGTGCGGCCTACTGGGTCGCCAAACGCCAATGGGGCAAGTGCGTCAAGGCGGCGGCGATCGAGCCTCTCGTGGCCGTCCTCCATGACGAAGACGAGGCCGTCCGAAAGAGCGCGAGCCGAGTGCTCGTCAGGATCGGCGCCCGGGCCGTCGAGTCACTGATCGACTCGCTCGGCTGGGCCGACTGGACCACCGAAGCGGTCCTCGTCGACATCGGAGCTCCCGCCGTGGAGCCCCTCGTCGCGCACCTCCACGA
Organism: Acidimicrobiia bacterium; assembly: GCA_041659105.1. GTDB lineage: Bacteria > Actinomycetota > Acidimicrobiia > IMCC26256 > PALSA-555 > CAIUKV01. The sequence continues at coordinate 14,342 of JBAZYX010000100.1, forward strand.
CGAGCGGAGCGGGCGCCGCGAAGCGATCGCCCGGGTGCTCGGAACGATCGGCGACGCCCGGGCCGTCGAACCGCTCATCCCCAGGCTCGACGATCAAGCCGACACAGTTCGCTCGGCTGCCGCCACCGCGCTCGGACGCATCGGCGACACCCGTGCCGTCGAACCGCTCATCCCCGTGCTCGACGATCGAGCCAACGCAGTTCGCGCGGCTGCCGCCACCGCGCTCGGACGCATCGGCGACACCCGTGCCGTCGAACCGCTCGTCGGTGTCGTCCAGGGCCAGACGGGGTTCGTGCGCAGGGATGCCGCCGACGCGCTGGACGCGCTGGGCTGGAGCCCGGATGCAGGACCGGCCGCGGTGGCCTACTGGATCGCCAAGCAGCACTGGGACGCCTGCGTCCAGGTCGCCGCCGTCGAGCCTCTCATCGCGGCCTTGGGTGATGCGATCGGCTCCGTGCGCACGGGAGCCGCCACGGCGCTCGGCCAGATCGCCGATCCCCGGGCCGTCGACGCGCTCATCACCGTCCTCAACGACAACGGAGAGGAGGTCGAAGTGC
>JBAZYX010000101.1:0-14836 GCA_041659105.1 Acidimicrobiia bacterium
CGTGCCCCAGGAGCAGCCGGCATGACCGACGCGGAAGCCCCGCCCCCCATCCCGATGTCGGACCCGCCCCCCATCCCGGCATCGGACCCGGCCCCCATCCCGACATCGGACCCGCCCCCCATCCCGCGGTACTGGGAGAGCGACGTCGTCCTCGCCGACGGGGGCACCGTCCACCTGCGGCCCCGACGTGGAGCGGACCGTGAGGCGATCGAGGGCCTGTACGGCCGGATGTCCGACCACTCGCGCTACCTGCGGTTCGCCGGGCCCACGTCGGTCGCGCGCGCCGGCGAGCTCGAGAGCGCGGCGGCCGTCGACCTCGACCACCACTTCTCGGTGGTGGCCGAGCTCAGCGACCGGATCGTCGGCGTGGCCGGCTACTTCCGGGAGGACGCCGACCGGGCGGAGGTCGCGTTCGCCGTCGCCGACAGCGAGCAGGGCCGCGGGCTCGGCACGATCATGCTCGAGTACCTGGCGGCCGCCGCGCTCGAGCAGGGCATCCACCAGTTCGTCGCCTGGGTGCTGTCGACCAACACGAAGATGCTCCAGGTCTTCCGCAGCGCCGGCTTCGAGATGCACAAGACGAGCGGCGGTGGCACCGTCGAGATCACGTTCGACATCGCGCCCACGCCCGGGTCGATCAACGCCCGCCAGGCCCGGGAGCACGCGTCCGAGGCGCACTCGATCGAGCGGCTGCTGCGGCCCACGAGCATCGCGGTGATCGGGGCCAACCGCACCCCGGGCTCGATCGGCCACTCGGTGTTCCGCAACCTCATCGACGGCGAGTTCACCGGCGCGGTCTACCCGGTGAACCCCAAGGCGCGTTCCGTCGCGGGCGTGCGCGCGTACGCGTCCGTCGCCGACATCCCCGATCCCGTCGACCTCGCGGTGATCGTCACCCCCGCCGCGACCGTGCTCGGCATCGTGGAGGAGTGCGCGGCCGCGGGTGTGGGGGGTCTCGTGGTGATCTCGGCCGGCTTCGCCGAGACCGGTGGCGGTCGGGAGACCGAGCACGAGCTCGTGGCGCTCGCGCGCCGCAACGGCATGCGCGTCATCGGGCCCAACTGCATGGGCGTGCTCAACACCGCCGCCGACGTGCGCATGAACGCCACGTTCACGCCCTACCGGCCCCGACCCGGACGCGTGGCCTTCGCGTCCCAGTCGGGCGGCCTCGGCATCGCGCTCCTCGGGCGCGGTGCCGAGCGCGGCCTCGGGATCTCGGCCTTCGTGTCGATGGGCAACAAGGCCGACGTGAGCGGCAACGACCTCATCCAGTACTGGGAGGAGGACGACGCCACCGACGTGATCCTCCTCTACCTCGAGTCGTTCGGGAACCCGCGCAAGTTCGCCCGCCTGGCCCGGCGCATCGCGCGCAAGAAGCCGATCGTCGCGGTGAAGAGCGGGCGCACACCCGCCGGCGCGCGGGGCGCGGGGTCGCACACGGCCGCGCTCGCCTCGTCCGACGTCGCCGTCGACGCGCTGTTCCGCCAGGCCGGGGTGGTGCGGGTCGACACGCTCGAGGAGCTGTTCGACACCGCGATGCTGCTCGCCCACCAGCCACTGCCGCCCGGGCGGCGCGTGGCCATCGTGAGCAACGGCGGGGGGCCCGGCATCCTGGCCGCCGACGCGTGCGTGGCCCGGGGGCTGGAGGTGCCCGAGCTGTCGGCCGCCACCCAGGCCGCGCTCGCCGCCCGCACGTCGCCCGACGCCGGCCTGCGCAACCCCGTCGACCTCGTGGCCGGCGCGAACGGGCCGGTCTTCGAGCACGCCATCCGCGTCCTGCTCGACGACGACGGCGTGGACGCGATCGTGGTGATCTTCGTCCCGCCGCTCGTCACCCGCAGCGAGGACATCGCGGCCGCGATCCTCGCGGCCACCGACCGACCCGACCTCGCCAAGCCCGTGGTCGCCTGCTTCCTCGACCCCGACGGGCGCGTCGACCTCGTGCACGAAGACGGCAACGGCCGCGTGCCCAGCTTCGCCTACCCCGAGGCCGCCGCCGTCGCGCTCGACCGCGCGGCCCGCCTCGCCGAGTGGCGTCGGCGCCCGGAGGGAACGGTGCCGGTGCTCCCCGGGATCGACCACGCCCGGGCCCGCGCGCTGGTAGCGCGCGAGCTCGACGGCCACACCGAGGGCGTGTGGCTCAGCGCGGCGACAGCCCGCGACCTGCTCGAGTGCTTCGGCATCTCGATGGTCACCACGGAGTGGGCCGCCGACGCCGAGGGCGCGGTCGCCGCGGCCGACGCGATGGGCTACCCGGTGGTGCTCAAGGTCGGTTCGGCGGCGGTGGTGCACAAGGCAGACGTCGGCGGCGTGCGCCTCGGCCTCGCTTCGGCCGACGAGGTGCGCACCGCGTTCGCCGAGATGCACGCCGCGCTCGGCGACGACATGGGCGGCGCAGTGGTGCAGCCGATGGTGCCGGTCGGCGTCGAGACCATCGTGGGCGTGACCCACGACCGGTTGTTCGGCTCGCTCGTGCTCTTCGGCATGGGCGGGTTCGCGGCCGAGCTCATACGCGACTCCGCACTGCGCATCGTGCCGCTCACCGACGAGGACGCGCACGAGCTGGTGCGTTCGCTGCGGTCGTCACCGCAGTTCTTCGGCTACCGCAACACCCCGCCGGTCGACATCGACGCGCTCGAGGAGCTGCTGCTGCGCATCGGGCTGCTGGCCGAGCACGTGCCCGAGGTGGCCGAGCTCGACTGCAACCCGGTGATCGTGTCACCCGACGGCGCGGTGGTCGTGGACCTCAAGGTCCACCTCGCCCCGCACGAGCCCGAGGCCCCCGAGGGCCTGCGCCGGATGCGCGGCCCCGGCTGACCCTGTTTGGACGTTTCGTCGTGCCCCAGGCCTACGAAACGTCCAAACAGCTACTTGACGGTGAGGGAGAAGGACTCGGTCTGGACGGGCGGGACGCCGGTCTCGAACGGGCGGGAGTAGTTCAGCACCAGCGTGGACGAGCCGGCCGCGGTGGCCCTGAACGTGAGCCGCTGGGTGCCGGGCGCGCCGGGCAGGTCCTTGCCCTGCACCTGCTTGCTCGACACGTAGGTCGCGTTCGGGTTGGCGGCGGCCGACCACGAGTAGCCGGTGGACGGGTTCGCGTCGAGCGCGATCACGAACGTGTCGCCCTGCTGGACCGTGATCGACTGTCCCGCCGTGTACACGCCCGTCACCGATTCCCCGCCCGAGCCACCCTTCGACGACCCGCCCCCGGAGTCGTCGTCGGAGCCGCCGCACCCGGCGAGGGCGACGAGCGAGACCAGGACGACCACTGCCACGACGAGCACCCATCGGCATCTGCGCTGCATGGGCGGACCGTAGTCCGCCCGTGACCTTCGCCCCTGTCGGCCGGACGCCGATCTGACCGATAATCCGTGCGTGGCTCACGCCCCCATCACGAAGTCGGCCCGCGACCTGCGCGTCGCTCCCAACCTGGCCGACTACGCGGACGCGCGCGCCAGCTTCACCTGGAGCGGCGCCCGCGCCGCCCTCGACGGCCTCCCCGGCGGGGGCGCCAACATCGCCCACGAGTGCGTGGACCGCCACGCCGCCGGTCCCCGCGCCGACCGGGTGGCGTTGCGCTGGATCGGCCGGGGAGGCGAGACCCTCGACCTCACCTACGCCGACCTCCGGCGCTCCAGCAGCCGGTTCGCGAGCGTGCTGAGCGGGCTCGGGGTCGAGCGCGCGGACCGCGTCTTCGTGCTCACCGGCCGCATCCCCGCCCTGTACGACGCGGTCCTGGGCACCCTGCGTCACGGCGGCGTGGCGTGCACGCTGTTCGCCGCGTTCGGCCCCGAGCCGATCTGCCAGCGGGTGGCCATCGGCGGCGGCCGGGTGCTCGTCACCACCCCCCGGCTCTACCGCCAGAGGGTGGCCCCCATCCGGCACCGGCTCCCCGACCTGGAGCACGTGCTCCTCGTCGGCCTCGGGGACGACGCGCCACCCGACGGAGCCCTCGACCTCGACGCGCTGGTCGCCGCGGCCGACGACGACGTCGCCGTCGCGCCGACCCGGCCCGACGACCCCGCGCTCCTCCACTTCACCAGCGGCACGACAGGGACCCCGAAGGGCGCGGTGCACGTCCACGAGGCCGTCCTCGCCCATCTCGTGACCGGACGACTCGCGCTCGACCTCCACGACGACGACGTGTTCTGGTGCACGGCCGACCCCGGCTGGGTGACCGGGGTGTCGTACGGAATCGTCTCCCCGCTCGCGAACGGCGTGCGCAGCGTCGTGGACGAGGGCGAGTTCGACCCCGAGCGCTGGTTCCGCATCCTGGCCGAGAACGACGTGACGGTGTGGTACACCGCACCCACCGCGGTACGGATGATGATGCGGCTGGGGATCGACGCGGCGCGGGCGCACGCGCTTCCGGCACTGCGGTTCATCGCGAGCGTCGGCGAGCCCCTCAATCCCGAAGCAGTGCGCTGGGGGATCGACGCGTTCGGCTTGCCGATCCACGACAACTGGTGGCAGACGGAGACCGGAGGGATCATGGTCGCCAACTATGCGGCAACCGAGATCCGGCCCGGCTCGATGGGGCGCCCGATCCCCGGGATCGACGTCGCGATCCTGCGGCGCGACGCGCGCGGCGTGGTGGTCGGGACCGACGGTGAGCCCGAGATCGTCGACACCCCGATGACCGAAGGCGAGCTGGCCATCCGGCGCGGCTGGCCGTCGATGTTCCGCGAGTACCTGGGCGAGCCCGACCGGTACGCGAAGTGCTTCGTCGGGGACTGGTACTGCAGCGGCGACCTCGCGATGCTGGACGCCGACGGGTACGTGTGGTTCGTGGGTCGGGCCGACGACATCATCAAGTCCGCGGGTCACCTCATCGGGCCGTTCGAGGTGGAGAGTGCGCTCATGGAGCACCCGGCCGTGGCCGAAGCGGGGGTCTTCGGCAAGCCCGACCCGATCGCGGGCGAGCTCGTGAAGGCGATGGTGCTGCTCCGGCCGGGGTTCGAGCCGACCGAGGCGCTGCGGCTCGAGCTGATCGGGTTCGGCCGCAAGCGCCTCGGTGCGGCGATCGCACCCAAGGAGCTCGACTTCGCGTCCTCGCTGCCCAAGACGCGCAGCGGGAAGATCATGCGGCGCGTCCTCCGGGCGCGGGAGCTGGGACTGCCCGTGGGCGACCTGTCCACCCTCGAGCCCGAGGGCAACGGGGGGACCGAGCCGTGACCCGCGTCCCCGATCCCGCCCACGGCCGCGACCTGTACCGGGAGATGCTGCGCATCCGCCGGTTCGAGGAGCGCTGCGTCGAGCTCTACAGCCAGACGTTGATCCGGGGCTTCCTCCATCTCTACGTCGGGGAGGAGGCCGTGGCGGTGGGTGTGCTCGCCACGCTCACCGGCGACGACAACGTCGTCGCCACGTACCGCGAGCACGGCCACGCACTCGCGCGCGGCATCCCGGCCGGGGCGATCATGGCCGAGATGTTCGGGAAGGTGGAGGGCTGCAGCGGCGGACGGGGCGGCTCGATGCACCTGTTCGACGCCACCGCCCGGTTCTTCGGTGGCAACGCGATCGTCGGCGGCGGACTGCCCGTGGCGGTGGGTCTCGCCCTCGCCGACCGGATGCAGGACCGTCCGGCGGTCACCGCGTGCTTCTTCGGCGAGGGCGCGGTCGCCGAGGGCGAGTTCCACGAGTCGCTCAACCTCGCCGCGGTGTGGGACCTCCCGGTGGTCTTCTGTTGCGAGAACAACCGCTACGCGATGGGGACCGCCCTCGAACGGTCCGAGTCGGACACCGACCTCGCCGCGAAGGCGGCGAGCTACGAGATGCCCGCGGCGGTGGTGGACGGGATGGACGTCTTCGCGGTGGAAGACGCCGCGCGTGCGGCCGTCGCCGCCGCGCGCGACGGCGGGCCCCAGTTCCTCGAGCTGCAGACGTACCGCTTCCGTGCCCACTCGATGTACGACCCCGAGCGCTACCGGGAGAAGTCCGAGGTCGACGCGTGGCGGGCCCGAGATCCGCTCACGCTGTGCGAACAGCGCCTCCGGGAGCTGGACGCGTTCGACGACGTGACCCGCGACCGCTTCGAGGCCGAGGTCGCGGCGGAGATCGATGCGGCCATCGCCTTCGCCGAGGCGGGGACGCTCGAGCCGGTGGCCGACCTCACCCGCCACGTCTACCGGGACACCACCACATGACCGCGCCGGGCGAGACCACGTACCGCGAGGCGATGCGCGCGGCGATCCGCGAGGCCCTCGCCCGCGATCCACGCGTGTTCGTCATGGGCGAGGACGTCGGACGCTACGGCGGCTGCTTCGCGGTGACGCTCGGGCTGCTGGAGGAATTCGGACCGGAGCGCATCCGCGACACCCCCCTGTCCGAGTCGGCCTTCGTCGGCGCCGGCATCGGCGCGGCCCTCGGCGGCACGCGCCCGATCGTCGAGATCATGACCGTCAACTTCAGCCTGCTCGCGCTCGACCAGATCATGAACAACGCGGCCACCTTGCAGCACATGTCGGGCGGCCAGCTCCACGTCCCCCTCGTGATCCGCATGACCACCGGCGCGGGGCGCCAGCTCGCGGCCCAGCACTCGCACTCGCTCGAAGGCTGGTACGCGCACATTCCCGGGATCAAGGTGCTCACCCCCGCCACCATCGAGGATGCGCGCGGCATGCTGGCACCGGCGCTCGAGGATCCCGACCCGGTGCTGATCTTCGAGCACGGTGGGCTGTACAACACGACCGGACCACTCGCCGACCCGCCGCCGGTGGTCGACATCGCGCACGCCGCCGTCCGCCGGCGCGGTGGCGACATCACGCTCGTGACCTACGGCGGCACCCTGCCCACCACGATCGCGGCCGCCGACGCGCTCGCGGCGCGCGGCGTGGACGCCGAGGTGATCGACCTGCGGGTGCTCCGTCCGCTCGACGACGCGACGGTCATGGCGAGCGTTCGCCGGACGCACCGTCTGGTGATCGTGGACGAGGGCTGGCGCAGCGGCAGCATCTCGGCCGAGATCAGCGCCCGCGTCATGGAGCAGGCGTTCTTCGACCTCGACGCCCCCGTCGGGCGCGTGTGCAGCGCCGAGGTCCCGATGCCGTACGCGCGCCACCTCGAGGAAGCCGCCCTCCCGTCGGTGGCCCGCATCGTCGCCGCGGCCGAGGAGGCGATCACCGCCAATGGGTGAGTTCCGCATGCCCTCCCTCGGCGCCGACATGGATGCCGGCACCGTCGTCGAGTGGCTCGTGCACCCCGGGGACCCGGTGCACCGCGGCGACATCGTCGCGGTGGTGTCCACCGACAAGGCCGACATCGAGGTCGAGGTCTTCGAGACCGGCGTGGTCGGGGAGATCCTGGTCCCCGCCGGCGAGACGGTCGCGGTCGGCACCCCACTGGCCACGATCACGGACGGAGGCGCACCGTCGCCACCGCCCGTTCCCGTCACCGCTCCCCCCGCGACGTCCCCGGCCACCCCCGAACCGGCCACCCCCGAACCGGCCACCCCCGAACCGGCACCCGCGACCGAAGCCCTGCCGGCCGCCCGGGGCGCGACGCTCTCGCCGGTGTTGCGGCGACTGGCCACGCACCTGGGCGTGGACCTCGCCACCGTCACGGGGACGGGCACCGCGGGCGCGGTCACGCGCGCCGACATCGAGGCCGCGGCCGCGGGCCCGGCCCCCGCCGCGCCCCGCGCCGCGGCACCCACGAGCGACCGGACCGAGGCGATGCGCCAGGCGCTCGCAGCACTCATGGCCCGCTCCAAGCGCGAGATCCCCCACTACTACCTCGCGACCGACATCGACTTCTCCCGGGCACGCGACTGGCTCGCCGCGACGAACGCGGCGCAGCCGGTGACCGAACGCATCCTCCCCGTGGCGCTCCTGGTGAAGGCGGTTGCACTGGCGGCCCGGGAGCATCCCGAGCTCAACGGCACCTGGGTCGACGGTGTGTACGTCCCCGCCTCCGCAGCGAACGTCGGTGTCGCGATCTCCCTGCGCGGCGGCGGTCTCATCGCACCCGCACTCCTGGACGTCGACGCCAAGCCGATTGCACGGGTGGCGGCCGAGCTGGGCGACCTCGTGAACCGCACGCGCAACGGACGGCTCCGCGCGTCCGAGATGTCGGGCGCCACGATCACCGTGACGAGCCTCGGGGATCGGGGCGTCGACCGGGTGTTCGGCGTGATCTACCCGCCGCAGGTCGCGATCGTCGGGTTCGGCCGGATCGCCGAGCGCGCGTGGGCGAAGGACGGGATGGTCGGCGCGCATCCGGTCGTCACCATGTCCCTCTCCGGCGATCACCGGGTCAGCGACGGCCACCGGGGCGGGCGCTTCCTCGCGCGGGTCGACCGCCTCCTCCAGACACCGGACGAGCTGTGAGCGCCGACGTCCGCAACGCCGTCCTCGCGGTCCTCGCCCGGATCGCGCCGGAAGCCGACCTCGACGCGCTGCCCGACGACGTGGACGTGCGGGAGGAGCTCGACATCGACTCGATCGACTTCCTCAGCTTCATGGTCGGGATCTACGAGGCGCTCGGCGTCGACGTCCCCGAAGCCGACTACCCCCAATGCGTGACGATCGCCGGCTGTGTCGCGTACCTGGCCCCACGAATCTGAGATGCGTCAGGCCTTCACCACCCCGAGGGGGCGGAGGCGGGCGACCCGGTGGGCCAGTCCGGCGCGCTCACAGGTGAGCACCACGGCCTCGACGTCCTTGTAGGAGAACGGCGCCTCCTCGGCCAACGCACGCGGCGAGCGCGACCGCACCGCGATCCCGTCGGCCTCGAGCGCCCGGGCGAGCTCACGTCCGCCGATCTGCTTGCGCGCCTGGTGGCGGCTCATGACCCGGCCGGCTCCGTGGCACGTCGAGTGGAACGCGGCCCCGCCCTCGACCCCCGCGAGCACGTACGAAGCGGTCCCCATGGAACCGGGGACGAGCACCGGCTGCCCGGTCGCGCGCAGCGCCGGGGGCAGCTCCGGGTGCCCAGGCGGCAGCGCGCGGGTGGCGCCCTTGCGGTGGACGCAGAGCAGCCGTCGTTCACCGTCCACGTGGTGCCACTCCAGCTTGGCGAGGTTGTGCGAGACGTCGTAGAGCACGTCGAGGTCGCCGGGACCGGTGACCTCACGGAACGCACGACGCGTCGCGTGGGTCAGGAGCTGCCGGTTGGCTCGTCCGTAGTTCGCCGCCGCGGCCATCGCGCCCAGATAGGAGGCACCGTCGTGCGACCGCACCGGCGCACACGCGAGCTGTCGGTCGGGAACGTGGATCCCGTAGCCGGCCATGCGTCCGAGCATCTCGTCGACCGAGTCGGAGCAGATCTGGTGCCCGAGCCCGCGCGAGCCGGAATGGATCATCACGCACACGAGACCAGGTCGCAGCCCGAACGCCTGGGCCCGAGCCTCGTCGAGGACGGACTCCACCACCTGCACCTCCAGGAAGTGGTTGCCCGCACCGAGGCTGCCGACCTGGCGGAAGCCGCGCGCCAACGCGCGCGGGCTGACCTCCTCGGGATCCGCGCCGGCGAGTGACCCGCCGTCCTCGCAGTGCGCGAGATCCCGCTCCGCGCCGAATCCGCGGGCGACCGCGTATCCCGCGCCCCCCACCAGCACCTCCCGGAGCTCGTCGTCGCCGGCGAGGTGCCACACGCCCCCCGGCCCGAGCCCACGCGGGATCTCGCGGTCGAGCGCGTCCATCAGCCGTGAGAACACGGGCCGCACGGCGTCGACCGCGAGCGAGGACACCAGCAGGCGTACACCGCACGAGATGTCGAAGCCCACCCCGCCCGGCGACACGACCCCGCCGCGCTCGACGTCGGTCGCAGCGACCCCGCCGATCGGGAAGCCGTAGCCCCAGTGCACGTCGGGCATCGCGTACGACGCCTCGACGATCCCGGGCAGGGTCGCGACGTTGACCACCTGCTGCAGCGACCGGTCGCCCTCCAGGGCCGGGAGCAACGCGCGGGACGCGTACACGATGCCGGGAACGTGCATGCCGGCGACGGGATCGATCCGCCACCGTTCCGGGGTCTCCTCCACCAGCCGGATCGCCATCGTTCCTCCCGCGTGACTCAGACGTCGACGGTGACGCGGCACCGCCATCGCGGCCGCCCGGCGTCGTCGTCGCATGCGAACTCCGCCTCCGACCGCGACACCCCCTTCGGCAGCGCGCCGGTGGCCTCCACCCGCTCGGTGGCCACCGTGGCGAACGTGCCCCGCAGCCCGCCGTCGGCCGCGACGACCGTCGCGGCGACCGGCACTCGTCCTTCTGCGTCCACCAGGAAGATCACCTCCTCGAGCAACAGCACGAGCAGGTCCACGTCGGCGGCCGCCGCCACGGTGAACGAAACGTCCCGGTCCGGCCGGGCGTCGCCGGCATCGGCGAACGTGGCCACCAGTCCCGTGATCGCGGCCTCGAAGCACGCGAGGCGCCCCGGCGCCCACGCCTCCAGGATCACGTCGGCCACGTGCGGCAGGACCCGGTATCCGCTCATCGGCCCAGGGTGGCTCGTCGGAGCCCGGGTGGCAACGGGCCCCCGACCGCCGCGGCCGGGACCTCCGCCCCTGGCCGAGTCGACCGGGCGGGCGCACCATGACCGTGAGAGGAGGTGGTCCCATGTCCACCTGCCGACACTGCGGGAGCCACGAGAAGGTCAGCCAGGGACTGTGCGAGCGGTGTCACGGACTCCCCGAGCTCCGCGACGAAGCCACGCGCCGTCCGGCGTCTCCGGACGTCGAGCCCGCGCACGACCGCCCGTGGGTGGCGCGCAGCGCGTTCACCGCACGGACGCGGCGCAATCCGCGCACCTGATCGCGGGACGCGTCAGCGCAGCTCGATGATCACCGCGGCAACCGGCGCGAAGATGATCAGGTAGATCGCGAAGGGTACGAACGAGTGCGTGCGCACGTAGCGCAGGAGCCACTCGATCGACAGCCAGCCGATGATCGTCGCGGCGAAGAAGCCTGCGATCACCGGGCCGGTGATCTTGAAGTTGCCGTCGGCGACGTCGGGCACCTTGGTGGCCACCGCGCCGGCGATCGCCGGGACGGCGAGGAGGAACGAGAACCGGGTCGCCTCCTCGCGCGAGACCTTGGTGACGAGCCCGGCGGCGATCGTCGACCCCGACCGCGAGATCCCCGGGAGGATCGCCACCGCTTGGGCCACCCCGATGATCCCGGCCCGCTTCTCGTCGATGGGCTCGTGGCCCTCGCCCCGGCGGATGACCCACTCGGCCCCGAGCAGGATCACCGCGGTGCCGAGCAGCTCGAAGCAGGTGGCGAGCGGGTCGTCGAACCGCTTCTCGAAGAAGTTCCCGAACGCGAGTCCGGCGATCGCCGCGGGGATGCTGCCCAGCAACAGCAGCCAGATCAGGCGGCGGGCCGTCGCGGGGTCGTCGCCGGAGCCGAAGAGGCCCAGCACGAGGATCCACAGCTCCTTGCGGAACGCGAAGACCACCGCGATGAGGGTGCCGAAGTGCAGCACCAGGTCGAACGTGAGCGACGGCTGCTTCCACCCGAGCATGGCGGGGACCACTACGAGGTGCCCACTCGACGAGATCGGCAGGAACTCGGTGAGCCCCTGCACGATCCCGAGGACGATGCTCTCCAGCCAGCCCAGCATGTGTGATCCGCTCTCCCGTCGGCGCCGGGGATGCTACGGGGAGTGGCTACGCGGACGCGACTGCGGCGCGCTCGGCGTGGCGCCGGCTTGACCAGCCCGGGCCCCGCAGCACGTACGACAGCCGCTCCCGCCAGTCGTCGGACCGGGCGACGTCGCGCAGGATGTCGACGTACTCGTGGGTGGCCACGCGCACGGGATCGAACGTCTCGATGTTCTTGGTCAGCCCGTAGACCACGGGCTCGTCCTCGGGGACGAACGTGCCGAAGAGCCGGTCCCACGTGATGAGGATGCTGCCGTGGTTGCGGTCGAGGTACTGCGGGTTGCTGCCGTGGTGCACCCGGTGGTGCGACGCGGTGTTCAGCACGGCCTCGGCCCGGCCGATCCGGTGGATCGTCTCGGTGTGGATCCAGTACTGGTAGATGAGGTTGATCCCGCGGGCCTGCTCGATGAGGTCGGGCCGGATCCCGAGGAGCGCGAGCGCGCCGTACGGCACGAAGACGCCGAACGAGTCGGCCACCGGCTGGCGCAGCGCGGTCGACAGGTTGTAGTGCTCGCTCGAGTGGTGCACCACGTGCAGCGCCCATGCCTGCCGGCTCGTGTGCATCCACCGGTGGTTCCAGTAGTAGATGAAGTCCCAGCCGAACACCGCGAGCGCGAGGGCGAGCGGCCCCGACCCGAGGTCGCGCACGAGCCGGCGGTTCCACAGCACGTCGGGCGTGGTGAGCGCGTGCCACGTGGTGGCGACCGCCGTCGCGCCCGCGGCCACCGCGACGACCGAGCCGATCCGCGCGGTGCGTTCGGCGGCCTGCGCGACGGCGCGGCGCTCGGCGCGGTTCGCGCTGCGTCGCCGCACCTGGTCGGCGACGGTCGTGACGACCGCGGCGGTCACCGCGGTGGCGACCAGCGCGCGGGCGTACCGCCCCTTGCCCGGCGTGACCGGCCGCAGGAGCCGGTCGGTCACCAACGGCACCACCAGGCTGCCGACGCCCATGGTCAGGCTGGTGATCGTGTCGCGACGCTCGTACTGGCCCGCGTCGTAGCGTTGCTCGTCGGCGTGACGGCGCAGCCAGACGAGCTCGGCCGCCATGGTCGAGAAGAACCCGGGGATCGCGGCGACGGTCAGGTCCACCCCCACATTCTCGCGCCGGGAGCCGCCCGGTCTCGCCCCGCGTGCTCGAATGTGGCGATGCCGACCCGGCAGCTGGTCGCGGTGGAGGAGGCGTACCCGCGGCCTACGGGTGCGACGGGGCCGGCGGGGCGCCGTCGACCTCGAAGAACACATCCTCCGCGTAGCACCACCACCAGTCCTCGCCCGGCTCGTAGGAGCGCACGACCGGGTGTTCGGCGTTCGCGCGCCAGTGGGCGGTGGCGTGGCGGTTCGGCGAGTTGTCGCAGCAGCCGACGTGCCCGCAGCGCACGCACATGCGCAGGTGCACCCACCGGCCACCGATGCGCAGGCAGTCCTCGCAGCCCTCGCTCGACGGCGCGACGTCGACGAGGGAGTCCAGGTGGGTGCAGGGTGCGGCCATCCGCCCATTCAACCATCGGGGCGCACCTGGACGCGCGGCGTCAGCCCCGGATGACGTGCCCCGGACGCGCGCCGGTGGCCTTGCCGTCCTCGAGGATCACCTCGCCGTTGACCACCACGGCGCGGTAGCCGGCGGCGTCCACGACGAGGCGGCCCGCACCGGCGGGGAGGTCCTCGACCCAGCGGGTCTGGCCCACCGCGAGCGCGTCGAGGTCGACCAGCACGAGGTCGGCCCACGACCCGACCCGTACGGTGCCCCGGTCGCGGAGCCCGTGGATCGCGGCCGGGATCGCGGTCAGGCGCCGGACGGCCTCTTCGAGCGAGAGTGGGTTCGGCACCCACTCGGTGAGCAGGCGCGTCGTGTAGTCGGCGCCCACGAACGACGCGAGATGCGCGCCGCCGTCGCTGCTGCCGGCCATCGCGAGCGGGTTCGTCACGAGCGCCTCGGTCACCACGCGCCCGCCCCGCTCGAGGAGCGGCGTGACGAAGAACGTGGTCTTCAGGTCGTCGTCGAGCGCGAGGTCGAGGAACGCGTCGAGCGGGTCGCCGCCGCGCTCGGCCGCGACATCGGCGAGGGTTCGGCCCACCCACTGCTCGTGCTCCGGCTTGTGCACCGCGTAGACGGTGGTGAGCTCGTATTGCACCGGGAACGACGGTGCCGGCGGTCCTACCAGCTCGGCCCGCATGCGGTCGCGTACCGCGGGGTCGCGCAGGGCGGCGCTGCGCGCGGGCTCGGGGAGCAGGAGCGCATCGCGGAAGGCAGGCATGTCGTCGAACAGGAAGGTCGTGTCGAGCGCGTAGTACGCGCCGCCGCGGTGCGCCGCGTACATCGGATACATGCGCAGCCCCGCGGCGGCCTGCTCCTCGATGAACTCCATCGAGCGGGTCCAGCCGTCGGGGATGTTGGGGAACCACACGACCGGGTTGAGGTCGATCGGCTTGCCGGACCGGACGGACATCTCCCGCAGGAGCGCACGGTCGGCGGCGTCGTAGCCCTCGGGAAACGAGCGCGGGATGATCTCGATCGCGCCGTGGTCGAACTCGGCGAGCACCTCGCACAGCGCGACCACCTCGTCGTCGGTCGCGAGGTTCGACGGGACCGGCAGGCCGTTGTGGGCCTGGTGCATCGCGATCTGCGACGTGCTGAACCCCGCCGCGCCGTCGCGCATCGCGGCCCGCACCAGCTCCTGCATCGCCACGATCTCCTCGGGCGTGGCGGCGCGCGTCTGCGACTCGTCGCCCATCACGTACCGGCGCACGGCCGAGTGGCCGACGTACGCGGCCGCGTTCACCCCGATGCGGCCCTCGAGGCCGTCGAGGAAGTCGCCGAAGCTGCCGCCGGTGAAGGTGACCCCGGCCTGGAGCGCCTCCGGCGACATTCCCTCCACCCGCGACAGCATCTCGAGCAGCCAGGCCGCGTCGTCGGGCCGGGCCGGCGCGATGGTGAAGCCGCAGTTGCCCATGATCACCGTGGTGACGCCGTGCCACGACGCGGGGGACGCGGTCGGCTCGAAGTGGAGCTGCGCGTCGTAGTGCGTGTGGATGTCGACGAACCCGGGCAGCACGTGGAGGTCGGTGGCGTCGATCACCCGCTCGGCCGCGGCGAGCTCGGCCTCCGAGACCCGGCCCACCCGCACGATCCGACCGCCGCGGACCGCGACGTCGGCCGCGTACGGCGGCACCCCGGAGCCGTCGACCACGCGACCGCCCCGGACGACCAGATCGAACGCCTGCGTACCGTCTG
>JBAZYX010000102.1:0-14661 GCA_041659105.1 Acidimicrobiia bacterium
GCCGAACGGGTCCGAGGTGAACGCGTTCGCGAGCTTCACCGTGGCCCGGTCGCCGTCCTCGGTGATCGCGCCGTCGCGCTCGTGCGTGGCCGTCGTCGCGTGCACGCCGCTGAGCAGGTCGCGCTGCACCTGCTCGAAGTCGGCCGGGGGCTTGCGCACCTGCTTCGCCATCGCCGGGTAGTCCTGGCGGTTCCACGCCTTCAGGTACGCGTCGAGCGTTTGGTCGGGCCCGGACCCGCCGCCCGAGCCGCACGCGGACAGCAGGACGGCAACCAGGACCGCAACGATCGCGGTGGCGAGCCGAACGCGAACGCGTGGCGCCATCGACCCACGGTAGGACCTCAGCGCGGCACCGTCGGGTCACCCCGGCGGGCGCGTGCCCCGATGGTCAGATGCGTTGGCTGGCCAACCCGGCGCAGGACGAGAGCTTGAGCTTCTTGGCGGAGATGTTCGCGTCCTCGAACGGATCCTCGAACGCAGAGAACGCCGCCATCGGATCGGTGCGGATCTTGGTGACGTCCGCTTTCAGCTCGGCCAGGAACGCGGCGACCGACTTCGCCTTGGCCTTGGGCTCGGCGAGCGCGTCGATCGACGTGATCAGCTCGTCGTAGAGCGGGCCGGCCTGGTCGACGTACTGCCGCGCGGCAGCAGTGTTCCTGGTCGTGGCGATCGTTGCCCCGCTCGCCGGCAGGATCGCCGTACGGTCCGCCTGGAACTGCTTGCACGCGGCGTTGGCCTGCTTGCGCCATTGGGAATCCGAGAGGGTCTTGGCCCACGCGGCGCTCGTGCCCATGCACACGGCGACACCCGTGAGCACCACGGCTCCCGTCACGCGAACGATCCGTCCGGACATGTCACACCCCTTCCCGGCTCGCGCCGGTGCTCACGTCTTGGCGAACTTGATCTTGGCCTTGCCCGCCCCGGTCATGATCACGCCGGCCGGGATCGCGGCGGTCTTCTTCGTCGGGTAGGTCTGGCAGTTGAAGAACCGTGTGCCGTCGACGATGGGGTCGGGCGCGTTGGTGTCGGCCCGGACCTTGAAGTCGGCGCGCTTCGCGCCCACCAGCACCGCGGCGAACTCCGCGCACACCGCGTCGTACGGAGCCCAGTCGGCGTCCTGCCACGCGGTGACGTCGGCCGGCTTCCCGCTCACCGACATCGGGAAGAAGATCAGCCGCTCCCCGTCGTGGACCTTGTCGCAGGGCTGGAAGTCTTGGCCGGTGTTCTCGGCGTTGAAGTCGAAGCACAGGCGCAGCGTTGCGAGCGGGTCGCGGGTGGAGATCTTGCGGATGTCGCCCGCCGTCCTGCCGCTGCCGATGTCGGCGTCGGGCTCGAACACGCACAGCAGCGCCTTCGCGCCGGCGTCGAACGACGCCGCCTCGGGCAGCACCCAGCCCATGCGGCCCGCGGCCGGGACCATCCAGTCGTCGGTCACGCCGTTCTTCTCGAACAGCGCGGCCAGCGCCTTGGCCTGCTTCGGGTAGAGGTTCTCCACGACCGCCGAGGCCGAGCAGGTCTGCTTCGCGAACGCCGCGAGCTGGGGCCGGACCGCCGACTTGGTGTCGGTGAGGGTGGTGAGCGGCGCCGACGCGAGCGCCGCGGGCAGCTCCGCGCCGCCCACGATCTGGACCGTGTGGTCCTTCGTGCACGGAACGGCGGAGGAGAGCGTCACCTCGTCGACGTCGACGTTCGCGTCGGTGAAGCAGTCGCCCACCTTCCACTGGGCTGCGGCCGCCAGGGGCCGGCGCGCGGGAGACGCGCCCGCGCTCGCCGCCGTGGTCATGGCGATCATCGCGACCAGTGCCGCGGCGACGAACCCTCGATGCTGTACCGCCACGCGCGCCCCTTTCCGGATCTGGTGAGGGACGCCGGAGTCCCCGTTCGACGGCGGACCGTATCAGTGCCCGGGGCTGGGTTCGGGCATTTGTCGACCGTCACCGCTGGACGGAGAGACCCCCGGCGAGCGTGCGCGCGATCTCGTACTCCTCGCGCAGGATTCCCAGCACCCGGGCGACCCCGTCGGCCCCTCCGGCGGTCAATCCCCAGGCCGCCGGCCGGCCGATCCCCACCGCGGTGGCGCCGAGCGCGAGCGCGACGAGCACGTCGCTGCCGTGGCGGACGCCGCCGTCCACGATCACGGGGACGCGCCCGCCGACCGCGTCGACCACCTCGGGGAGCGCGTCGAGCGACGCCGGCGCGCCGTCGAGCTGGCGGCCCCCGTGGTTGCTGACCCACACGCCCGCGGCGCCGTGCTCCACCGCGAGCCGCGCGTCGTCACCGGTGAGCACGCCCTTGGCCACCCACGGGATGCCCGACCCGGCGCCCACCGCGGCGACCATCTCCCACGTCCAGCCGACCGCGCCCTTCACCCGCTCGGCGTAGTCGTCCGGGCCGTAGTTGGCGCTGGCGAGCGTGGCGGCGTCGGGCGCGTGGGGATCCTCGCGGGTGCGGGTGCGCCAGCCCGGGCGCGGTGTGTCGACCGTCATGCACAGCACCGGGTATCCGGCGTCGGCCGCGCGCTTCGCCATCCGCTCCACCACGCCCACCGGCCCGAGCGCGGAGACCTGGAAGCCGATCGCGCCCTCCGGCGCCGCAGCCCGCACCTCCTCGAGCGGGTACCCCGAGCTCGACGACGCGAACGCCACCGTGCCCGCGGCGGCCGCGCCGCGCATGAGCGCGCAGTGGCCGTCGGGGTGGAACAGCGCGTCGAGGCCGAACGGCGACACGAGGATCGGCATCGACAGCGGAACCCCGAACAGCGTCGTCCGCGTGTCGACGGTGGCCTCGCCGGTGAGGACCCGCGGCCGGATCACCCACCGGTCGAACGCCTCCTCGTTCCAGCGCAGCGTGCGCTCGGCCCCGGCCCCGCCCTCCAGGTACGCGAGGGCGTGCTCGTCGAGCCGGGCGTGCGCGGCTCGCCGGATCGAGGCGATGGTCGGGAACTCCTCCATGCCTTCTTGTAGCACCGAATTCCGCCTTGCACCGGCGGGCCGAGCAACGATGGCCGAGACGTACGACGAAGCGAAGCTCACCGAGCTGGTGCTCCTCGTCGCGGACCGATTGCGCGACGACCGGGCCGGCGGAGCGACGAAGCTCAACAAGGTCCTCTCTTTCGCCGACTTCGCCCACTGCCGGCGGACCGGCCACTCGATCACGGGTGCCGAGTACCAGAAGCTTCCTCAGGGCCCGGCTCCACGTCGGTTGCTCCCGATCCGCGATCGGTTGCTCCGCGGTGGTGGGGCCGAGGTGCTCGCGGATCTCGCGCATCTCACCGCGAAGCACGTGAGCGATCTCTCCCACGCCGAACCGGGATGGCTACTCGTCGACGACGGCGAGACCATTCCATACGAGGCGGCATTGATCGCGCCGTACCAGCACGATCCCACCTCGTCGATCGAGAAACGCGGTGCTGCGATCGCACTCGCGTACGGACTCGCTTCGGGCGAATGACCCGGCGGAGCGTCCGCGTGAGCGCGGACTGCGAGTCCACGATCGCGGCTCGGTTCTCTTCGGCCCGAACGGCAGAGGGCGGACCGAGTGCGTTCGACGGTGTTCCCGCCGATGGTGTTCTTCGGCGTGCTGTTGGCCAACGCCTCGGTGGAGATCGCTGGCTTCGACGTCGACGACGACTACTGCTGGGATGACACGGGCGACATTCGGCCCGACTGAGCGGCCGACCGGAGCGGCGCTCCAGGACCGCGGTAGGTTCGGCCCGGGCAGACATTCGTGAGAAGCAACCCGGGGGGCACCGGGAGCAGGGCATGAACGACGAGCGCGGGGACTCCGGGATCGATCTCGACGCCGAGACCGTCGCGGCCGTGCTCGACCTCCTGCCCGACCCCGCCCTCGTGCTCGACGAGCAGATGCAGGTCGTCGCGCTCAACCGCCGCGGGGTGGCGGTCACCGGCTTCACGGCGGCCGAGCTCGCCGGCCACGCCGCGCTCGATCTCGTCCACCCCGACGACCTCGCGCTCGTGCTCTCCTCGTTCGAGGAGGTGCTCGAGAAGGAGGTGGGCACTCCCATCGAGCTGCGCATCCGCGCGGTCGACGGGAGCTGGCGGCTCTGCGAGGTGATCGGCAGCACCTTCCACCACGCCGGCGGAACGTGGCAGATCAACACCTTCCGCGACCTCACGGAGCGGCGGCGCTGGGAGGTGGCCGCGACCGACACCGAGCGCTTCCGGGTGATCGTCGAGTCGTCGGCCCTCGTGGTGCTGCTGCTCGATGCCGACGGCACCATCGAGTCGGTGTCGGGCGCGATGTGCCGCCAGCTCGGCCACGACCCGACACGGGTGGTGGGGTCGCACCTCGCCGACTGGGTGGTGGACGCCGACCGGCCCGAGTTCGCGGCAGCGTTCGCGGCGGCGGTCGGCACGGCCGGCGTGCACGTGATCGAGTGTCGCCTCCGCCACAAGGACGGCCGCCACCTCGCCTACCAGCTCTCGGTGAGCAACCTGCTCGACGACCCGATCGCCGCCGGCGTGATCGTGTCCGGCCAGGACGTCACTCGACGCCGCGCGCTCGAGGAGCACCTCGCCCGCCTCGCCACCCGTGACCCGCTCACCGGCCTCGCCAACCGCGCCCGGCTCGAGGAGTTCCTCGAGGCCCACTGCGCCGACCCCCACAGCACCGAGCCGGTGGGGGTGCTCTTCGTGGACCTCGACCGGTTCAAGCGGGTCAACGACCTCTACGGCCACTCCACCGGCGACGCGTTGCTCGTGGCGATCGCCGAGCGGCTGCGCATGCTCGTGCGCCCGGGCGACCTCGTCGCCCGCTTCGGCGGTGACGAGTTCGTGATCGTGTGCCCGGGCGCCGACCCCGGCTCGACCCTCCCCACCATGGTCGAGCGCATCGAGCGCGAGCTGGCCAAGCCGGTGTCGATCGGCGACCTGGCGCTCGCGATCGACGCGAGCGTGGGGTTCGTGACCGCGCGCGGCGGCATGTCCGCCGAGATGGTGCTCGCCGAGGCCGACGACGTGATGTACCAGGCCAAGCAGGCCAACACCGACGCTCCCGATCGCCGCCTCGGGATCGCCGAGCGACGCGCCCTGGCCGAGGACCTCCGTGCGGCCCTCGCCGGCGACCCGGCCGCCGCGGGCCTCGCCGTGCACTTCCAGCCGATCGTCGACCTCGCCACCGGTGCGGTGGTGGGCGCCGAGGCCTTCGCCCGCTGGGACCATCCCGGGCTCGGCCGGCTCGGCCCCGACCAGTTCCTCCCCGTCGCGGAGGACGCCGGTCTCGACGGCGCGCTCGACGGCTGGGTGCTCGGGCACGCGCTCGACCAGGTCGTGGCCTGGGACCGCGCCGGCGGCCATGCCGGCCTCACCGTCTCGGTCAACCTCGGCGCCCGCCAGTCCGCCGACCCTGGGCTCGAGGCGCAGGTGTGCGCCGCGCTCGCCGAGCACGGCCTCACCCCCGCGCGCCTGTGCCTCGACGTGACCGAGCCCCACGGGCTCGCCGGCGGGTCACGGCGCCGCCGGCCGCCGCCGGTCGCGCTGCGTGCCCTCTCGGCGCGCGGCGTGATGATCGCCATCGACGACTTCGGCACCGGCGTCCTCGGGCTCGCCGCGCTGCGCGACTACCCGTCGGATGTGCTCAAGATCGACCGTTCGGTCGTGGCCGACGTCACCACCGACAGGACCGCAACCGGGATCTGCGCCGCGGTCGTGGCGCTGGCGCGCGCCACCGGCAAGGGCACCGTCGCCGAGGGGGTGGAGACCGCCGACCAGGCGGCCACGCTCGCCCGGCTCGGGGTCGACCGCGCCCAGGGCCACCACTTCGGCAGCCCCGCACCGCCGAAGGACTGATCCCGCGCGCAGGCCCTACCCTCGCGCGAGTGCCCGAGACGCCGTCACCGTATGAAGGCACCGTCGCGGTGACCTCGCTCGCGCACACCGATGGCGCGGTCACGCTCGTGGAAGGCCAGACCTTCTGCCTCTCCGGCCGGACCGGCGACCTCAACCCCGACATGCCCCACGGCCTGTTCGTGCTCGACACCCGGGTGCTGTCGTGCTGGCAGCTGCGGATCAACGGCTACCGCATCGAGCCGCTCACCGTCGACGTCCCTTCGCCGTTCAGCGCCATGTTCGTGGGCCGCGTGCACCCGGCCGCGGGCAGGGCCGACTCCGACGTGGTGGTGTTCCGCGAGCGCAACATCGGCCAGGGCATGCGCGACCTGCTCACCGTCACCAACTACGGCAGCGATCCGGTTGCCGTGGTGATCGAGCTCACCGCCGACGTCGACTTCGCCGACCTGTTCGAGGTGAAGGAGCACCGCGAGATCCCCCGCGACGGGATCACGTGCACCCCGCGCGCCGCCGGACTCACCTTCCGCGACACGTCGACGAGCGTGGAGAAGACCGTCGCCATCGACGTGGGGAGCGAGCTCGAGCGCCAGGGCACCACCTTCGTGCGCTCGATGACGCTCGCGCCGCGTGAGACCTGGGAGGGCTGCCTCCAGATCACCACCGCGGTGGCGGGGGAGGAGCTGGCGCCGTGGTTCGGCTGCGGCGCGACCGAGATGGACGCGCTCCCGGCGCGCCGGCTCGCGTCCTGGCGGGCCACGATGCCGGTGGTCGACACCGACGACGAGCTCTTCGACAGAGCCCTGCACCGCGCGAGCGAGGATCTCGGCGCGCTGCGGATCTTCGACCCCGACCATCCCGAGGTGCCGATCGTGGCCGCGGGCGCGCCGTGGTTCATGACCGTGTTCGGCCGTGACTCGCTCCTCACCGCGTCGATGAGCCTCATCGCCGAGCCTCGGCTCGCCGAGGGGGTGCTCGAGACCCTGGCCCGCTTCCAGGGCGACGACGTGAACCCCGACACCGAGGAGGAGCCGGGCAAGATCCTCCACGAGATGCGCTTCGGCGCCGCGGCCCGGCCGTCGCTCTCCTCGGGCGAGGTGTACTACGGCTCGATCGACGCGACGCCGCTGTTCGTGATGCTGCTCGGCGAGCTGCGCCGCTGGGGCCTCGCCGACGAGACCGTCGACCGGCTCCTGCCGCACGCCGACCGCGCCCTCGCCTGGATCGAGGACTTCGGCGACCGCGACGGCGACGGCTACGTCGAGTACGCGCGCCACACGAGCCGCGGCCTCGCCAACCAGGGCTGGAAGGACTCGTGGGACGGCGTCCGGTTCATGGACGGCCGCTTCCCCGAGCCGCCGATCGCATTGTGCGAGGTGCAGGGCTACGTGTACTCCGCGTACCTCGCCCGTGCGCACTTCGCCTGGGAGCACAGCGACGCCGAGACCTACGAGAAGTACAGCGCGAAGGCCACCGCCCTCTACGAGCGGTTCAACGAGGACTTCTGGCTCGACGAGCACGGTTGGTACGCGCTCGGCCTCGACGCCGACAAGCAGCCGATCGACGCGCTCGCGTCCAACATGGGCCACTGCCTGTGGACCGGCATCGTCGACCCCGAGAAGGCCACGCTCGTGGCCGAGAAGCTGATGTCGCCCGAGATGTTCTCGGGCTGGGGCATCCGCACGCTCGCCACGTCGATGACCGCGTTCAACCCGGTGAGCTACCACAACGGGTCGGTGTGGCCGCACGACAACGCGCTCATCGCCGCGGGGCTGATGCGCTACGGCTTCGTCGACGAGGCGCACCGCGTGATCCGGGCCCAGCTCGACGTGGCCGCCGCGTACGACGGCCGGCTCCCCGAGCTGTTCGCCGGGTTCGAGCGCGGCCGCCCGGCCACGCCCGCGAGCTACCCCACGTCGTGCTCGCCCCAGGCCTGGGCCGCGGCGTCACCGATGCTGTGGCTGCGCACGCTGCTGCGCCTCGACCCGTCGGTGATCCACGGTGAGCTGCGGGTCGACCCCGCGCTGCCCGCGTGGATGCAGCGGCTCGAGGTGCGCGACATCGAGATGGGCGGCGAGACCGTCACCATCTCGGTGGAGCACGGTGTGATGGACGTGACCGGCGCCGGTCACCTCCGGGTGGAGCACGAAGCGCGCCCCCCGCTCACCGCCCCGTAGCGAACAGCTTCCGGGTGCGCGTGCCGGCGAGCACCGACGCGTAGACGCGCTCGTAGCCCGAGACCATCGCGTCGGCCGAGAAGTACTCCGCGGCGTGGTCGTGGCAGACCTGGGGCGAGATCTCGCCGATCCGGGCCACCGCGTCGACCATCTCGCGGTTCGTCTCGCACAGGAACCCGTTGACGCCGTCGACCACGATCTCGGGCGCGGCGCCGAGCGGTCGGGTGATCACCGGGGTGCCGCAGGCGAGCGCCTCGGCGAGCACCAGGCCGAACGGCTCGGGCCAGTTGATCGGGCACAGCGCGGCCTTGGCCCGGCCCACGAGCTCGACCTTCAGCGCGTGGGACGGCTGCTCGATCACGGTGACGTCGTCGTCGAGGCGGGGGAGCACGACCTTGTCCCAGTACTCCCACTCCTCGGGCTCGGAGCGCTTCACGATCATGGTGAGGGGCATGCCGGCGGCGTGGGCGACGTCGATCGCCGTCTCGGGGCCCTTCTCCGCGTTGATCCGGCCGACGAAGACGAGGAACTCCTCCTTCTCGGCCCGGAACGGGTGCGTGGTGATGTCGACGCCGTTGTGGACCACGCCCGCATACGGCACGTTGGGGTTCGCGGCGCGCTGCGCGTGGCTGATGGCCACGAGGTGGACGCGCTCGGCGATGAGGCCGAGGGTGCGGCGCACCCCCGGGGTCCACGGGCCGTGCAGGGTGTGGATCACCGGCGGGCCGCCCTCGTGGACGGCCGCGAACACGGGGCCGAGGGTGGTGTGGTCGTGGACGATGTCGAACTCGTCGGCCGCGAGGAACGCGGTGAGCGCGTGGAACGTCTCGTCGTCGCGGCCGGTGTTGATGAACGGCGGCGCCGACGCGAGGGGGGTCCTGAGAGTGGCCCGGGTGTCGGAGCCGGCCGCGGCGAACAGGGTGACGTCGTGGCCGCGGGCCACGAGCCCGTCGGCGAGCAGGGCGATGACCCGCTCGGTGCCGCCGTACCCGATCGGGGGGACGGTGAGCCACGGCGGCGCCACCAGCCCGATCCGCAGGCGCGACGAGATGGGTTCGTTGGCGATCTGGATCGCGGACATGCGGGTGATCTCCTCGGTTGGCCCGGAGAATCCCTACCCAAGGCATGCGCTGGGCACGCCGAAATCCGGCAAAACGCCCTCAATTGCCCTGTCAGTCTACCCGGTGGGGCAGCTCAGGCTCCCGCGACCTCGTGGATCAGCGGCTCGCCGGCGCCGTAGCGGCGGAGGTTGTCGGCGAACAGGTCGGCGCCGCGGGCGAACCGCCCGTGGCCCCCCGAGCTCGAGTGCGGGGTCACCACGATCTTCGGGTGGTCCCACAACGGCGACTCGGTGGGGAGTGGCTCGGTCTCCACCACGTCGAGCACCGCGAAGTCGGGGCGGCCGGCGTCGAGCGCGCGGATCAGCGCGTCCTCGTCGACGATCGCGCCGCGCGCCACGTTCACCAGCACGGCGTCGGGCTGCATCGCGCCGAGGAAGCCGTCGTCGACGAGATGGTGGGTGTCGTCGGTGGCGGGGAGCGTGAGGACGACCACGTCGGCGCGGGGGACCTGGGCGAGGAGCGCGTCGGGGCCGACCATCTCGTCGACCGGCTCGGTGCCGTCGGGCGTGCGCCGGATCCCGATCACGTGGGCGCCGAACGCCCGGGCCCGCTCGGCCACCGCGCTGCCGATCGCGCCCACGCCGACGACGAGCCAGGTGCTGCCCATCACCTCGCGCCACTCGTGGTGCTCCCAGCGGTGCGCGACGGCGCCGGCGCGCCAGCGGTCGGCCCGCTGGAACCGGTCGAGCACCTCGCGCAGGACGTACTCGGCGATCGGCACGTTGTTGACGTGCGCGGTCGTGAGCCGCACCCCGCGGCCGAGGAGCTGCTGGAAGTGCCAGGTGTCGTAGCCCGCGCCGGCCGACTGCACCCAGCGCAACGGCGCCGACGCGATCAGCGCGTCGATGAACGCCTTGTCCGCGTTGCGGAGCACGTCGACCGACAGCCAGCCCACCTCGGGCGGGTCGCCGGGGATCGCGCCGGTCGCGGGGTCGAATGCGACCAGCTCGGCGTCGGGGACGATCGCCCGGATGCGGTCGCCCCAGAGTGCAATGGCCTCGGACGACAGCTGTGCGCGAGGGTTGCCCATGACCGGAAACCTGTCGACCGCGAACGCCTTCGCGGCGCGGTACGGGCCCTGGGCGCTCGTGCTCGGCGGGTCCGAAGGCATCGGCGAGTGCTTCGCCCACCGGATCGCGGCCGAGGGCGTGAACGTCGTCCTCGTGGCCCGCCGGCCCGAGCCGCTCGAGGCCACCGCCGCCGCGGTGCGCGCCGCGCACGGCGTGGAGGTGCGCACGGCGAGCGTGGACCTCACCGCGAACGACATGGGCTCGCGCCTCGCCGGCGCGACCCACGGCCTCGACGTGGGCCTGGTGGTCTACAACGCGGGCGCCACCCATGGCATCCCCCGCTTCCTCGACGGCACGGTCGACGACCGGCTCATGCTCGTGCGGCTCAACTGCGTCGGGCCGGTGCGGGTGGCCCACCACTTCGGCGGGCACATGGCCGCGCGCGGCCGGGGCGGGATGATCTTCGTCACGTCGATGTCGGCGGTGGCCGGCGCGGCCCGCACCGTCACCTACTCGGCGACCAAGGCATTCGACCTCGTGCTCGCCGAAGGGCTGTGGGCCGAGCTCGGCCCGCAGGGCGTCGACGTGCTCGCGCTCGTGGCCGGCGCGACGAAGACGCCGGCGATGGCGAGCAGCGGCGCCCACATCGGGTCCGAGGCGTTCCCGGGAATGGAGCCCGACGACGTGGCCCGCGAAGGTCTCGCCCACCTCGGCGACGGGCCCACCTGGGTGGCCGGGGAGGGGAACCGGGGCGCATTCGACTTCCTGTGCACGCTGCCGCGCGTCGACGTGGTGAACCTGATGAGCCAGTCGGTGCGCACGCTCTACGCGTTGCCCGACGGCGAGTGAGCGCGGCGTGAGCCCGGTGTTCGACAAGGTCTGGGCGTCGGTCGACCTCCACATGCCGCTGGCCGACGTGGCGGCTTTCGCGCGGCGGGCCGAGCAGCTCGGCTTCGACGGCATCGCGGTGGCCGACGCCATCCACGACGGCCCGATGACGGCGGCCGCGGTCGCGGGCGCCACGAGCCGGGTTGCGATCCGCACGAGCGGCCTGGTCGCGTTCGCCCGCAGCCCGTACACCACCGCGGTTGCCGCGTGGGATCTCCAGGCGCTCTCGGGCGGGCGCTTCGAGCTCGGGCTCGGACCGCTGGTGCGCCCGATCATCGTGGATCGCTACTCGATGGCGTGGGGTCCGCCCGCGCCGCGCATGCGCGAGTACGTCGAGTCGTTGCGCGCGATCTTCGACTGCTGGCAGCACGGCACGCCGCTGCACTACGAGGGCGAGCACTACCGCTTCACCCGCATGCAGGACTACATGAAGCCGCCGAAGCTCGAGCATCCCGACCTGCGCATCGTGATCGCCGGCATCGGACCGCACATGACCGCGGTGGCGGGCGAGCTCGCCGACGCGATCAACACCCATCCCACCAACAGCGACCCGCGGTTCCTGCGCGAGATCACCCTGCCGAACCTGACGCGCGGCGCGGCGCGGCGGGGGCGCGATCCCGGTGAGGTGGCGATCATCGTGAACGCGATGTGCGCGACCGGGCCCGACGCGGCGGCCGTGGCGCGCAGCCGGGAGGGCGCCCGCGGCCTCCTCGCGATCCTGTACTCCACCCGCGAGTACATGCACAGCCTGGATCTCTACGGCTGGCGGGACGTGGGAGAGCGGCTCCGGCGCATGATCCGCGAGGGCCGCTGGGGCGAGCTCGCTCCCGAGATCACCGACGAGATGCTCGACGTGCTGGTGCCCACCGGCACGTACGCGGAGCTGCCCGCGGTGCTGCACGAGCGCTACGACGGCCTCGCGCAGGAGATCGGCTTGCCGCTCGGGGACCCGGCCGACGACGAGGCGGTTGCGCGCATGGTCGAGGAGTGCCGCGGATGAGCACGGGCGCGCTGGCGGGCGTGACCGTGGTGGAGCTCGGCGACGGGGTGTCGGCGCCGTTCTGCGCGCGGCTGCTCGCCGACTACGGCGCCGAGGTGATCAAGGTGGAGCGCGCGCCGGCCGGTGACGTGGCCCGGACGTGGGGGCCGTTCCCCGGCGACCGGCCCGATCCGGAGGCGAGCGGTCTCTTCTTCTTCCTCAACACGGGGAAGCGCAGCGCGCTCGTCGACGTGACCACCACCGACGGGCAGGCGGCGCTTCGCAACGTGCTCGCGCGCGCCGATGTGTTCGTGGAGAACCAGCGCCCGGCCGACATGCGGGCCTGGGGCCTCGACTACGCGTCGCTCGCGGACGCGTCCCCCGAGCTGGTGATGACCTCGATCACGCCGTTCGGGCAGACCGGACCGTGTGCCGACTGGAACGCGTACGACCTCAACGCCTACCACTTCACCGCGACGGGCAGCCGGTACTGCGGCGCGCGTGACCGCGCGCCACTGGAGCACGGCACATTCTCGGCCGACTTCTTCGGCGGCTACGTCGCCGCGGCGTGGACGCTCGGCGCGCTCTACGGACGCGCGGTGGTGGGCGGTCAGCACCTCGACGTTTCGACTGCAGAAGCGGTGGCCGCGCTGTTCACGGGCGCGCAGAACATCGGCGCGTACGCGCAGGAGGGCCGGTTCGAGCGCCGCAGCGGCTCCGGCATGTCCCTCGCGGCGCCGGCCCGGATCTTGCCCTGCGCCGACGGGTTCGTGTGGATGATCGCGTTGGAGGCCGCGCAGTGGGACGGCCTGTGCGCGGCGATGGGCAACCCCGACTGGGCCGCGCCCGAGATCTTCCGTGACCTCCTCGAGCGGGGCCGCAACGCCGACTTCCTCTACGAGATGCTCGAGCAGTGGACGCTGCCCCTCCCCAAGCAGGAGGTGATGGACCGCTGCCAGGCCAATGGCTGCCCGACCACGGCGATCTACACGATCGCCGAGCTGGTGGCGCATCCACACCTCGCGGCCCGGGGCCAGCTCGTGACCCTCGACCACCCCGTGCTCGGGCCCACCACGGTGTTCGGCGCGCCGATCCGGCTGCCCGACTGCCCGGGCGGTCCCGCCGGTCCGGCACCGTTGCTCGGCGCGCACACGGCCGAGGTCCTGGCGTGAGTGCCCCCGCGAACCTGCCCCTGGCGGGGATCCGGGTCGCGAACTTCGGCTGGAGCTGGGTCGGCCCGGTGGCCGGCCAGACGCTCGGCTTCCTCGGCGCCGACGTGATCAAGATCGAGTCGCACGCGCGCATCGACATCAACCGGACGCTCCCGCCGTTCGCCGAGGGGATCGCGAGCCCCGACCGGTCGCTCCAGAACCACGCGGGTTGGGCGAGCAACGGGTCGGTCACGCTCAACCTGCGCGACCCGCGCGGGCAGGACCTCGCCCGCCGGCTCGTCGCGCACTGCGACGTGGTGCTCGAGAACTTCGGGGTCGGGGTGATGGACCGTCTCGACCTCGGCTACGACGCGCTGTCGGCGGTGCGCCCCGACGTCGTCTACGTGTCGATGCCCGCGGCCGGGCTCGACGGCCCGCTGTCGTCCGTGCGGACCTATGGCACCAGCCTGTGCAGCATCGCCGGGCTCGACAGCATCACCGGGTACGACGCGTCCGGGCCGGTGACGATGGAGAACGCGTTCGCCGACCCGCTCGGGGGCATCGTGGGCGCGATCGGCGCGCTCCTCGCGCTGTTCCACCGGCGGGCCACGGGCCGGGGTCAGCACGTCGACTACTCCCAGCAGGAGGGCGTGCTCCAGCTCATGGGGCCCGCGCTCATGGACCTCACGATGAACGGCCGCGTGGCCGGGCCGATCGGCAACCGCCACCCACTCGGGGTCGGCGCGCCCCACGGACTGTTCCCCTGCACGGGGGACGACCGCTGGATCAGCATCGCGGTCTGCACCGACGAGGAGTGGCGCGGGCTCGTCGCCGCGATGGGGGCGCCCGCCTGGGCCGGTGACGCGCGCTTCGCCACCGCCGCGGGCCGGCGCGGGGCCATCGACGAGCTCCACGCGCACCTCGCCGAGTGGACCCGCGACCAGGACGACCACGCGCTCGCCGACGCGCTCCAGCACCACGGGGTCGCGGCCGCGCCCGTGTTGAACGTGGCCGACCTGTTGCACGACCCGCACTACTGCGCGCGCGGGACGTTCATCGAGGTGGTGCACCCGCTCGGGTTCACCGAGACGATCTACGGCGCGTACGTGAAGACGAGCCGCACGGTGGCCGACGTGCGCCCGGGGCCGGCCATGGGCCAGGACAACGACCGGGTGCTGCGCGACATGCTCGGGCTGGACGACGACGAGTACGGCCGGCTCGTCGCCGACGGCGTCATCGACTGAGGCGCGGCGCGGACGCCACCGCTCGATGGCGTCGGTCGGCTGCCGTGCGCGAGGGTTGGACCGTGGACGAGAACCTGTCGACCGCGAACGCCTTCGCGGCGCGGTACGGGCCCTGGGCGCTCGTGCTCGGGGGATCCGAAGGCATCGGCGAGTGCTTCGCGCACCGGATCGCGGCCGAGGGCGTGAACGTCGTCCTCGTGGCTCGCCGGTCCGAGCCGCTCGAGGCCACCGCCGCCGCGGTGCGCGCCGCGCACCGCGTGGAGGTGCGCACGGTGAGCGTGGACCTC
>JBAZYX010000103.1:0-14402 GCA_041659105.1 Acidimicrobiia bacterium
GACGATGCAGCCGGCGCCCAACGCATTCACCACCGCGTCGAGACGGGGCTCCTCCATCTCGGCCGACACGAAGCACTGGCGCCGGAAGAGCTCGCTCGGCGGGGCCGACAGCTCGTCACAGTCGAGGCCCTCGTAGCGCTCGTACAGCTCGTCGAGCCACCACAGCCAGAACGGCAGCCAGCCCGCGCCCGACTCGAGCACGACCACCCGCAGACCGGGGTGACGGTCGCAGATCCCGCCGACGAGGAACGAGAACAGCGTGAGCTGCGACTCGAGCGGGAACGCGGCCGCGATCCGCGGCAGCGCCCACGGCCCGAACCGGTCGGCACCGATCTGCCCGAGCCCGGTGCCCGCGACGTTGTGGAGCGCGAGCGCGACGTCGAGCTCCTCGAGCGCGGACCACAGCGGGTCGTAGTAGGCGCGTTCGAGCGTGACCCCGGGCAGCGGCGGCTCGGGCATCACGAAGAACCCGCGGAACCCGTGCTGCTCGACGCCGCGCCGGGCCTCCGCGATCGCGGCATCGACGTCGCGCAGGTCGAGCTGGCCGACCGCGAGCAACCGGTCGGGTGCGTGGGCCACGAACTTTGCCGCCCAGTCGTTGTAGGCGCGCACGATCGCGCCCGCGAGCGCGGGGTCGAGCCCCCAGGCCGACACCTGCATGAGCCCGCGGCTCGGGTACAGGACCATCTGGTCGATGCCCTGGTCGTCGGCGGCCATGACGTAGGCCTCGGGGTCCCAGCCCCGTTGGTCGTAGCGGGCGTACTCCTTCGCCCACATGTCGTTCAGCGTCGACAGCCCGCCGCGACGGCTGCGCCAGCTGACGGTGGGGAAGCGGCGGTCACCGTCGACGGTCGCACCGCCGCGGTCGGCGTCGCCGACCGGGCCGCGCCCGCGGAACGCCGGCTCGAGGTGCTCGGCCCAGAGGTCGGGCGGCTCCATGAAGTGGGAGTCGACGTCGACGATCGGGAAGTCACCCACGTCGGCTACCGGCGGTGGCGGAGCTTGACCCGCCGGATCGACCCGAACGTGAGGAGCGCGACCACGCTCACGACCGCGGCCACCGCGATGATCCGGTTCGGGTCGACGGCGGGCTGCCACGTGACGATGCCGTCGCGCACGACGAACACGCCGACGGGTCGGGCCCGCACGCCGTAGCCGCCACCGGACCCGCTGCCCTCGCCTTCGCCGCCGGGACCGACGCCCGTGCCGCCGCCCCCGCCGCCCCCGCCCTGCACGGAGGCAACCGGGATCACGAGCGCGCCGTCGCGCTCGATCGGCGTTCCGAAGACGCGCTCGACGTGGATGCTGTCGTTCGCCTTGGCCAGCAGGTCGTGGATCTCCATGGTGGTTCCTCTCTCCGACGGGCTACGAGGGTGCGGTGGACGCGGTGCCCTTGGCCCGGTACTGCTCCTGCCACTCCTTGGGCGGCGGGTCCGACCGGTACGGGCCCACCCCGAACAGGCGGGGCATCTCGCCCTTGAGGTCGCCGGCGGTCCATCCGCGGTCCGCGCGCTGGAGCAGCTCGGCGCCGACGAAGGTGTGCACGTGCTCGATGCGGGCGCCGCTCACCTGGAACGACTGCCCGCTCATGTACTGCGCGTACGGGGACGCGAGGTAGCACACGAGCTCGGCCACGTGGACCGGGCTCTGGTGGTCGAACGCGTCGGGGCCGCGCTCGGCGTTGCGGGCCGTGCGCCAGCCGACCGCCGCGAGACGGGTGCGCGCCCCGGGCAGGATCGTGTTGACCGTGACGCCGTACGGCTCGAGCTCGGTGGCGATCGCCTCCCCGAACGCGAGGATGCCGGCCTTCGCGGCGACGTAGTTCGACTGGCCGGCGCCGCCGATCACGAGCAATCCGGTCGACGTGTTGACCACGCGCCCGTAGATCTCGCGGCCCGCCTTGGCCTCGCTGCGCCACCAGCGGGTGGCGGGTGCCGTCACCGCGAACGTGCCCTTGAGGTGGACGCGGATCACGTCGTCCCACTCGTCTTCCGCGAGGTTGAACACCATGCGCGGGCGCCCGAAGCCGGCGTTGTTGACCACGATGTTGATCTGGCCCCACTCGTCGAGCGCGCGCTGGATCACCGCCTCGCCGCCGGCCGCGGTGGAGATGTCGCTCGCGTCGGTCACGGCCTCGCCGCCGGCGGCGCGGATCGCGGCGGCCGTCTCCTCGGCCGGCGTCTCCGCGGTGGGGCTGCCGTCGGCGGCCACGCCGAGGTCGTTCACCACGACCTTGGCGCCGTAGGCGGCGAGCCGCATCGCGTGGGCACGGCCGATGCCGCGCCCGCTGCCGGTGACCACGGCCACCGTTCCGGCGAGCATCTGGTCGGCTTCACGTTCGGCGCTGGGTTCCAGGGTGTCCGGCATGGCGGCGGGTCGTCTCCTCTGCGAGCATGGCGATTCGTCGTGACCGTATCGGGCGACAGGGGGAGCGGGCCATGTCCGAAATGCGTTGGGTGGTGGGATCGGTGCCCGTGACCCGGGCACTCGAGCAGGACGCCGCCTTCCCGGCGGGGGGATTCTTCCCGTCGTCCTCGCCCGAGGCGCTCGCCGCCCACGGCGAGTGGATGAAGCCCTGGGCGCTCGACGACGACGGCAACGTCCGGATCTCGATCCAGGCCCTGTGCCTGGAGTCCGAGGGCCGCAAGATCGTCGTCGACACCTGCGTCGGCCAGCGGCCGCTCCCCGGGCTGTTCGCGCCCATGAGCAACGACGGCTCGTTCCTCACGGCGCTCGCCGACGTCGGGTTCGCCCGCGAGGACGTCGACGCCGTGATCTGCACGCACCTCCACTTCGACCACGTGGGCTGGAACACCATGTGGGTCGACGGCGCGTGGGTGCCCACCTTCCCGAACGCGCGGTACCTCCTCGCCCGAACGGAGTACGAGCACTGGAGCGCGGCATCCGAGGAGGCGCGCGCGGCCGCGTCGGCCATCACGTTCGACGACGCGGTGACGCCGCTCTTCGACTTCGGTGTCGTCGACCTCGTCGACGTCGACCACGTGGTCACCGGATCGGTGTCGCTCGTGCACACTCCGGGGCACTCGCCGGGTCACGTGTCGGTGCGGATCCGCTCCGACGGGGCGGAGGCGATCATCACCGGCGACTGCGTGCACAGCCCGGTGCAGCTGATGGAGCCCGACTGGTTCACCGTGGTCGACTCCGACGGCGAGCAGTCGAGCGCGACACGGCGGGCACTGGTGGCCGAGTGCCTCGACCGCGACGTCCTCGTCATCGGCACGCACTTCCCACCGCCGACGGCCGGCCACATCGTGACCACCGACGCCGGCGTGCGCTTCCGCCCGTTGTCGTGACCCGCGCGCTGGGGTGGGGAGCGGCCGTGCTCGCGGTCGTCGCGGTGCTCCTGGTCGAGGTCAAGACCGGGCGCGTCCTCGCGTGGAGCCAGGTGGCGCTGTACGCCGTCGTCCGGGTGGCACCACCAAGGGCGTCTTCCTCGACCACGTTCCCCTGCGCTTCGTGATCACCGACGCACGCGACTGGGGCGTCGACGCGTTCCGCCGGCGCGTGTGGCTCCACCTCGGCGTGCTGGCGCTCGTGGTCTCCGTGCTCGCGGCCGCGATCGAGTGGGCGACCCGCCGCGCGCCGCGGGCCGCGTCAGGCGGCGTCGGCGTCGGCGTCGTCGGGGATGCCGGCGTCGTCGACGGCTGAGTGCTCGGCGCGCGCCGCGTGCACGCGTGCGTGCGCCACCGCGGCATCGAGATCGGCGAACACGTGGTTCTGGTGGGCCAGGCGGTCGAGCGCTCCGACCGCGCCGAGGATGCGGAGGTGCTCGGGGCTCGGGCCCTTCAGCAGGACCGTGATGTGGCGTGCCTCGAGCTCGGCCACGATCTCACCGAGCGCCTGCGCTCCGGTCGCGTCGAGGACCTGGAGGTCGGGCAGCCGGAGGATGACGACGCGCACATCGCTCACCGCGGTGAGCTCGGTGAGGAAGCGTTGCGCGGCACCGAAGAACATGGCGCCGTCGATGCGGTAGGCGACGATGCCCTCCTTCAGCAGGTCCACCTCGGCGTCGCCGTCGATCTCCCCGGCCCCCATGACCGGCTCGAGCGTCGCGGTGCTGTTGCGGGCCACCGAGCTCAGCGCCAACAGCGCGGCGACCGCGATGCCGATCTCCACCGCGACGATGAGGTCGAACGCGATCGTCGCGGTGGCCGTGAGCAGGAGGACCGCGGCGTCGGCCCGGGTCGACCGCAGCACGGAGCGCACGTTGTGGACCTCCACCATGCGAACCGCGGTGACCATGAGCACCCCGGCGAGCGCGGCGAGGGGGATCTTGCCCACCAGCCCGCCGAGGAAGAGCACCACGACGACCAGGAGCACCGAGTGCACGATCGCCGAGACGCGGGTGCGAGCGCCCGCGCGGACGTTGACCGCGGTGCGGGCGATCGCGCCGGTGGCGGGCATGCCACCGAACAGCGGCGACGCGAGGTTGGCGAGGCCCTGTCCGAAGAGCTCGCGGTCGGGGTCGTGCTTGCCGGTGTCGGCCATGCCGTCGGCGACCTTGGCCGAGAGGAGGCTCTCGATCGCGGCCAGCGCGGCGATCGCGAACGCGGCACCGAGCAGGTCGCGCATCTGCCCGACCGAGAGGCCCGGAAGCGACGGCGCGGGGATCGAGTCGGGGAGCGCGCCGATCTTGGCGACGTCCGCCCCGCTCGTCAACGCGACCACGGTGGTGACGAGCACACCGAGCAGCGAGGCAGGGAGCGAGCGATGGATGCGGGGGGCGACGAGCATCACGGCCACCGTGAGCGCGACGAGCCCGATGGTGGCGAGGCTCCCCGCGCCGAACGCGTCGGCCGCGGCGCGCACGGCCACGGCCGCGGGATTCTCGCCCTCGGGCTTGGCCACCCCGAGGGCGTTGGGCACCTGCTGGAGGAAGATGATCACGGCGATGCCGATGGTGAAGCCCTCGATCACCGGCCACGGGATGTAGGCGAGCAGCCGGCCGAGGCGGGCGAACGCCGCGCCGACCACGATCACGCCGGCCATCAGGCCGACCACGTACACCGCGTCGGCGCCGTACTTGGCGACGAGGGGGACGAGCACCACGGTCATCGCGCCGGTCGGCCCCGACACCTGGACGTTGGAGCCCCCGAACGTGGCCGCCACGAACCCCGCCACGATCGCGGTCATCAGCCCGGCGGTGGCCCCGAGGCCACTGGTGATCCCGAACGCGAGGGCGAGCGGGAGCGCCACGACCCCCACGGTCACCCCGGCGAGGACGTCGCCCTTCCACGAGCGGCGCAGCCGCCCGTAGTCGGAGCGGCGCGGGAGCAGCCGGGCCACGGGGCGGGCGCCGGCTCGGAGCGCAGCGGTGACGCGGTCCATCAGCCGGACCGCAGGTCGGCGAGGAGGTCCTCGGTCTCGGCCAGGGAGTTGATGAGGAGCCGCTTGGCCACCGCGAGGAGCTCGATCATCAGCGGGTCCTTGATCGCGTAGACGACCGCGGCGCCCTCCTTGCGGGTGGTGACGAGGCGGGCCCGGCGCAGGACGGCGAGCTGCTGGGACAGGTGCGAGGACTCCAGGCCCACGAGGGGCTGCATCTCGCCCACCGAGCGCTCGCCTTCGGCGAGGAGCTCGAGCACCCGGATCCGGGCCGGGTGGGCCAGGGCCTTGAACAGCTCGGCCTTGATCTCAGAGATCGGTGGACTGATCATATGACAAGTTTATCAGATAACAGAACCAAGTGCGACACCGTGCGCATCCGGCTCCACGGCGGCACGCGCTGACAGGAAGGGCGCGACGACCGGCTCGTCGGCCGCGGGCCGCGCCCGCGTCGGCGGGCTCAGCCCGACAGCTCGGGGAGCGCGGCGAGGCCCTCGGCCATCGCGGCCTGCACCCGCGCGCGCCACGCGTCGTCGAGCGGTCGGCCGGTGAGGTACCGGGCCAGGCCGGCGAGCGCGTCCACGGCCATGGCCACGCTGTGCAGTCCGGTGCCGTAGCGCTCGAAGCTCGCCGCGCTGCCGGCGTGGGTGGGCCGCACGCCGTGGTACACGTACGCCACGCTCGTGCCGCCGTCGACGGCGGCGACCTCCCACGACACGGTGCCGACGAGGTCGCCGTCGGTGTAGGCGAGGTCGACGCGCTCGTTCGGCACCACGCCGGTGACCTCGACGTTCCAGCCCCCGGCGGCGGGTTGGCCGGGCCGGGCGCCCACGATGTGGAAGCGCACGCCGAGGGCCAGGCGCGTTCCCCCCGCGGGGTCGAGCGGAGTGACGCGGATCAGGGTCCACCACGCCGCGTAGGTCGAGAGCTCGGTGATCGCGGCCCAGACCGTCTCGACAGGGGCCGGGACCACGGCCTCGTCGCGGCACCGGAACTCCGGCCAGGTCGGGGGTGCGTCGGCGGGGTCGTTCATGCCGGCAACGTAACGCAGGGCCCGGCGGGCGCGCTCAGGTCGCGTGCACCAGCAGGAGGCCCGCGGCGAGGGTCACCATCGCCCACGAGCAGCACCGCAACGCCCGCTCGAGCGGAGCCAGCAGCACATCCGTGTCGATCGCGACCGTGCGGCCGTCGGCGAGCTCGACGCGACCGGACACGGCGCGGGTCCGGCGTCGCAACGTGCGCGCCGGGGTGCTCAGGGCGCGCTGGGCGAGGGACACGAGGAGGGCGGCGCCGGCCACGACCACTGCGTCGAGCCGGATCGTGTCCGTCTGCGCGACGTACGCGGTGAGCACGGGGAACGCGCCCCACGCCACCGCGAAGCCGAGGTCGGTGTGGATGCGGCCGCCGAACAGCTCGAGGTTGTAGCCGAGCGCGAGCACCGGGCCCGCGACCACGAACGGCGCCAGCCACCACCCGACGACCGTGATGCCGGCGATCCCGAGGCCGACCGCGACGAGCAACCCGGCCGCGGCCGCGACCTCCAGCGTGCGGGTGGGGATGTGGGTGCGCAACGGCCGGCCGTGGAGCTCGTCGAGCGCGTGCGCGGCGACGCCGACGGCCGCGAAGAACGCGACGAGCGACGCGACGAGCCGACCGGCGTGGACGCTCGGCGCGAGGGACGCGCCGATCACCACGTACGCGAGGTGCCACGCGGTGTACGGCGGGTGCAGGATCGTCCACCACTCGCGCAGGCGTCCCGGTCCGGCCGCGTAGTACGCCGGGCGCGGTGTGGTGTCAGTCACCGGCCTTGCGTCCCCACATGACCAGGCCACCGCCGAGGCTCATCGTGCGCGTGCCCACGTCGACCATGCCCGCGTCGTGCCACGCGTCGACGATGGTGGACACCGGGTGCGCCCGGTAGAACCCCGAGATGTTCGGGCCGAGGAACCGGCCGACCCGAACCCAGTCGCCCCCGCCGAGCAGGCCTCCGACCGGGAGGATCGCGCGCGTGTACAGCCACCACGCCCGATGCCACACCACGCCGGTCGGTACCGCGAAGTCGAGACTGGCCATCGGCGCGCCCGGCTCGAGGACCCGGGCGAGCTCGCGCACGGTGGCCGCGGGATCGGCGACGTAGCGCAGCAGGTAGGTGAAGGTGAGTGCGTCGAACGTCGCGTCCGGGAACGGGAGCGCCTCGGCGCGGCCGGCGCTGAGCGTGATGTCGTCCGGACGCGGACTGCGGTGCACGCGGGCCTGACCTTCGCGCAGCATGGCCTCGGTGAGGTCGATGCCGGTCACGCGCGCGTTCGTCCGTTCGGCGATCTGGAGGGCGACGCCGGCGGTGCCGGTGGCCACGTCGAGCACGTGACCGGGCCGCGCGTCGACGATCCGGTCGACCATGGCCCGGCGCCACCGCGAGTTCTGCCCGAACGACAGCACCTCGCCGAGCAGGTCGTACCGGCGGGGGAGCCCGCGGAACAACTCCTGAGCAAACCGGTTCGGCGCGCTCTCGGTCCCGCTGGCGGCCTGCGTTCGCATGGGCCCCCTTCCCGTCACGAGCGTGTACCCCGTGCTGGGTCGCGTCAAGCGCGACCGTCAGCGCTCGAAGGGAGCGACCGCCTCGCACGCCGGACAGGTGTCCCCGTCGGCGGTCCAGGGGTAGTCGTCGAAGAGCCGCAGCGAGTCGAACGTCCCGCACGCGGCCACACCGGTGTCGAGGTCGACGGCGTGGCGGCGCCCCTTGGGTTCCCGTTGCCCGCCGCTCGCCCCACCGGCGTTGCGTCCCATCCCCTTCGACGAGACGGGCTTCGATCCGAGCGCACCGACGACGTAGGGCATCGGGTCCAGGGTACGCAGGACGCGGGGCTCGGGTGACGGTTGCGCCGAGGGCCCGGTCGCCGCGAGCGGCTCATCCCACGTCGAGCGCGGCGAGGCGGCCGTGCCGCTCGAACTCGGCGTGCAGGGCGTCGCGGTCGGCGGCCGTCATCGGCTGGAGCGGGGCCCCCTTGCTCGGCCGCCAGAGCACGATCTCGTCGGTGTCCCACCGCTCGCGGCGCAGCTGGCGCTTGAGCGGCTTCTGGCTCTCGGTCACCGGCATGTCCTCTGTGACGCGGACGTAGCGCGGCGACCACTTGGTGCCGAGGTCCGTCTGCTCGCCGAGGAACTCGTCGAAGTCTTCGGGATCGAGGTCGGCGCCCGGCCGCACGAGGAGCGTGGCCATCACCTGGTCACCGACCTCCTCGTCGGGGACCGCGTACGCGGCCGCGAGCACGACCGCCGCGTGCCGGGCGAGGATGCGCTCGATCGGCGCGGCGGCGAAGTTCTCGCCGTCGACGCGGATCCACTCGAAGTCGCGACCACCGAAGTACATCCAGCCGGCGTCGTCGCGGTAGCCGAGGTCGCCGGTCCAGTACCAGCCGTTGCGGATGCGCTGCGCGTTCGCCTCTTCGTTCTTGTAGTAGCCCTCGAAGCCCGGCGCGCCGTTCTTGTTGACGATCTCGCCGATGCACTCGTCGGCGTTGAGCAGGCGGCCCTCGGCGTCGAATGCCGCCCGCGGCATCTCGGCGAGCGTCTCCGGGTCGAGGACGACGATGCCGTCGGCGGGCATGCCGAGGGCGCCCTTGGGCATCTCGGGGCTGCGCGTGACGTGTGCGCCGCCTTCGGTGGAGCCGTAGCCGTCGATGACCGTGCAGCCGAACCGCGTGCCGAACCGCTCGATGTCGAGGTCGGCGGCCTCGTTGCCGAACGCGACCTGGATGGGGTTGTCGGCGTCGTCGGGCTGCTCGGGCGTGGCGAGGATGTAGGACAGCGGCTTGCCGACGTAGTTGAAGTAGGTGACGCCGTACTTGCGCACGTCGGGGAGGAAGCCCGACGCCGAGAAGCGGCGGCGCACCGCGGCAGTGCCCCCGCAGATCAGCCACGGGCAGAACGCGGTGATCACCGCGTTCGAGTGGAACAGCGGCATCATCATGTAGAGCACCGAGCCGGCGTGGAGGCCGACGTTGGTGGTCATCACCGAGCTGCTCTTCGCGAGCCGGGCCTGCGAGAGGACGCACGCCTTCGGCGCGCCGCTGGTGCCGGACGTGAACAGCAGCTGGTAGATCCCCGTCTCGTCGACCGGCGTGTCGGGGAGGGGGGCGTCGGCGTACGGCGCGATCGCGGCCGCGCTCGCGGGCTCGTCGACCACGAGGAGCCTGCCGTTCGCCGCGCCGAGGTCGAGGCCGTCGAGCAACGACAGGTGGCGCTCCTCCGTGACCACGAGCTGGCAGTCGGTGTAGGTGATGTCGCGCGCGAGCTCGGCGCCGCGCCGCGTCGGGTTGATGCCCACGAGCACCGTGCCCGTGAGGGCCGTCGCGCCTTGCCAGATCAGGTAGTCGGGCACGTTGTCGAGCAGCACGCCCACGTGCGGGGGTGCGCCCTCGGGGAGCTGGTCCAGGAGGTACGCGGCGCGCTGCGCGCAGGCCCGCACGTACTCGTCCCACGTCCACGACTCGTCCTCGAAGCGGATCGCGGTTCGGGGGTCGCCCGCGCGGCTGCGGACGAGATCGGCGACGTTGGCCATGGGTTCTCCGTGGGTTCAGTACGCGAGCGCGAGGCCCGGGCGCGGCCAGTCGAGCGCCACGAGCCGGCCGTGGCCCGAGAGCGTGGCGAACGCAGTCTTGCGGTCGGGGCCGCCGAAGCAGACGTTGGTCGTCATCGGATCGGGGAGCTCCACGTACTCGTGGCCCGAGCCGTCGGGGTCGACGATGCAGAGTCCGTGGCTGATCGCGGCGACGACCACGCGGCCGTCCTCCTCCACCGCGAGCGAGTCGAAGTGGCTCTTGGTGGCGGCGACGATCTCGGGCTGTGGGCTCACCACCTCACCGGGGCCGGCGAGGTCCCACGCGAGCAGTCGCCCGGTCATGCTCTCGGCCACGTACACGCGGGTGCCGTCGGGGGAGAGGCCCACCCCGTTGGGGCCGTACATCGCGGCCGGGACGCTGTGGACGTGGGAGCCGTCGGCGAGCGCGTAGTGGAGGAAGCCCTTGTCGGCCGTGCGGGCCTGGGTCTTGCCGAAGTCGGTGAACCAGAAGCCGCCGCGGGCGTCGAACACGAGGTCGTTCGGGCCCCGGAACGGCCTGCCGTCGCACTCCCGGTACAGCACCGTGTGCTCGCCGGTCGCGGGGTCCACCCGGTCGATCCAGCCGCCGGTGAACCCGTCGGGCTCGTTGGAGCGGGTCTCGAGGTCGAACGGGATGGTCAGCCCGTTCATCTCGCTCCACTTGAACCCGCCGTTGTTGGCCACGTAGACGTGCCCGTCGGGGCCGATCGCCGCGCCGTTGGGCCCGCCGCCGAGATCGGCGACCACGGTGACGACCCCGTCCCTGCCCACCCGGCTGAGGGTGCCCCGGCGGACCTCGACGAACACGATCGACCCGTCGGGCATCACCACCGGTCCTTCGGGGAACTGCAGTGCGGAGGCGATCGCCACGGCCTCGGTCATCGTTCCCGCTCCTGGGCCAACGGCTCGGGCCGCTCGGGCCCCGCTCGCCGAGTCGTCGACTCCGTGGTCTGCTGGGGCTCGCTCATGGCCCATTGTCTATCCCAATCCCCGTGATCCCCGTGCTCGGTGGCTCCTCCGGTTCACGCGGCCTGGGCGCTGGGCCCGCGGCTGGGACCTTCCCCGGGGTGGGTGACGATCATGTTCCCGGGAAGTCGTCGAGCGTGGCGGAGCGTTTCTTGCCCGGCGCAAACGAGGCGAGACGTACTGTTTCGGACAGGTTCTCGGGCGGGCGATCGAGAGGCACGGAATGCTTCGGCGGCGGCGTTGGGCGTCAACCCGCCGAAGTCACCGAGCACCAGCCCGTCCCTGACTACGCGCCACTCAGGTCTGCGTTCGGTTGCGCTCGACCGGAGGTGAGGATGGCAATCTGACGACGCCGGTTCCGGCTACTCGAGCCTCCGCCACATCCTTCGACTCAACCCCGAGTTCGTGGAGCTCGACGCCGAGTGGGTTCGGGATCTCGATGCTGATCCGGTTCACCAGGCCCGGGTGTGCGCCAGAAGGCGGGCTTCTTCCTGAGCCAACACGGCGCCGCGCCGCGCCGCATCGGCAAACCGACTAAACGGGGACGAAAGGCTACGACCGCTGCCCCTTCGCCACGATCGCCGCCTTCGCAACCGCTCGCCGACCAGAACCACCGACCATGTTCCTGGGCCAGCGAGCGATCCTCGACCGGGCCAACACCGAGGGCCGCTGGTCGATCCGGCGTGAAGCTCACGACATCCGCCGGAACGGGCAATCGGGGGGTTACTTCACCTCTGCGCAAGAAGTCGGTATCGTGCCTGCGTGACGCAGCGTCGCAAGGCGGACACCGAGAGATACCGTCCGCCGACATCGTTCGCTCAGCCCACCCGGTACACGTCATGGGATCGACCTGCGAACCCATGACGCGGGAAGAGGTATCGAGCGACGCGGCGCGCGAAACGTTACTGCTGTGTCGAGTCGACGCGCGCCTGTACGGGCTGCCGCTGCGCCACGTCGTGGAGACCATGCGGCCACTGCCGTTCGAGCCGCTCCCAGGCGCACCCCCGTACATCCGAGGGGTGTCGGTGATCCGCGGCGATACGGTGCCGATCGTC
Source organism: Acidimicrobiia bacterium (assembly GCA_041659105.1). Lineage (GTDB taxonomy): Bacteria > Actinomycetota > Acidimicrobiia > IMCC26256 > PALSA-555 > CAIUKV01. The sequence continues at coordinate 11,968 of JBAZYX010000103.1, forward strand.
GACACCGCGGTACTGCTGGGTGCGAACGAATCACACCCGGGACGTCTCGTGACCGTGGCAGTCGACGATCGCCGGATCGCACTCGCGGTCGACGCCGTGGTCGGGATACGCGAGGTCCCGGGCCCGGCACTCCACGACCTTCCCCCGCTCCTCGACAACGTGAGCGCCGAATCGATCACGGCCATCGGGACGTTGGACGCCGAGCTGCTTCTCGTACTGCGCAGCACGCGACTGGTGCCCGACTTCGTCTGGGAGTCGATGGACGTGGAGGGCGCGCCGACGTGCCAGTGACCTTCGGAATGGGCGAGGTGGAACGGTTCCGGTCCGTCCTGGCGCGCCGCCTCGGCCTCCAGTTCGACGATGCCAAGTCCGGGTTCCTCGGCGACGTGCTCCGCCGACGCCTCGCCGCGACCCATCGGGATTGTGAGCGCTACCTGCGGAATCTCGAGGGACGCGCAGACCAAGCCGAGCTCGGCGCTCTCGCACAAGAGCTCACCGTTCCCGAGACCTACTTCTTCCGGAACATCGACCAGTTTCGCGCTTTTTCCGAGCTCGTGGTCCCCGAGCGGATTCGGACGGGTGCGGGAGGCCGACGGCTACGGGTCCTCTCGGCCGGCTGCGCGTCGGGCGAAGAGGCGTACTCCCTCGCAATCCTGCTCCGCGACGCAGTCGACTCGTCGTGGCGGACCTCGATCCGAGCGGTCGACATCAATCCCGCGGTACTCGAGAAGGCGCAGCGAGGCCGGTTCTCGACCTGGGCGCTGCGTGAGACGCCTCCCGACGTCCAGTGCCGGTGGTTCGCCGAAGAGGGGCGCGACGTCGTGCTCGACGACGCCATCCGGGAGGCGGTGCAGTTCGAATGGCGCAATCTCGCCGAGGACGACCCCGACCTCTGGCAGCCTGAGCGGTACGACGTCGTCTTCTGCCGGAACGTGATCATGTACCTCACGCCGGAGAGCAGTCGAGCGCTCGTGGCTCGTATCACGCGCGCGCTGGCACCAGGCGGTTACCTGTTCCTGGGGCATGCCGAGACGCTTCGCGGGCTGTCTCAGGAGTTCCACCTGTGCCACACCCACGGCACCTTCTACTACCAGCGCAAGGATTCGAGCGCGCCCGCGATCTCCTGCGGGCCGGTTGGGGCGTCGCAAGGAAGTGCCGGGGTGGAGCCGCTCGCGACCCTGGTGGATGAGTCCGCCACCTGGGTAGACACGATTCGTCTGGCCACCGAGCGAGTCCAGGACCTGGTCGACGCACAGTCGGCGCGAGCGGCGCCGCACGAGGTGGCCGCTCCCGCTCGGGCCCGGCCCCGATGGGATCTCGGTAGGCCGCTCGAACTCCTCCGGGAAGAGCGTTTCGCCGCCGCGCTGGATCTCGTGAACGCGCTGCCGCCGGATGCCGCCGACGATCCCGACGTGCTGCTGCTCCAAGCGGTCCTCTTGACGCACGCGGGCCTCCTCTCCCGTGCCGAGGCGGCCTGTCGCCGGCTCCTCGAGATCGACGAGCTCAGCGCCGGCGCGCACTACCTCCTGGCGCTCTGCCGCGAGGGCGCCGGTGACCGCAGTGGCGCCATCGACCACGACCGGGTGGCCATCCACCTCGATCCAGATTTCGCCATGCCCCGGCTCCACCTCGGCCTGCTCGCTCGCCGGGTCGGCGATTCCGAGACGGTCCGTCTCGAGCTCGGCAACGCGGTGACGCTCCTCCAACGGGAGGACCCTTCGCGTCTCCTGCTCTTCGGCGGGGGGTTCAGCCGTGAGGCGCTCACGACGCTGTGCCGCGCGGGGATGGACGTCGGGGGTGAGACCGTATGAGCCCGGAACCCGTCTCCATGTCGGACTCCATGTCGGATCGGGTGGCTGAGCTACGCCGCCAGTTCGACTCCGAGTTCGCGCGAGCGCCGCAGACGGAGTCCGTACCGTTCGAGGACTTTCTCGCGATTCGCGTCGGCGTCGAGCCGTACGCGCTGCGCCTGACCGAAGTAGCGGGTCTCGTCGCCGACAAGGCGGTCACGCGGCTGCCGGGCGCACCGCCGGGCCTGCTCGGGATCTCCGGGTTCCGAGGAGAGATCGTCTCCGTGTTCGACCTACGCGTGCTCCTGGGCTCCGCGGGTGGGGAACCACCTCGCTGGCTGGTGCTCACGGCCGCGGACTCGACTGTCGGCCTCGCGTTCGACCAGTTCGAGGGCCACGTTCGAGTGCCCCAGGATGCCGTCGTCGGCACGCCGGGAGCGGAGCTGGTGCGGGTCGGGGAAGCCGTACGCCCGATCGTCCGGATCCCGTCGGTGCTCCACGCGATCAAGCAGCGGACCCGCTAGCAGGCAACCCATGAGGAGCGATGCCCGATGAATCGACGCTGGACGTTCGGACAAAGGATCGCGGCGGGATTCGCGGTCATGGTCGTGCTGACCGTGGTCGTCGGCGTGATCGCTGTGATCG
>JBAZYX010000104.1:0-14327 GCA_041659105.1 Acidimicrobiia bacterium
GGGGCGAGGCCGGCGGCGATCGAGACCGCGCCGAGGGTCCGACGCATCACAGCGCCGCCTTCGCCTTTGCGGCAACGTCGGAGAGCCCCAGGGCGCTCGCCGCGAACTGGACGACCATGATCGTGTTGGTGTCGTGCGCTGCGATTGCGGTGTCGAGACGACTGTTGAAGATCGTGCCGAGCTGGGCGATCATCTGGTCGGAGAAAGCGGTATCGACTGCACCGCTGCCAATCGCCCCCACTTCGACGGCAATGGCCGACAGCTCCCACAGGTCATAGGTCGAGAGCTTGTCGGCGTGTTCGACGCCGAGCTTCAACAAGTCGGCGATGATCGTGGTGAGTGCCTGGTTGAACGCGCCCGCGTTGGTGATGAGCCCGCACTTCGTACTCGTGCCGAGCGACGCGGAGAAGCTCTCGGACTTCTCCACGACGTCGATGAGCCCCGCGACATCGAGCGTTCCGGTGGCCGCGAAATCGTCGGAGATCTTCTGGGCCTGGTCCATGAGATCGGCGAGCGTAAATTCCGCGCTGTTGGCCGTGTCGCCGGTCCGCACCGCGGTGAAGTGCGCGATCACGCTGTTGACCGTGCCGCCCTCCGCCTGCACGGCGTTCACGAGCGTCTGGTCGAAGCGGCCGGTGACGAGCGAGCAGGTTGCGGAGGTGATCTGGAACGGGACCGGCGTAAAGTCGCCGGGGCCGAACGACAGATTCACCGGAACGGTGAAGCCGGACACAGTCGCCGAGCCCGAGAACGTCGCGGACTGGCCGTTCAGGATCGGCTGCGCGTTGCTGCCTGACATCGTGCCCGTGTAGTCGACGGTGAGGGTTCCCGATCCACCCGGCACCACCGATTGGCCGGATCCCGTGCCGGTGAAGGTGCCTCCCGTGATTGTGCCGCCCTCGACGGTCAAGTCGAAGTTGCCCGAATCGAGGGCGCCGGACGCGGAGACCCCGCTTCCGAACGAGATCGACGCGCTGTAGACGACGGTGCCGTGCCAGCTGCCGTCGGCGAGCGCGAGGGCCGTGGGGGGAACTGCGGAGGTCGGTGCCGGCGCGACGGTCAGCGAGAAACCGGCGAGGCAGACTGCGAGGAGCACACCCACCGCCCGACGCGCACGCATGGTTCCACCTCCCGGATCGTGAGGTCCACCGATGATACGACGCCGGCGCGGACCAGTCGATGGCTTGGCGCAGGGCCTGGTGGCGGGACAGAGCGTCGCGGGATCCGCCGGTGAGGAGTCGGAGACGCTGGTGGAGACGTGCGCTCGGGTCGGCGAGGCTCATCGACCGGGCCCGCGCTGCGACGAGCTCGAGTGCGAGGGGGACTTCGATCGTGCGTTCGGGGTGAACGAGCGCGCCCGGAGTCCAGAGCCGTCGCTCGCTGCGTGTTCTCGGCCATGATTGGGCTTCATCCCTTGAAATGACCTCCGAACTGCTGGGGGACGTCCAGTGCAGCAAGCGCTCACGATCCTTCTTGTGGTGAGCGCGCTGCTCTGTGCGTTGCTCACGACGCTGACCGTCGTCCGGAAGGTGCGGCGGGACCGGAACGAAGCGTCGATCCTCGCTCGCCGGGCGGAGTTCCGCGATCTCCTGCTCGGGGGATCTGCAGAGGCACTCAGTGCCGGATTGCGCTGGGCGAACCGCGACCTGCAGGCGCGGTTCGACCTGATCGCCGCGCTCGACGCGGTGTGGCCGCAACTCGACGATCCGCGTCGCGAGGTCGCGCGCAACGCCATCGTGACGTCGCAGATCGACCGCGCGCTCACGACGCAGCTGCGCTCGCGTGATCCGGTACGTCGCGCGTCCGCGGCGATGCTCATCGGGCGCCTGAGCGTTCCTGATGCTGCGAAGCTGGTCGCGCCGCTCCTGGCGGACGACGACGGCGACGTCCGCCTCACCGCCGCGCAGGTCCTGGGCGTGATCGCGGACGAAGCCTCCGCGTACGACCTGATCGCCGCGCTCGGCGCGGGTCACCTGGAGCCCGAGCGCGTGATCGAACGGCTGGGTCACCCGTGGGCGGTGCCTGCGATGCTCCACGTTCTGGAAGGCGGGGGTGCTGGAGACCGGCCGACCGACGAGGCGGCGGATCCGTCGATCTCGTGGCGGCCGATCGGTGCTTCGCTCGCTCGGGCGCTGGGGCTGGCCGGCGATCCCCGGGCGGAGCACGCGTTGCTGGCCCTGCTCCGAAGCGGAGCGGTCGAGGAGCGCATCGCCGCGGCGCGGGCCCTGGAGGCGGCCGGCACGGCCGCGGGCATCCCAGCGCTCGAGGCCGCAGTGGAGGACCCGGCATGGCAGGTCCGGGCCCAGGCTGCGCGATCACTCGGGGGCCTGGGCGCGACGGCGTCCGTACCGGCACTCGCGGCCCACCTGAACGACTCGGCCTGGTGGGTGCGTGCGGCGGTTGCCGATTCGCTCGTCGAGCTCGGCGACCCCGGTCTCGCGGTGCTGCGCGAGGCGCTCGTCCACGCGGACCGTTACGCCCGTGACCGCGCGCGGGAGGCGTTGGCGGTGCACCATCTCGAAACGGATGCCGGATGAGAAGCGTCGTCGAGGACATCCTCCGGGGCTTCAACCTCGTGATGCTCGTCTACCTGCTGGTGATCACGTTCGTCTACACGGTCCTGATGGTCATCGGCTGGCGAGCGGTCAACGACTACGTGCGGAGGCGGCCGCTGCGCGACTACCAGTTCGTCTCCCGTTCCCCCATGACGCTGCCGGTGTCGATCCTCGCCCCCGCGTACAACGAGGCGCCCGTGATCGCCGCGGCGATCCGAGCGCTCCTCGAGTCGCAGTTCCTGCAGTTCGAGATCGTCGTGGTGAACGACGGTTCGACCGACGAGACGCTTGCGGTGCTCGCACGCGAGTTCGATCTCGTGGCCGTCGACCGCGTGCCGAACGCGGCCCTCGAGACCAAGCCGGTGCGAGGCGTGTACGTGAGCCGGATCGAACCGCGCCTCGTCGTGATCGACAAGGAGAACGGCGGCAAGGCCGACTCCCTGAACGCCGGGATCCGGTACGCGCGGTACCCGCTCTTCTGCGCGATCGACGCCGACACGCTGCTCGACCCTGGTGCCCTGTCGCGGCTCGTCTGGGAGTTCCAGTCGTACCCGGAGACCGTCGCCGTGGGCGGGATCGTGCGAGTCCTCAACGGCTCCACGGTCCGCGACGGGCGGTTGGTCGACATCCGCACACCGAAGACCTTCGTCGAGAACGTCCAGGTGCTCGAGTACCTCCGGGCGTTCCTCGGCGGCCGGATCGGCTGGTCCCGGATCGGGATGCTCCTGATCATCTCGGGCGCGTTCGGCCTCTTTCGCCGCGACGTGGTCGTCGCGGCCGGTGGCTACGACACGACGACGGTGGGCGAGGACGCCGAGCTCGTCGTTCGGCTCCACCGGTACCGGCGAGAACGCGGGGAACCGTGCCGGATCACCTTCTTCCCAGACCCGATCTGCTGGACGGAGGCCCCCGCGACCTTCCGCGTGCTCACGCGGCAGCGGGACCGGTGGCAGCGCGGCCTGATCGAGATGATGTGGCGTCACCGGGTGATGTTCGCCAAACCCCGGTACGGCCGACTCGGCATGGTCGCGGTTCCGTACTACGTCGTGTTCGAGATGTTCGGACCCTTGGTCGAGGCGCTCGGCTACGTCGCGATCGTCGTCTCCGCCGCGTTGGGACTGGTCCCGCCGGTCTTCACGGCGTTGATCTTGGGGCTCGCGGTGACCTACGGCCTCATCTTGTCGTTCGGCGCGGTGCTCATGGAGGAACGCGCGTACCGCCGATACCCGGGTGGGAGGGATCTGCGGCACCTCATCGCGGCGGCGATGCTGGAGAACTTCGGGTACCGCCAGTACATGGTCATCGTCCGCGCGCGGGCGTGGTGGACGTTCTTCCGGAAGCAGGGCGGCTGGGGCGAGATGACGCGCGTCGGGTTCGCCACGCCCTTGCCGACCGAGGAAGCACCCCCGGACTCCGCAGCCGCGCAGACGGCGTGAGTCAGGCGGAGGTGGGCTCCACGGCCCCGAAGTATGCGGCTTCGAGGCGTTCGGCGTCGGCGAGGAGACCCTTGGCGCTGCCGCGCAGCACGATCGAGCCTCGGTTGAGGACCGACGCGGAGTCGGCGACTTCGAGGGCGAGGTTGACGTGTTGCTCGACGAGGAGCACGGCGCATCCGCGGTCCGACGCGATCCGCCTCACGGTGTCGAAGAGGGATTCGACGATGAGCGGGGCGAGGCCCATGCTCATCTCGTCGATGAGGAGCACGCTCGGTTCTTGGATGAGCGCCCGGGCCATGGCCAGCATCTGCTGCTCGCCGCCGGAGAGGGCGCCCGACCGGAGTGTCCACCGCTTCTCGAGATCCGGGAACACCTCGAGCATGTCGTGCGGGCTCGGTCCGCCCTTGTGGCGCGCGGCCCTCAGGTTCTCTTCGACCGTCAGGGTGGTGAAGAGGTTCCGGTTGTCGGGCACCAGCACGACGCCGGCCTTGTTGGCCAGGGACGGGCGGCCGCTCTTCAGCACCTTGCCGTCGACGCTGACCTCGCCGGCCTGCGGGGGGAGGAAGCCGGCCAGCGTCAGCAGCAACGTCGTCTTGCCCGCGCCGTTCGGCCCGAGCAGGGCTTCGATCGTGCCGGGCTCGATCGCGAGGTCGAGGTCGCGGAAGGCCGTGGTCGCGCCGTACCCGCCGGTGAGCCCGCTGCACGCGAGTCGAGCGATCATGGCGTCACCGGTCCCCGTCACGTCGTTGCCGGTGCGGCATCGTGCACGGAGCCGAGGTAGGCGTCGGCAACCGCGCGATTGGCCCGGATGGCAGCCGGATCGCCTTCGGCGATGACCGATCCGAAGTCGAGCACGTAGATGTAGTCGCAGATGTCGAGCACCAGCGCGACGTCGTGGTCGATGAGCAGCACGCCGGTACCGGTGGCACTGATGTCGCGGATCCGATCGCCGAGCCACTTGCTCTCGCTGGTGTCGAGGCCGGCGGCCGGCTCGTCGAGGAGGAGGACGTGCGGGTCGGCCGCGCAGGCCCGAGCGATGGACACGAGCTGGCGTTGACCCTGGCTGAGGTCGCCGGCTTCACGGTGGCGGAGGTCGGCGATGCCGACGAGGTCGAGCGACCGTTGCACGGCGCCGTGGCGGGCCTCGCCCTTGACGCCGAAGGCGGCGGCGCTGACGTTCTCCTCGACGCTCAGGTCGTCGTAGAGCTCGAGCGATTGGAAGGTGCGGGCGAGGCCGCGGCGCACCCGCTTGTGGGTGGGCAGGTTGTGGACGTCGGCGTCTTGGAGCGTGACGGTGCCCTCGGCCTTGGCGAAGCCGGTGATCGCGTCGATCGCGCTCGTCTTCCCCGCACCGTTGGGGCCGATGAGGCCGACGATGCCACCGGCGGGCACCCGCAGCGAGAGCTCGAAGACGGCCACGACACCGCCGTACGTGACCGTCAGGCCCTCGACTTCGAGCACCGCGGGCGCGTCGGCGGGCGGTGGTCGTCGCGGCACTGGAGTGGGCGTCGGCACCGGCGCCGGGACCGGCGCGGTGGCGCCGGCCGACGCCTCGACGGCGCGCTGGCGGCGCGCTTGGCGCCACGCGGCGACCTTGTCGGCGAGCTCGTGGCCGCCGCTGGCGATGCCTTCGGGGTTGCGCATGAGCGTCAGGATGAGCAGCACACCGCTGATGACGGCGAACGTCTCGCTGCCGATGTCGAACCACTTGTCGGCGAGGAAGAAGACGATGCCGCCGGCGGCGATGATGCCGGCCTGCACACCGCCGAACACGGAGGTGATGCCGGCGAGGTAGGCCGTGGACAGGATGCTCAGGCCCAAGATCGCGGCGAAGCTCTCCCAGGTGACGATGGTCTGGCGGTAGGCGAGCAGGCTGCCGGAGAGGCCGGCGATGAACGAGGCGATCGCGAAGCTGAGCACCTTCACGCGCACCACGTTGACGCCGATGCCGGCGGCCGATCGTTCGTTGGCTCGCACCGCGAGCATGGCCGAGCCGAACGAGCTCGTACGCAGCCGGGCGACGCCGAAGGCGACGAGGATGCAGACGATCAGGCACATGAAGCCGAAGGACAGGCGGGGAAACGATTCGCCGACGCCGACGCCGAGATCCGAGCCGAACAGCGTCGGCGACTTCACGGTTGCACCGAAGGAGCTGACGATGTCGGTGTTGCGGAACCAGATCGCCTCGAGGCCGAACGCCAGGGCCAACGTGACCACGCCGAGGGTCAGGCCGCGCAGACGCAGCGCGGGGAGACCGATGATGACGCCGACCACCGTGGCGGCAAGCGCCGCGAGCAGCGGCGCAAACGGGAACGGGATGCCCCAGCTCACCGTCAAGAAGCTCAGCGTGAAGGCACCGGCGCCGGCGAGCGCCAGCTGCGCGAGCGAAACCTGGCCGGCGTAGCCGGTGACGACGACGAGCGAGAGGGCGAGGATCGCGTAGATGATCGTGCTGATCACCGCGGCGCGCGCCGACCCCTGGGTGACGACGAGCGCAACCGCGCCGATGACGAAGCCCATGATGATGGGCAGCACGTACGACCGTGGCCGCGGCGCGCGCCCGAGCGGCGCTCGCAAGAGCGTCCCCCGCACCGGAACGGCCCGGCCGAGGAACAGCAGCGCGACCAGCATCACCACCAGGGGCACGATCTCGCCCACGCCGGATTGGGGCATCCAGGAGTACTTGCCGGAGAGGTAGACCAACCACGCCTGGATCATCCCGATGCCGATCCCGGCGGCCACCGCGGGCAGCAGGTACTGGAACCCACCGACGATGGCGGCGGCGAGCGCCGGGACCACGAACAAGGTGTAGGTGTTCGGCACGACGGGCGAGAGCGGCGCGATGAGGATCCCCGCCACGCCCGCGACGGATCCGGCAAGCATCCAGTTCAGGAGGGCGATCCGATCGGGCGAGATGCCGCTGACGTACGCCCCGGTCTCGGACTCGGCGACTGCCCGCGTGTCGAGGCCGAAACGGGTCCAGCGATACAGCGCTGTGACGACCAGGGCCAAGACGATCACCGTCACCGCGAGGTAGACGCGGTCCGACAGCAGCGTCATGTCCTGCCAGGTCCAACGCTCCGACGGGTAGATCGCCTGGACGATCACCGGGGTCGTGCCCATGCGGTTGGCCATCGACCCCTGGAGGATCACGAGCACGCCGAGTGACGCCACCGCCTTCGCCAGGGGCGGGGCGTTGCGCAACGGCCGGAACACCAGCACGTACAGCAACGCGCCGAGGAGGGCCGAGATCGCCAGCGTGACGAGGAGTGCGGGAACCATCCCGAGCTCCTGGTCGAGGTTCACCTCCGTGGGCAGCCCCGGGATGATCAGGAAGAGCTTGCCCTGACGGAGGAACGCGTACGTGTACCCCGCGTAGAGCGCCTGCGCACCCGTGGCGAAGTTCAGCACCCCCGACGCTCGGTAGGTGAGGACGAGCGCGAGCGCGAGCGCCGCGTACGTCCCACCGTTACCGAGGCCGAGAAACGATGATGCGAGATCTTGCACGGGAGTCCGGATCGCGCAGTGTGCGCTCGATCAGTCGGGGATCTGCGTGTCGCCGGCGGGGACGTACTTGGTGGCCTTCCCCGTGGAGTCGAGCTTGGCCGCGTTGGTGGCGTTCGAGCACACGGCCGGCTTGGTCGGGTCCGCCTTGGCGTTGCACCGGAAGTGGAGGCCGCCCGTGCCGGGCAGGATCGACCACGGCATCGCCTTGGTGGCGGCGGTGATCGATGCCGGCGTCACGTCACCCTTCAACCCCTCGTTGGCGACGTCGAAGCCTCCGAGGGCGGTGAACATCGCGGCCCCGGCGATGTTGCTCTTGTCGACGCTCGACGCCCCGTACTTGTCGAGCACGGCGAAGTACTGCTTGATCGACGGATCCTTCGGGTTCCCGATCGGGTTGGTGGCCGAGACCGAGATGCCCTCGAGGAAGTCGGCCGGGACCGCGGTGCGGGTCGCGTCGGTCAGGCACTGCGGGATGGTGGTGACGCTGCCCTTGAAGCCGGCAGTGCGGAGGCCGTTGAAGGCGGCGATGCAGAAGGCGTCGTTGCCGATCACGAAGACCACGCCCTTGGGGTTGTTCGAGACGACCTGCTGCATCTGCGGTGTCATGTCGGCGGTTCCCGCGGCCACCGGAACGAGATCGAGCGTCAGGCCCTGCTTCTGGTACAGCGCGGGCCCGGGCCCCTTGAAGAAGCTGGTCGCGGCCGGCACGTCGATGGCGACGGCGGTGACCTTCTTCGCTTTGGTCGCCTTGGCCACTCCCGCGGACAGCCCGAGCAGGGTGGCGTCGCCGCTGAGCAAGACGAACGTGGACGCGGTGTCGGCCACCACGCTCGGGTTGGATGCCCCGTAGAAGTACAGCGGGATCGCGGACGGGTGGATCGTGTTGTAGATGGCCTCGACCTGGCTGTTCTGGGCGACGACCACGGCCACGACCTTGTCCTGGATCATCTTGTTCGCGCAGTCGGTTGCACCGCTGGGCTCGCCCCGGTCGTTGCAGATGTCGAGCTCGATCGGGTGCCCGGCGAGGCCGTTCGAGTAGTCGTTGATCCACTTGGCGGTGGCCTCGGCAACCGGCGTCTCGATGCTCTGGTCGACGGTCGCCGTCTTGCCGTTGCTGATGATGCCGATCGTGACCGGCGTGCCCTTCGCGGGATTCTTCGTCCCGAGCACGCTGCCCCCACCGGCCGCACTGGCCGTGGTGCTGAACCCGACGCCGATCAGCGCCGCCACTGCGAGCACTGCTGCGAAGCGCGCAGTGCGGCCGTGAGATCGTCCGTGAGCCATGGTCCCCCCAGATGATGCGCGCAGGCCGAGGGCCGCGTCACAAACGTTGTTCGCCGGCACTGTAAACGACGTTCTCGAAAGTGTCACGTCAGACTTCCGCTCTCGGGCGTCGACCCTTCCCCGATCGTGTCCAGGTCACCCGACGCGGATGGGCCCCGGCCTGTGATTACGTCATTCACAATAAGGGAAAGTAACGTTCTCGAAATGCCATCAGTCGCGTGGCCCGCCTCATCGGCCCTCTACGGAATTGTACTGACCGGTAAGTATAATAACGGGTTCACCGACCGAGGCGCTTCGACATCCACCGGCCGCCGGCCAAGCACGTCATGCGGCTACGGCATCCACGACTGCCTCGGTGCCGCGCTGGCGCGGCTCGAGGGCCAGATCGCGCTCGACGAGAGCCTCGAGCGCTTCCCCGAATGGGAGATCGACGTCGACAACGCCCGCTCGACGTCGGCCTCCGTCGTCCGGGGATGGGACACGATCCCGGCGCTCATCTCGTGAGGCGCACTCAGCGTGAAGGTGAACCCGGACATCGGAGGGAGCGATGCGCACACCGTCTCCTGCATCGCCTCGAGGGACTCGAGCATCGCGGCCTTCTCCGCGAACGCGGAGACCCGAATCGACTCGGTCGCACCGTTGGGGAAGCAATCGACGGCATCTCCGGGAGCGTCAACGGGTTCTCGAGCGGAGGTGTGAGCGCGTCCAGCCAGTGGATCCCCCCGAGGTGGTACTGGAGGGATTCCGACGGCATCGCGCCCCTCGATCCGGAACGGGAGGATCGGGATCCCATGACTGACCGCACCTTCCAGCTCCCGCCGCACGGGCGGCGAAGCATTGGCATTCGCGGAGAAGACGAAGACGACCAACTTGCTGGCGGAGATGCTCCGCACGATGGCCGCGCCGTAGTCCTCGGCGGGGTAGGTCCCGGCGGCGGACGCATCGGCGGAACGCCTACGGTCGCGCGATGGACGAAGCGGCCGGAACGATGGGTGGTTCCACGCGCGAGCTCGTCGTCGCCGGCGACATCACCGTCGACGTGAACCTGGCGCGGTTGAGCAGGCCCGACGGCGGTCGCGCCTGGACCGCCGAGGCGCAGCTCTGTGCCCACAGCCAGGCGGGGGGAGCGGCGCTGCTCGCGCAGGTGCTCGACGCGGTTGGCGAGCGGCTCGCTCCGCAGGGCATCACGGTTGCGACGCATGGTCCGATGCACGGCGCGGAGGGCGCCGTCCTCGGCGACTCGGGATTCCCGCACGCCTACGCGTTGTGGTCGCACTTCGACGACAAGGCGTGGCGGGTCCAGGAGCTTCTCGGGGTCGAGGCGGCGCGCGGAGCTGCGGTGCCGGTGGCAGGCGATCTCGGGAACGCCACCGCCGACGTCGTGGTGCTCGACGATGCCGCGTTCGGGATGCGCGACGATCCCGCGCGTTGGCCGGTCGCGATCACCACGGCCGGTGCTCGGCCATGGATCGTGCTGAAGATGCAGGCGCCGGTGGCGAGCGGCGCGCTCTGGCAGCACCTGCTCGAGCAGCACGCCGACCGGCTGATCGTGATCATGACCATCGGCGACCTCCGGCGGACGGAAGTGCAGATCAGCCGCGAGCTCTCCTGGGAGCGCACAGCCCAGGACCTCGTGTGGGAGCTCGTCTACAACCCGCAGGTGAACGGCATCGCGCAGTGCGCGCATGCCGTCGTCTCGTTCGGCGCAGCCGGTGCGGCGCTCCTCTCGCGCGGGGACCGGCAGGAGCGGGCGGAGTCAGAGGCGCAGCTCGTCTTCGACCCCGCCGTCATCGAAGGGATGTGGGAGCGCGAGCGCACGGGAGGCATGGTCGGCGCGACCGTCGCGCTCACCGCCGGCATCGTGCACGAGGTGCTCCGTGATCCTGCGGGCTTCGAGCTCGAACGCGGTGTGCATGCGGGGTTGGCCGCGTTGCGCGAGCTCGTCGACGGGGGCTACCACCTCGTCGCGGACGACCCCGCTGAACCCCGGCTCGTGTTCCCGACGGAGCGCGTGGTGGCGAAGATCGCCGATCCCGGGCCGCCGTTTGCCTCGGTCCGCGTCGAGGACCCAGCCGCCGATCGCGCGGGGGCCGGGGTCGAGGCCGGCGGTGCCTACTGGACGATCCTGCGCGATCGGTACCCGAGCGGGCTCGACGGTCTGGCGCTGCGGATCGTGGTCGAGGGCCCCGCGTTCGCGCTCGAGGGCGTGCCCCTCGGGCGCTTCGGCAAGCTGCTCACGGTCGATCGTCACGAGATCGAGGCGTTCCGCGGCATCCGGGGCCTGGTGGCGGAGTACGCGAGCCGGTCGGGCGATTCTCAGATGTTGTCGATCGCGGTGTTCGGCTCCCCCGGATCGGGGAAGTCGTTCGGCGTCAAGCAGGTGACGCAGGCGTTGCTCCCGCCCAAGGAGCTCGAGATCCTCAACTTCAACGTCGCGCAGTTCGACGCGTTCGACGACTTCGCCGATGCGCTCCGCCAGGTCCGCGATGCGGGTCTGCGCGGGCGCCTGCCGGTGGTGTTCTGGGACGAGTTCGACACGTCGCTCGACGGTGCACCGCTCGGGTGGCTGCGCTACTTCCTCGCCCCGATGCAGGACGGGGAGTTCCAGGAAGGCCAGATCGTCCACCCGATCGGTCGGGCCGTGTTCGTGTTCGCCGGCGGGACGGCGTCGAGCATGGAGCAGTTCCGGAATCCGCGCGACGAGGCGTTGTTCCGTGGGGCGAAGGGCCCCGACTTCGTGAGCAGGTTGCGCGGGTTCGTGAACGTGCTGGGACCGAACCCTCGCCGCGACGTGGAAGACCGTCCCCTCGACGATCCCTACTTCATCGTCCGTCGGGCGATCCTGTTGCGCTCGATGCTCGAACGGAACACACCGCGGCTCCTCCACAGTCGCGACGGGCGCCGGATCGTCGACATCGATTCGGGGGTGTTGCGGGCGTTCCTGCACTGCACGCAGTTCTCGCACGGCGCACGATCGATGGAGTCGATCATCGCGACCAGTCGGTTGGCGGGCCTGAGCTCGTTCGAGCGGTCGAGCCTGCCGGGCGAAGATCAGCTGGACCTCCACGTCGACGGGGCCGAGTTCCTCGCGCTGGTCGAGGAGCTGCACCTCGAGGGCGAGCTGCTCGAGCGAACGGCTCGGGCTGCGCACGAGGTGTTCTGCGAAGGGCTGCGGGAGCGTGGCTACGTGCCCGGTCCCGAGAACGACGAGACGCGCAAGGTGTCGAGCGCGCTCAGGCCGTGGGCCGAGCTGCGTGAGGACGACCGCGAGGCGAGCCGCGCGAACGTCCGCGACATCCCCAACAAGTTGGCGGGGATCGGGTGCGTCATGGTGCCGGCGCGGGGCGACGAGCCGGCGTTCGCGTTCACGGCACGGGAGACCGAGGCGCTCGCGCGCGCCGAGCACGAACGGTGGTGCGAGCAGAAGCGTTCGGCGGGATGGGTGTTCGGTTCCCCGACCGACAAGGACCATCGCGTTCACGAGGCACTCGTGCCGTGGGACGATCTGTCGCCCGACGAGCGCGAGAAGGACCGGGACATGGTCTCGGGCATCCCGAGGGTCCTGGTCCGCGCGGGGTACACGATCCTGCGGTCGCGGCGGACCGAGGCAGTGCCCGACCCGTCCCAGGAACGCGAGGAGCAGACCACATGACCCGGGAGCTCGACCTGCTCGACGGCCGCTGGTACGCCGGCCAGCCGTTCGCCGACTGGGCGTGGATGCGGGAGCATGCGCCGGCGTACTTCGACGCGAAGAACGAGATCTGGGCCCTGACCCGTTACGACGACGTGCTCGCCGTGGAGAAGGACCCGGTGGCGTTCTCGAGCTATCGGGCCCCGCGCCCGCACGGCGACCACCTCCCGATGATCATCTCGATGGACGGGCAGGAGCACACGCGCCGTCGCCAGCTCGTGAGTCGCGGGTTCACCCCGCGGCGCGTGCGCGACCACGAGGCGACCGTCCGCCGGATCTGCAAGGAGATCATCGACCGCGTCGCTCCGAAAGGGGAGTGCGACTTCGTCTGGGACATCGCCGCGCCGCTCCCGCTGCTCCTCATCGCCGACATGCTCGGATTCCCGCCCGAGTCCTACGACGACCTGCTGCACTGGTCCGACGACCTGATCCGCGGGACGACGGCCGGCGACCCCGAGGCGACCCTGACGGCCGCACACGCCGGCCTCGCCTTCCGCGAGTTCCAGCTCGGCGTCATCGCCGACCGCCGCTCGAAGCCGCCGCAGGACGATCTCGTCAGCATCCTCTGCTACGCCGAGATCGACGGCGAACGGCTCGACGACGAGTCGATCATCCAGGAGAGCCTGCTGATCCTGATCGGCGGCGACGAGACCAGCCGGCACGTCATGACCGACGGGATGCTGGCCCTGCTGGAGTGGCCCGACCAGCGGGCGATCCTGCGCGGCGACCCGTCGAGGATCGAGATCGGCGTGGAGGAGCTGCTGCGGTGGGTGTCGCCGATCAAGAACATGTCCCGCACGGTGACCCGCGACGTCGAGCTGCACGGCGAGACGATGCGCGAGGGTGCGCAAGTCATCCTCGTGTACCCGGCGGCCAACCGTGATCCGGCCGTGTTCGCCGACCCCGACCGCCTCGACGTGCGGCGCGACCCGAACCCGCATCTCGCCTTCGGGTTCGGACCGCACTTCTGCATGGGGGCATCCCTCGCCCGGATGGAGCTGCGGGTGATGTTCTCCGAGCTGCTGCGCCGGTTGCCCGACCTGCACCTGGCCGGCGAGCCGCGGCCCCGGCGCTCGTCGAACTTCATCTCGGGCCCGGAGGTGATGCCGGTGGCGTTCACGCCCGCCTGACCGGCCGCGCCCTTGACGCGCTGGTGAAACCTCCATACGTTTACATGATTCGCCGACGAGGCGAACGACGGGGGGATCACGATGGGACCGGGATTCGGCGGCCGCGCGGCACGCCTGACCGCACTGCTCACGGCGATGCTCCTCGTCGCCACCTTCACCGGCGCGGTCGGCGGAGCGACCACGCGGGCGGCGAGCGACAAGGTGCTCGGGACGAAGAACCCGGCCAAGGGCACGCCGGTCAAGATCGGCGTCATCAGCAACGGCAAGACGTCGAGCGTCGACAACAGCGACGAGTCCACCGTTGCCGCGGCCACGGCCGAGTGGATCAACGAGTACCACAACGGCCTCGGGGGTCGTCCGATCGACCTGAGCATCTGCACGGACGCCAACGAACCGAGCAAGGCGGCCGACTGCGCGAACCAGATGATCCAGGACAAGGTCGCCGCAGTGGTCATCGCGCAGGACGGCGTCATCGAGAGCGCGTGGAAGCCGCTGCACGACGTGGGCATCCCGGTGTTCATCTACGGGGCAGGCAACCCCAACATCGTGGCCGACACCACGTCGACCTTCGTCTTGGCGGGCCCCACCGCGACGCTCCTCGCCCTGCCCGCCGGCGTGGCGAAGAAGGCGAAGGCGAAGAAGGTGTCCGCCGTCATCATCGACGTCCCGGCCGCGACGAGCTTCTTCAAGGACCCGGGCCCGCGGCTCTACAAGGAGCTGGGGC
>JBAZYX010000105.1:0-13882 GCA_041659105.1 Acidimicrobiia bacterium
CCGGTAGTACGGAACGTTGCGGGTCAGCGACGAAGAGCACTGGCTGTTCCGCAACGTTCCGTACTACCGGGGCTGGTACCGCTTCCTGCTCTTCTGGAACAACGCCGACCGGCTCTTCCCCGCGTTCCGGATCGACCCCGACTGGACCACACCCGACATCTCGATCAGCGCCGCGAACGACAAGCTGCGCGTCGCGATGACGGAGTACCTGCGCACGCAGGTCGGCGACGAGGGGCTGTTCGCGCGCATGCTCCCCGACTACCCGCCCTTCGGCAAGCGGATCCTCCAGGACGGCGGCTGGTTCGCCGCGTTGCGCCGCGACAACGTCGACCTCGTGGCGGAGCCGATCGAGCGCATCGTGCCGTCGGGGGTCGTCACCACCGACGGCGTGACCCACGAGCTCGACGTCCTCGTGCTCGCGACCGGCTTCCACGCCAACAAGTTCCTGTGGCCGATCGAGATCACGTCGGGCGGCGAGCGCCTGCACGAGCGGTGGGGCGACGATCCCAACGCGTACCTCGGCATCACCGTTCCCGGCTTCCCCAACCTGTTCTGCCTCTACGGCCCGAACACGAACCCGGTCGTCGGCAGTGTGATCTTCATGCTCGAGTGCCAGGTGAACTACACGGTGCGCTGCCTCGCCGCGCTCATCGAGGGTGACTACGCGTCGATGGACTGCCGCCAGGACGTGCACGACGAGTACAACGCGCGCGTCGACGCCGAGCACGAGCAGATGGTCTGGCGACACCCGCGCGTGCACAGCTACTACAACAACCAGGACGGCCGCGTCATCACGAACGCGCCATGGACGCTCGTCGACTACTGGCGGATGACCGAGCAGCCCGACCTGGCCGACTACGTCCTGCGGCACGAGCCGGCCGCGGCGGGTACCGGGGAGCGACGCACATGAAGCTGAACCAGAAGGTGGCGATCGTCACCGGGAGCGCCTCGGGGTTCGGCCGGGCCACGGCCGCCCGCTTCGCCGAGGAAGGTGCATCCGTCGTGGTCGCCGACCTCGACGCCACGGGCGGCGCCGAGACGGTCGAGCTCGTCACGCGCATCGGGGCGCGAGCCGAGCTCGTGATCGCCGACGTGTCCACGGTGGCGGGTGCCGCCGAGACCGTGGGCCGCGCCGTCGATCGGTTCGGCGGACTCGACGTCCTCGTGAACAACGCCGGGATCGCGCAGGGCACCGAGCGGAGGACGTGGGACTGCGAGGAGGAGCTCTGGGACCGCGTGATCCAGGTGAACCTCAAGAGCGTCTACTCGTGCACGAAGGCGGCGGTTCCCCAGATGGAGGCACGCGGCGGCGGGGCGATCGTGAGCGTCGCCTCGATCGCGGCGTCGGTCTGCGTCGGCGGTGCGGCCTACGCGGCGTCGAAGGGCGGGATCCTCAGCTACACCCGGCACGTCGCGCGGGAGCTCGCGGCCCAGGGCATCCGGGCCAACTGCGTCTCCCCCGGCTTCATGCGCACGCCGATGTCCACGGGCGAGCGGGCCGGCCTGAGCCACGAAGAGCAGGACGCGCGCATCGAGGGCTTCGCCCGCCGGGTGCCGATGCGCCGGGCCGGGACGGTCCTCGACATCGCCGACGCGATCGTGTACCTCGCCAGTGACGAGAGCGCGTACGTCACCGGGCAGGAGATCGTCGTCGACGGCGGCTACCTGGTGCGATAGGGAGCAACCCGTGAGCTACGAGACCATCCGCTACGACGTGGACGACCGGATCGCGACGATCACCTTCGATCGGCCCGACCGGCTCAACGCGGTGAACGCGCAGATGCAGCACGAGCTGCGCGACGCGTACGCGCGCGCCGAGTCCGACGACAAGGTGTGGACGATCGTCGTCACCGCCAACGGCCGGGCGTTCTGCTCGGGCGCCGACGTCGAGGGCGTCCGCACCGACGGCCGAGTGCCGTACGACGGTCGGTACCTGTCGCGGTTCGAGGAGTGGGACGCGCCCCAGGAGGCAACGCATCCGTTCCGCACGATGGCCAAGCCCGTGATCGTCGGGGTGAACGGCCTCTGCTGCGGCGCCGGCCTCGACCTCGTGACGACGGGCGACATCGTGATCGCGTCGGAGCGGGCCGAGTTCTTCGATCCCCACGTGAGCATCGGCCTCGTGTCGGGCCGCGAGATGGTGCGCCTCGCCCGCGTCCTGCCCCTCAACGTCGCGATGCGGGTGGCGCTCATGGGGCGGCACGAGCGGATCGACGCGCAGCGCGCGTACGACCTCGGGCTCGTGACCGAGGTGGTGCCGCACGACGACCTCGGCCGGCGCCTGCGCGAGATCGCCGAGACGGTCAACCGCAACGCTCCCCTCGCCGTCCGGGGGACGCGCCTGGCCATCCGCAAGGGTCTCGCGCTCCCGCTCTACGAGGCCGAGCTCCTCGCCGAGGCGTACCGCGAGCGCAACCTCCACACCGACGACGCCGCCGAGGGCCCGCGGGCCTTCCTCGAGCGCCGCGACCCGACCTGGGGATGCTCCTGACATGGCCATCACGTACGAGACGATCGAGCTCCACGTCGACCCCACGACCCGGGTCGCGACCATGACCCTGAACCGACCCGACGCGCTCAACGCGTTCAACCGCACGATGTGCGAGGAGGTCCGGGACGCGTGGCGCGCGATCAAGCTCGACGCGGGCGTCAACGCGGTGGTGCTCCGCGCGGCCGGTGACCGTGCGTTCTGCGCGGGCCTGGACGTGACGGAGGACTTCGGTCAGCCCGCCGACGTCTGGAACCACGAGGACCCGGGCGAGCTCCTCAGCCCGAAGTGGCAGAAGGTGTGGAAGCCGGTGGTGTGCGCGGTGCAGGGCATGTGCACGGCCGGCGCCTTCTACTTCGTCAACGAGGCCGACGTCGTGATCTGCTCCGACGACGCGACGTTCTTCGACTCGCACGTGACCTTCGGGATGGTCTCGGCCATCGAGCCGGTCGGGCTCATGCGCCGCATCGGCCTCGGCGAGACGCTGCGCATGGCGCTCACCGGGAACTCGGAACGGCTGACGGCCGACACCGCGTTGCGGGTCGGGCTCGTGACCGAGGTCGTCCCCCGAGCGGCGCTGTGGGCACGCGCCGACGAGATCGCCCGGACGATCGGCGCGTTTCCGACCGCCGCCACCCAGGGCACCGTCAAGGCGATCTGGGAGTCGCTCGACAAGCCGTACCGGGTCGCCGTGGAGCAGGGCCTCATCTACACGCGCCTGGGGAACCCGATCGGGACCGCCGAGGTCGACCGGGCGAACGCACCCAAGACCGACCCGAGGTACCGGTGAACGCGCTCTCGGCGCGCGTCGCCGCGATCCTGGAGCTCGATCCCGACGCGCCGGCGCTCGAGTTCGAACGCCGCTGGTACCCGTGGCGCGCGCTGGACCGGACCGCCACCGACGTGGCCGACGCGATGGAGAAGCTCGGGCTCGGCCCCGGCGCCGCCGTCGGCGTCATGCTGCGGAACCGGCCTGTGCCGGTGGGGCTCATGCTCGGCGTGCTGCGGGCGGGCGGGTGCCTCGTGACCATCAACCCGCAGCTCGGCCGCGACCGTGTGCGGCGCGACCTCGACACGCTCGACCTCGCGCTGCTCGCGGCCGAGCGCGCCGACGTCGTCGACCTCGCCGATCTCGCCGATGCGGACCGGTCCCGGCGGATGGCGGTCCTGATCCTGGACGACCTGGGCGGACCGGCCGAGCTCGTCGCGCCGGACCAGGTCCACCACGCGCCACCGCACGCCGACGGCGTCGCGGTGCAGATGCTGACGAGCGGCACCACGGGGCCCCCACACCGGGTGGACCTCACCTACGAGACGCTCGAGCGGGTGATGGAGGGGGCGAAGCACTACGAGTCGAACGCGCGCGCCGAGCTCCGGCTCCGCGACGGCGTGGTCGTGGTCAACTCGCCGATGGTGCACCTCGGGGGGCTGTTCCGGGTGCTCCAGGCGGTGATGGACGGCCGGAGGTTCGCGCTGCTCGAGCGGTTCGAGGTCGAGGCCTGGATCGACTGTGTGCGCCGCCACGCCCCGCGCACGGTGAGCCTGGTCCCCGCGGCCCTCCGCATGGTGTACGACGCCGACCTCGATCCCGCCGACCTCGCCAGCGTGCGGTCGGCGGTGTCGGGCACCGCCCCGCTCGACCCCGATCTCGCCGAGGCGTTCACGGAGAGGTACGGCGTGCCCGTGCTCACGTCGTACGCGGCGACCGAGTTCGGGGGCGGCGTCGCGGGCTGGAACCTCCGCGACTACGAGCAGTACGCCCGCGAGAAGCGCGGCAGCGTCGGGCGGGCCCACGCCGGGTGCCGGCTCCGCGTCGTCGACCCCGACGACGGCCACCCGCTCCCCAACGGCGAGGTGGGCCTCCTCGAGGTCGAGGCCGAGCAGATCGATCCCGACCGGTGGATCCGCACCACCGACCTGTCGCGCCTCGACGACGACGGCTTCCTCTGGATCGTCGGTCGCGCGGACCAGACGATCCTCCGGGGCGGCTTCAAGGTCCAGCCCGAAGTGGTGCGGGCCGTGCTCGTGCAGCACCCCGCCGTCGCCGACGCGGTGGTGTTCGGCGTCGACGACGCGCGCCTCGGCCAGGTCCCGGTGGCGGTCGTCGAGCGCCGGCCCGGGGAGACGCTCGACGCCGACGCCCTGCTCGCCTTCGCGCGCGAGCGGCTGGCGCCCTACGAGATCCCGATCACGGTCCGCTTCGTCGACGTCCTCACCCGCACCGCGTCGGCCAAGGTCGACCTCGCCGGCGTGCGGGCGTGGTTCCTCGCGGCCGAACCGGCGGACGGGCGCTGACGGCGACCGGCCGCGAACGCCGGGACCGGCGGCGGACGAAGGAGGGGGACGGTGGAGAACGAGCACAACCCATGGGTCTTCGGTGAGGCACCGCTCGCCGAGGTGGCCGACCTCGCGCAGGAGCTGCGCGAGCTCACCAGCGCGGTGTTGGCGCTCGAGCAGGCGCCGGACGAGATTCGCAGCCTGACGGCGCAGATCCGCGAGACGCGGGCGCGGCTCGCGCCGTCGCTCCCGGCCGACCCGACGCCGCGGATCGGCGACGCACCGCGTCCCGAGCAGCGCGTGTACGTCGACCACTCGCGCGACGTCGGCGACTACAACCCGTGCTTCCCGCAGTACCGGCTCGACTGCGCCGACGACGCCGCCGTCGGCACGGTCACGTTCCCGGTCTGCTACGAGGGCCCGCCCGGCATCGTGCACGGCGGCTTCCTGGCCGTCTTCTTCGACTGCGTGCTCCAGCAGCTCAACTGCGACCTCGGCCTGGCCGGGAAGACCACCAACCTCGCGGTGCGCTACCGCCGGCCCACGCCCCTCCTCACCCCGCTGCGGGTCACCGCGACGCGGACCCTCGACGGCGACCGGATCCGCTCCCGGGCCGAGCTCCTCCACGACGACGAGCTCCTCTGCACGGCGGAGATGGCCGCCGTCGCCGGCAACCGCGCCGCGCTTCCGGCCGTCTCCCCCCGGCGCGCCTCGTGACGCCGTCCGCTCCGACGACCGTGGGCGCGGTGCTCGCGCAGCACGCCGCCACCCGGCCCGACCACCCCTTCGTCGTGTGCGACGACGAGCGGCTCACCTACGGGGACGCCGAGCGCGCCTCGGACGCACTCGCCCGCGGCCTGGTCGGCGCGGGCCTCGGGCGCGGTGCGCACGTCGGGATCTGCTTCCCCACCGGCACCGACTTCGTCACCGCGTGGCTGGCCGTCGCGCGGATCGGCGCGGTGGCCGTCCCGATCAGCACCTTCTCGACGGCCGACGAGCTCGGATGGCTGCTGGCCAACGCCGACGTGCAGATGCTGCTGACGACCCACGCGTACCGCGGCCACGACTACGTCACGGCGCTGGCCCGCGCGCTCCCCACCGCGGATCTCACCGCGGCCGACCCCCTCTTCTGTCCCGAGGCGCCGCTCCTGCGCCGCGTGTTCGTCGACGGTGCCCCCGACGGCGTCGACCCGTTCCATACGTGGACCGGACTGCACGCGGCGGCCGCGCCGATCGCGCCGGGCTTCGTGTCGGCGCTCGAGGCCGGCGTCACGCCGAGCGACCGCATGACGATCGTGCACACCTCCGGGTCGACGAGCGCGCCGAAGGCCGTGATGCACCAGCACGGCCCGCTGCTGCGCCACCTCGACATCCTCAACGGCTTGCGGGGGCTCACGGCCGAGCGCCGGCTGTTCTCGAACTCGCCCATGTTCTGGATCGGGGGCCTCGCGTACAACCTCGTCGGGACGCTCGTCGCGGGATCGACACTCGTGTGCTCGCGCGCCGAGGACCCGGCCCGGACCCTCGACCTCATCGAGCGCGAGCGGCCCGACATGGTCAACGGCTACGCGCAGTCCGTCGCCGCGCTCGTCGCCGATCCGTCGTTCGCCACGCGCGACTTCTCGTTCATCCGGTCCGGGAACCTGTACGGGCTGCTGGCCGAGGACGTCCGCCCCACCGACGTCGAGCTCCGGCACAACATGCTGGGGATGACGGAGCTGGGCAGCGTGGGCTTGATGAGCCCCGACGAGTCCGACCAGCCGGAGCGGTACCGGGGCTCGTTCGGGCGGGCGGTCCCCGAGCTCGAGGCCCGCGTCGTCGACTTCTCGACCGGCGACGACTGCGGGACCGGGGAGGACGGCGAGCTGTGGTTCCGGGGCCCCAACCTGATGGAGGGCTACTACGGGCGCGAGCGCGCCGACGTGTTCACGGCCGACGGCTGGTTCCGCACGGGCGACGTGTTCTCCGTCGACCGCGACGGCTACTTCTACTTCAAGGGCCGGCGCGACGACATGATCAAGACGGGCGGCGCGAACGTCTCGCCCCGCGAGGTCGAGGCGGTGATCCGAGAGGTGACCGGCGCCGCCGTCGTGATCGTCTTCGGCATCGACGACGCGGCCCGGGGCCAGGTGGTGGCGGCCGTCGTCGTCGTCTCCCGGGGATCGGACTTCGACGAGGCCTCGGTGCGCGGCGCGCTGCGGGACCGGCTCTCCGCGTACAAGGTCCCCAAGCGCGTCGTCGCCTTGACGCCCGACGAGCTCCCCGTGCTCTCGAGCGGGAAGCCCGACATGGCGCGACTCGCGGTGGTGGTCGGCGATGCCTGACCGCCACACCGTCCCCGCGTTGATCGGACGGCGATCGGCCGACGATCCCGACGCGCGGTTCCTCGTCACCGACGACGAGGTCCTGACCTATCGCGACCTCGACGTCGCGACCGCGCGGGTCGCGCGCACCCTCGTCGCGGCCGGGGTCGCCAAGGGCACCCGCGTCGGGCTCCTCGCCCCCAACGGGATCGACTGGGCCGTCCTCGCCTTCGCGACGATGCGCACCGGCGCCGTGCTCGTGCCGCTCAGCACGCTGCTGCGCCCGCCCGAGCTGCTGGCCCAGCTCCTCGGCGCCGGGATCGAGCACCTGGTGCTGGCGCGGGAGTTCCGCGGCCGCGACTACGTCGCCGACCTGCACCACGTGGTCGACGGCTTCCCCGTCGGCACTGGAGCGCGCCACCTCGACGCGCGGGTGCCGCGGTTGCGCACCGTCGCGTTCGTCGACGACGTCGTCCGCGCCGACGACGCGTCCGACGACGCGTCCGACGACGCGTCCGACGACGCGTCGGACGACGGGCCGGTGCCGCCCGGGCTCGTGGCCGCGCTCGACGCGTCCGTGCGTCCGGCCGACGACATGGTCGTGATGTTCACCTCCGGGAGCCGCGGCGCGCCCAAGGGCGTCATCCACACCCACGGCGGGGCGCTCGGCGCGGTGGAGGCCAGCCTCGAGCCCCGGTGCCTCGGGCGCGACGACCGGCTCTACATCCCGATGCCGTTCTTCTGGATGGGCGGGTTCGGCGGCGGGCTCCTCTCGGCGTTCGTCGCCGGGGCCACGCTCATCACCGAGGCCCAGCCCGCGCCGGACCGCACCCTCCGGCTGCTCGAACGCGAGCGGGTGACGCTGTTCCGGGGCTGGCCCGACCAGGCGGGCGCGCTGGCGTCGCATCCCGACTTCCCCACGACCGACCTCTCGTCGCTGAAGCCCGGCAGCCTCGAGGCCGTGCTCCCGCCCGCCGAGCGGCGGCCTCCCGGCGCCCGGTCCAACCTCTTCGGCATGACCGAGTCGTTCGGGCCGTACTGCGCCGACCGGCTCGACACCGACCTCCCGGCGGGGAAGTGGGGCAGCTGCGGGCGCCCCTTCCCCCCGATGGAGGTGCAGGTCGTCGACGTCGAGTCGGGCGACCCGGTGCCCGCGGGCGAGATCGGCGAGATCCAGCTCCGCGGCCCCAACCTGATGCGAGGCATCTGCGGACGGTTGCGCGCGGACGTGTTCACCGCCGACGGCTTCTACCCGACCGGCGATCTCGGCTCCCGCGACGGCGACGGCTACGTCTTCTTCGCCGGCCGGCGCGACGACATGGTGAAGGTCAAGGGTGCGTCGGTGTACCCGAGCGAGGTCGAGGCGGCGGTCCGCACGATCCCGGGTGTCCGGCGCGCGTACGTCGTCGACCTGGCCGGCGACGGTGATGTCGAGATCGGCGCCGCGGTCGTGCTCGACCCGAACGCCGCGCTCACTGCCGACGACCTCGGTCGCGAGGCGCGGACGAGGCTCAGCGCGTTCAAGGTGCCGACCCGTTGGATCGTCGTCGCCGCCGATGCCGTGCCGATGACCGCCACGGGCAAGCTCGACAAGGCGCGTCTCCAGGGCTTACTCGAAGAGGGCTAGGAACCCGGGGAGAGGAGGGCTAGGAACCCGGGGAGAGGAGGGCTCGCAGTAGGATCGCCCCGATGATCGAACGACGTGACTCGTCGGGCGCGTACCGATCCGTCGACGGCGTCGACATCCGCCTCGACGGCGCGGTGCTGCGGTGCACGCTCGACCGCGCGAAGACCCGCAACGCGCTCGACGCCGACATGATGCTCGCGTTGATCGACGCGGTGGAGGCCGCCGGTCAGGACGAGCGCGTGCGCGTGATCGCGCTGACGAGCAGCGGCGAGCACTTCTGCGCGGGGGCCGACATCATCGCCCGCAACGCCCCCACCGACGTGAAGCCCCGCGTCGGCAGCATCCAGCGCCGCCTGCCGGCCCAGGCCCATCGCCTGGTGCCGTTGCTGCTCACCGTGCAGACGCCGGTGGTCACGTCGGTGCGCGGCTTCGCCGCCGGGATCGGCTTCCACATCGCGCTCGCGTCCGACTTCTGCGTCGCGTCCGAGTCCGCGCGGTTCTGGGAGCCGTTCCTCGCGCGCGGCTTCACCCCCGACAGCGGCGGTGCCTGGCTGCTCCCGCGCCTCGCCGGCACGAAGCTGGCCCGCGAGATGATCCTGCTCGGGCGGGAGCTGTCGGGCACCGAGGCCGCGGAGCACGGCCTGATCCACCGCGCCGTGCCCGAGGCCGAGCTCGACGCCGCGACCGAGGCGCTGATCCAGCAGCTCGCCGAGTCGCCCACCGTCGCGCTCGGCCTGGCCAAGTGGCTCATGGCCACGGGCGCGTCGCTCCCCCTCGACGCGCACCTGGCCAACGAGGCGTTCGCGCTCGAGCTCTCGTCGCGAAGCCAGGACTTCCGGGAGGGGCTGGCCGCGTTCCGCGAGAAGCGCGACCCGGGCTTCACGGGCCGCTGAGCCCGCGGGACCCCGGCCCTCGGAGGCCTACCCCGAGAACCAGGTCCCGGCGTCGTTGATGAGGACCTGACCGGTCATCTTCGAGCTCTCGTCGGACGCGAGGAACACGACCACCCCGGTCATGTCCTCGGGCTCGAGCGTCGTGTGCAGCGCCGAGGCCGCAGCCAACGCGTCGATGATCGGCTCCGGCACGACCGCCTTGGTGGCCGGCGACATGGTGACGCCGGGCGCGACCGCGTTCACCCGGATGTTCTTGACCCCGAGCATCTGGGCCATGTGGCGGGTCTGGAAGATGACCATCCACTTCGTGATCCCGTACCCGGACGGGTCGACCCGGGGCGCGGGCGAATCGGGCCCGGGCCGCAGGAAGTCGGGGAGCGGGATCGGGAACGCCGCGGTCGACGAGATGTTCACGATCGAGCCGCTCCCCTGCTCCCAGAGGTACGGGACCACCGCGTTCGACGCGTTGACGATGCCCATGAAGTTCACCGCGAGGAACTCGTCCCAGGTGGCGGTGAGCTGGTCGAACATGAGCGCGGCGTTGTTGACGAGGCAGTCGACCCGGCCGAGCTCGCCCACGACCGTGGCCACGGCCTCGCGCATCTGGTCGGCGTCGGTCACGTCGGCGCGGAGCGCGAGCGATCGCCGGCCGAGCGCGGCGATCGCGGCCTCCACCTCCGTGGCCTGGTCGATCCGCTTCAGGTCGAAGACGGCGACGTCGGCGCCCTCCGCGGCCATCGCGACCGCATACGCCGCACCGATTCCCTGCGCGCCGCCCGTGACGATGCAGACCTTGCCCTGCAGCCTCCCACTCATGTTCCCCCCTCGATCGTGGTCACACCTTGTCCAGCTCGCCGAGCCGGCCCCGCTCCTCGAACGCGCGGCGCAAGCTCTCGATCCCCGCCGCGTCGAGCCGTTCCAAGGGCGCGTCCTTCGTCGGCCGCCACCACACCGGATCGTCGCACTCCCAGCGCTCGGCCCGCAACGGGCGCTTGAGCACCTTCGCGGTCTCGGTCATCGGCAGGCCGGTGCACGCGCGCACGAACCGCGGCGACCACTTCGTGCCCAGGTCCGGCTGCGCAGCGAGGAACGCGTCGAAGCGCGCGGCGTCGAACGCGCCCGGGTCGGCGAGGTGGAGCGCCGCCATCACCTGGTCACCCACCTCGGGGTCGGGCACCGCGTACACCGCGGCCAGGACCACGCCGGGGTACTCGGCGAGGATGCGCTCCACGGGCGCGGCGGCGAAGTTCTCGCCGTCGACGCGCAGCCACTCGAAGTCGCGACCCCCGAAGTAGACCCAGCCGTCGCGGTCGCGGTACCCGAGGTCGCCCGACCAGTACCACCCGTTGCGCGACCGGCGCTCGTTGGCCTCGTCGTTCTTGTAGTAGCCCTCGAACGTGGCGCCGCCGAGCTTGTTGACGATCTCGCCGATGGCCACGTCGGCGTTCACGAGCCGGCCGTCGGCGTCGAACTCGGCCACCGGGCAGGGCGCGCCCGTCTCCGGGTCGAGGATCTCGACGCCTTCGGGTGCCCGGCCCAGCGCGCCCTTCGGCTGGCCCGGTTCGCGCATGATGGTCACGCCGCCCTCGGTCGAGCCGTAGCCGTCCACCACCGGGACCCCGAACCGCTCGGAGAACCGCTGGATGTCGCGCTCCGCGGCCTCGTTGCCGCCCACGCGCACGAGGGTGTTGTCGGCGTCGTCGGGTCGCTCCGGGGTGGCGAGGATGTACGTCAGCGGCTTGCCGACGTAGTTGAAGTTGGTGGCGCCGTAGCGGCGGACGTCGTCGAGGAAGGCCGAGGCCGAGAAGCGCCGGCGCAGCGCCATCGTCGCGCCGACGCAGACCGCGGGGCCCCAGGTGGTGAACAGGGCGTTCGAGTGGAACATCGGCATGGCCGAGTAGCAGACCGAGGAGGAGTCCAGGCCGGCCCGAGCGCGGTTCGAGAACGCGGCGAGGCGCCCGTGCCCGATGATCGCGGCCTTCGGTGCCCCGGTGGTGCCCGAGGTGAACATGAACACGAGCGGTTGCTCGGGCGGGATGTCGACGTCGGGGAACGGCGCGCCTTCGTACGGCGCGAGCAGCGCGCGGTACTCGGGCGAGTCGACCACCAGGACACGGTCGGGCGGGACGCCGGTGTCGAGCCCGTCGAGCAGATGGACGAG
The DNA here is from genome assembly GCA_041659105.1 of Acidimicrobiia bacterium. GTDB lineage: Bacteria > Actinomycetota > Acidimicrobiia > IMCC26256 > PALSA-555 > CAIUKV01. Next base: position 11,750 of record JBAZYX010000105.1, read on the forward strand.
GCGCGACTCGGTGACGATGAGCTGGCAGTCGGTGTGGCGGATGTCGTGGGCCAGCTCGGCGCCCTGGCGGGTGGGGTTGATCCCCACCATCGCCGCCCCCGACACCGCGCCGGCCCCCAGCCAGAACGACAGCTCGGGGATGTTCTCGAACAGGAAGCCGATGTGGAACGGCCCCGGGTGCCGCAGGTCGAGCGCGAGCTGCGCGCGTGCCGCCGACGCGCGCGCGTGCTCGTCCCACGTGTGGCGCTCGTCGTCGAAAAGGATCGCGGGATGCGACGAGCCCAGGTGGGCCCGGACCATCTGGTCGATGGTCGTGAGCGTCACCCCAGCGTCCCGAAGTCGATCTCGGGGACCGGCTGGTGGCAGAGCACGCCGCCGTCGATGGTGAGCTGCGTGCCCGTGACGTACTTCGACTCGTCGGACGCGAGGTACACGACCCCGGCCGCGATGTCGGCCGGCTCCCCGAACCGCGGCACGAGGATGTGCTTCTCGAACGCGGCGCGAAGCCGGGGGTCGGCCACGATCGCCGCCATCGTCGGCGTACCGGTGTAGACGAACCCGACCACGATCGTGTTCGCGCGGATGTCGTCCTTCCCGTAGTCGACGGCCATCTGCCGGGTCAGCGCGTTGATCGCACCCTTCGACGCCTGGTACGCGGGTCGCGTGGGGATGGACAGCACGCTCGACGAAGCGGAGATGTTGACGATCGATCCGCTCCCCGCCTTGCGCATCTCGGGGATGGCGTACTTGCTCGCCCAGAACGTCCCCTTGAGGGAGATGAGCATGATGTTGTCGAACGTCTCGTTGTCGGTCTCGTCCACGTGCGTGTCGCGTCCGCTGCCGGCATCGTCGGAGATCGCGTTGTTCACCAGGGTGGTGAGCGACCCGAAGGCGTCGACGGTCGCGCACACCGCGCCCGCGACCTCGTCCTCGATCCCGTTGTCGGCACGGATGTAGCGCGCCCGGCCGCCCGCCGCGCCCACCGCCTGCTCGACCTCGCGACCCCGGTCCTCCGACCGGCCGGTGAACGCGACCGCGGCGCCTTCCCGGGCCAGCATCTCGACGATGCCTGCACCGATGCCGCGGGTTCCTCCGGTGACGAGCGCCACCTTGCCGGCGAGTCGCATCGGCTCAGCCCTTCGAGAAGAAGAAGTCCTGCGCGTTGCCGTAGAGGTACCCGTCGAGCACCTCGGGCGGCAGGTCGAGCGCCCGGGCCTCGGTGATGCAGCGCGTGATGGAGAGCACGGGTGAGTCGGACGCGAACATCACGCGGCTCTTGCCCCGCGTCCGCATGAAGTGGAGCAGTGACTCCGGGAGGTGGCGGGGCGACCACGCCGAGGTCATGAGCCGAAGGTTGGCGTACTTGATCATCAGGCGGATCGCGGTGTCCCACCACGGGTCGGCCCCGTGGGCCATGACGAGCTCGAGCTCGGGGAACCGCACGCACACCCGGTCGAGGTGCATCGGGTTCTGGGCCTCGCCGGGCAGCGGCGGTCCGGGCAACCCGGTGTTGAGGCACAGCGGGAGCCCGAGCTCACAGCACTTCGTGTAGAGCGGGAAGTACACGGCGTCGCTGGGCGGGTACATCCCGTCGCCCCAGAAGCTCGGGCCCACGATCGTGTAGGCGACCGGATGGTCCCGGACGAAGCTCTCGAGCTTGCGGACGTTCGGCATCGGGCGCAGCAGGTCGTGGCCGCCGACGCCGAGCACGAACCGGTCGGGACGGGCTTCCACGAAGGAGAGCGCGCGCTTCGACGGCGTGATGAAGTTGGTCAGGAGCACGCCGCGTTCGACGCCGTGCTCGTCCATCTCGTCGATCAGCTCGCCCAGCTCACGGCTGGCGAGCTGGAAGCTCTTCGCGAAGTAGTCCTCCTTGACCCGGACCATCCACGGCGGCGGTTCCATGTCGCCCATGTCGGTGTTCATGAGCAGGTCGTGCGCGCGGGCCGCGGTGGTCATCGGGTTCTCCTCAGCGTCCAGCGCTCAGCGCGCGGTGGTCTGGTTCGTGTTCGTGTTGGCGAGGACGTCGCGGAACGGGAGCCCCTTGTTGGGATCCGGCTCACGGGGCAGCCCGAGCACGCGCTCCCCGATGACGTTGCGTTGGATCTGGTCGGTACCGCCGTAGATCGACGA
>JBAZYX010000106.1:0-13194 GCA_041659105.1 Acidimicrobiia bacterium
CGGCGGAGGGCCCGGGGCAAAGGAATCGGCCCGACGCCACCCCGCCCTCGCGATCTGTCAGGATCCCCCTACGTTCATCGGGCGCAGCGTCTGCGCCGGCAAGATCGGTCGAGCCTCACACCGGGCTCGACCGCCGGGCACCGATCGGGGGGATCGACGTGCAGGGATTCCGTTGGAAGCGTTGGGTGGGTGCCGTCGCCGCGGCCACGGCCGTGGTGGCGTCGGGAGCGTTCGTCCCGGCCGGGGCGCAGTCGGGGAGTGTCCCGGGCGTCAGCGCCAAGGAGATCCAGGTCGGCGCGTTGCTCGCCCTGACGAACCCGACCGGGATCGAGTACAAGCAGGTCGCTGACGGCGCGCAGGCGTACTTCGACCAGGTGAACAAGGACGGCGGCGTCTTCGGCAAGAAGCTGAAGGTCGTCAAGGTGATCGACGACCAGAGCCGCACCTCGAAGGACCTCCTCGGCGCCCGCTCCCTGGTCGAGGAGTCCAAGGTCTTCGCGGCGTTCGTCGCCTCGCAGACCTTCGCCGGCGCCGACGTGTTCGCCAAGGCCGGCACGCCGACGTTCGGATACAACATCCAGACGGACTGGTCGAAGGGCCCGAACCTGTTCGGCACCTACGGCTCGTACCTCTGCCTGACCGACTGCCCGCAGTGGCCGACCGCGTTCGTCGCGCAGCAGCTGGGGGCGAAGCACGTCGCGGTCTTCGCCTACGGCTCCTCGCCCCAGTCGGCCGACTGCGCCAACGTGACGCAGAAGGCCTTCGACAAGTGGGGCCCGAAGGTGGCGGTGTTCGACACCAGCCTCTCGTTCGGCTTCTCGGCCAACGACATCTCCGGTGCGGTGCAGGCGATGAAGGACGCCCAGGTCGACTACGTCACCACCTGCATGGACCTCCAGGGCGTCTTGAACCTGAAGAAGGCGGCCGAGGCCGCGGGGCTCCAGGGCGTGCATTACTACGCGCCCCAGGGCTACGACGCCGACAACCTCGAGCAGCTGGGTTCCGAGCTCGACGGGTTCACCTTCCTGGCCCAGTTCGTGCCGTTCGAGTCCGCGAAGGGCAACCCGGGCATGACGGAGTTCCTCAAGGCGATGAAGGCCAAGGGCCACGCGCCCAGCGAGAACTACCTCGTGGGGTGGATCGGGGCGAAGCTCCTCGTGCAGGGGATCAAGGACTCGGGCAAGAACTTCACCCAGCAGTCGGTGGTCGACGCGATCAACAAGACCACCGACTGGACGTCCGACGGCATGATGGCGCCGGTCAACTGGACCACGGCCCACGGACCGGCGGCACCGGGCGACACCGACTGCGTCTCGTTCCTGGCGCCGGAGAACGGCAAGTTCGTGCCCAAGTACGGCCAGCCGGGCAAGCCGATGGTGTGCTTCCCCGTGAACCCGTACCCGGCCACGCTCGCCAACCCCACCTACTTCGGCGGATGAGTTGGAGCTGAACCCCTTCTCGCACGCGTTCCACGAGGATCCGTACCCGGTCTACCGGTGGCTGCGCGACAGCGAGCCGGTGTACCGGAGCCCCGACGGCTGGTACGCCATCTCGCGCTACGACGACGTGCTCGAGGCGTCGGGGCAGCCGTTGCTGTACAGCTCGGCCGAGGGGACCACGCTCGAGACGATCGACACGGCGAGCATCATGCCGATGATCATCTTCATGGACCCTCCGCTGCACGACCGCCAGCGCAAGCTCGTGGGCCGGGTGTTCACGCCGCGGGCCGTCACCGACCTCGAGCCGTTCGTGCGTGCGACCGCGGCCCGATTCCTCGACACGCTCGGCGCGCAGGGAGGCGGTGACTTCGTCGAGGAGTTCTCGGCGATCCTGCCGATGAACGTGATCATGGAGCTGCTCGGGGTGCCCGAGGCCGACCGCAACCAGGTCCGGCACTGGATGGACACCACCCTCGACCGGATCGAGGAGCCCCCGTTCGTCCCCGCGCACGCGATCGAGGCGATGATCAACGTGAGCAGCTACTGGTCGTCGTTGGTGGCCGAGAAGCGCGCGCACCCCGACGACGGGCTCGCGAGCCGGCTGTGCGAGGCCGAGGTGCTCGACGACGACGGCACGCCCACCCGCCTCACCGACGAGGAGGTCACCGGCTTCTGCTCGCTCATCGGCTCCGCGGGCACCGAGACCGTGACCAAGCTCCTCGCGAACGCGGCGGTGCTGTTCCAGCGCAACCCCGACGAATGGCAGAAGGTGCTCGCCGACCCCGCCACCATCCCCGGCGCGGTCGAGGAGGTCCTGCGGTACTGGGCGCCGTCGCAGTACCAGGGTCGCGTGCTGACCGACGACGTCACGCTGCACGGGGTGACGATGCCGAAGGGCTCGCGGGTCCTGCTGCTCACCGGATCGGCGAACCGCGACGAACGGGCCTACGACGACCCCGACCGCTTCGACATCAGCCGCCCCGGGCACCTCGCGGTCGGCTTCGGCCACGGGCTCCACTTCTGCCTCGGTGCGTCCCTCGCCCGCCTCGAGGGCCGCGTCGCGCTGGAGGAGTTCTCCAAGCGGTTCCCGCACTACGAGGTCGACGAAGCCAACGTCGAGCGCGTGCACATGAGCAACGTGCACGGCTTCTCCCACGTGCCGTTCGTCACCGACCGCGCCGTAGCCGCGGTGGGGAGCTGACGAGCAGCGGAGCGTTCCGCTACACCGCTACGCCGCGACGTCCTGCCCGGCCGCACGCAGGAGCGCGGTGTTCGGGTTCTCCGGCAGCGCGGTGAGCGGCTGGGCGATCTCCTGGACCGTCGGTCCGACCTTCGCGGCGAGCGGCGCGAGCGCGTCGAGGTCGAAGCCGTAGAGCTTGGCCGCGTTGCCCGCGAGGATGTCGCGCATGCGTTCGGCCGGCATGGTCGAGAACACCTGGCGGAGGTGCTCCCGGGTGTACGGCCCGGTGCCCTCGTCGTGGGGGTAGTCGCTGCCCCACATGAACCGGTCGGGGGCGATGAAGTCGGCGATCGCGGCCTCGGCCGGACCGGGTTGGCTGCACCCGAGCCACACGTTCTGGTGGAAGTAGTCGGTGGCCGAGCCCTCGATGGCGTCTTCCGCGCGGTACTTCAGCTCGCCGATGGCGCCGGCCCGCACGTTGGCCATGACGCGGTCGAGCTCCTTGAGCAGGCCGGGGATCCAGGCGCCGCCGAGCTCGGTCATCACGAACTTCAGCTTCGGGAACCGTGCGAAGACGCCCGACATCGTGAGGTAGACGAGCGGCCGCTGCGAGTAGAAGCCCACCTCGGAGATCATGAGCATCGGGCTCACGGCGTACTTGCCGTAGTTGGGCGAGCCGGTGCCGCCGTGCGCGTTGACCGGGATCTCGAGCTCCTCGAGCACCTTCCACAGCGGGTCCAGGCACGGGTCGAACAGCGGGGGGACGTACTTCACGTCGGGCGGGATGTTGGGCAGCAGCACACCGCCGCGCAGCCCGTTCTCCTTGATCCAGATCGCGTCGGCGATCGCGTCGTCGACGTCGTTGAGGAAGATCTGGCCCACGCCGGCGCGCCGCTCCGGAAAGCGCGAGCAGAAGTCGGCGAGCCAGCGGTTGTGCGCCTGGATGCCCGCGTGGCGCAGCTCGTACTCCTCGGGCTTGGCCGGCGGCGCGAAGAGCACGAAGCTCGGGAAGAACGGCGGCACGGTGTTGGGGAAGATGACCTCCCCGACCACGCCGTCGGCCTCCTGCTGCTCGTTGCGCAGGTCGTCGTCCCAGTTGCGGGTCCGCAGGGAGGTGTCGCGCAGGTCGCGCCACGGGTTCTTGTACTCGCCCCGCCAGTCGTCGAAGGCCTGGCGGTACTGCGGGTCGAGGTACTCGCGGTACTGCTCGTGGCTCCCACCGGCGTGGGTGTCGGCCGAGATGATCGTGTAGTGCTCGGACATGCGGACCTCCGGGAACTGACGGTGCGTCAGGTACGGTAGCGCCCGGTCCGGAGGTCCGCGGCACCCGGCGTGCCCTGAACAGACCTCCCCACCGAGCCCAGCCCACCGAGCCCCTGGAGCACCCGTGCACACCCGTGTCTGTGACCTCTTCGGCATCGAGTACCCGATCTTCGCCTTCACCCACTGCCGCGACGTCGTCGCCGCGGTGAGCAAGGCCGGAGGTCTCGGCGTGCTGGGAGCAGTGGGCTACAGCCCCGAGCAGCTCGAGATGGAGCTCACCTGGATCGACGAGCACGTCGACGGCAAGCCCTACGGGGTGGACTTCGTGATGCCGGCGAAGTCGATGGAGGTGGAGGGCCACGACGCCGCCGAGCTGCGGGCCCAGGTCCAGGAGATGATCCCGGAGGGCCATCGCGAGTTCGTCGACGAGCTGATCGACCGCTTCGACCTCCCTCGCGGCGAGGTGCAGCAGGGTGACGGGGGGATGGGCGGGGTGGTCGGCTGGATGCCCGAGGTCGCGCACCAGCTCGTGGAGGTCGCCTTCGCGCACCCGATCTCGCTCGTGGTGAACGCGCTCGGCTCGCCGCCGCCCGACGTGATCGAGCTCGCGCACGAGCGCGGCGTCAAGGTCGCCGCGCTCGCGGGCAAGGCCGTGCACGCCGAGCGCCACGTCCGAAACGGCGTCGACGTCGTGATCGCGCAGGGCACGGAGGCCGGTGGGCACACCGGCGACGTCGCGACGATGGTGCTGATCCCCGAGGTCGTCGACGCGGTGGGGGACCAGGTCCCGGTGCTCGCCGCGGGTGGCATCGGCACGGGCCGCCAGATCGCGGCGGGGCTCGCCCTCGGCGCCGACGGCGTGTGGATGGGCTCGGTGTGGCTCGGCACCGCCGAGAGCGACTCGCGGCCCGAGCAGCTCGAGGCCTACCTGAAGGCGACGTCGAGCGACACCGTCCGCTCGAAGAGCTACACGGGCAAGCCGGCCCGCATGCTGCGCACCCCGTGGACCGACGCGTGGGAGGCGACCGACTCGCCCGGCACGCTTCCCATGCCGCTCCAGAACATCCTCATCGCCCCCGCCAACCAGGCGTACTACCGCGCCGGGCGGGTCGACGAGTTCTTCGTGCCCGTGGGCCAGATCGTCGGTTCGATGAAGCAGGTCCGTCCCGTGCGCGACCTGATGTTCGACATGGTGAGCGAGTACCTCGACACGATGGAGCGGATGAACCGCATCACCGGCGCCGAGGGGTAGGTCGGGGACTTTCGGCACTGGGTCGCGCGGGCGTCCGACGCGATCCTTGGAGAATGCCGAGGCGACGTCCGCCGCTCAGACACCTGACGGCCCTCCTCGCGATCGTCGTGGTGGGCGCGTGGTTCGCGGCCGGGTCGCCTCAGGTCGGCGCGCAGACGGTGCGGCCCATCGCCGTCGACCCCCAGTCGGGGCTCGTCGACGGACAGGTCGTGGTCGTGCGCTCGCTGGTTTCCGGCGCGTGGCCGGCGGATATCGCGGTGTCGATCGAGCAATGCGCGCAGGTCTCGGAAGCGGGTTGTGACGCGTCGACCGCGGCGACTGCGCAGACCGGCGCCGACGGCAGCTTCCGCGTGCCGTTCACGATCCGCAGCAGCGTTCGCCCCGGCACGGGCGCGGTCGACTGCACGACCTCCCCCTGCTACGTGGTCGTTGCCGACGCCGCGCGTGCGAACTACGGCTCGGCCCGGATCTTCCTGGCCGCGGCCGCGCCCCTGACTCCTCCGACCACGGCGCCGAGCACCCCAGCGACCGCCTCGCCGCCGACGACCCCGGTGGTGACGATTCCGCCCGGGGTGACCGAGCCGTCGGCGATCGTGGCAACGACCGAGATCCCCGCCCCGGGGCCGTGCGCGCCCCTTCCCGGGGCCGACACCACGTTCGGGAAGTACGCGCCCTCGACCGGGCCGTCTGACGCGACGTTCCCGGTCAGCGGAGGCTGGTACCAGACCAACGGCTGCGAGGACCGGCTGACGCTCCGGTTCGCCCGGACCGCGGGAACGCCCGGGTTCCGGTCGTTCGCGTGGCCGGCGGCACTGTGGTGTGGGATCCTCTGCCCGTACACGAACGTCTTCACGATCGACATCCCCCGGGCGACGGGGCTCCCGACGGGCACGTCGATCGAGACGCCGGGACTCACGTACGTCAAGCGTGTGAGCTTCGGCAGCGGGGCGCCGATCCGGCTGGACACCGCGTCTTCCGGCGATCTCCCCATGCGTCTCCGGCAAACGACGACGGCCACGTCGGTCGAGCTCACGGTGGAGTTCGGTCCGCCCACCACCACGCCCGAGGTCCCCGGGCCGATCCCCGGTGTGAGCACCGACCTCACGGTGCTCGGACGCCAGATCGGCCTGCCCTGCGACGGGACACCGACCGCCTCCGGGACGACGACGTCGTGCACGGCCCGGGGCACGCCCACCGGCGTGGCGGCCGAGGTGACCGGGACGCTCGACGCGAGCGGACGCGTCGCCGTGCTCTCCTGCACCGCGACGCCCGCGAACGTCACGGTCGACGTGCAGGCCGCCGCGCAGGAGGCGGCGGCGCGCTGTGCTCGGCTCCCGTACACGGGAGCGGACGTCGCCGCGAGCTCGGGGTGGGCCAAGGGCGCGCTGGCCGCGCTGCCCTCGGGGAACCAAGGCGTGACGGGTCCGGTCGAGGTCGTCAAGCCACTCGCCGAGCGAACCGAGAGTGGCTCCGTCCGGATCACGCTCTCGGGGCTGCCGGTCCAAACCGAGTGTCCGGTGCCGGGCGCCGATACCGCCGGCAAGTTCGCGGCCGGCGCATCCGGCACCGAGATCCGGCTCGTCGCGGCCTCCGGCACGAAGAGCGGGTGCGCCGATCAGGTCACGCTCCGCTATGCGAACACGACGCGCGTCGTGTCGTACACCGCCGAATACGCCACTGCGGTGTCGGGTTCGGCGACGACCGGGCCGGTGACCGTCGACGTTACCGTGCCCGGGAGCACCACGTCAGGGGTGACCGCGAGCGGCCTGCTCGCGAAGGGAACCGGTCGCTACGTCCGCGGCATCCAGTCGTCCGTCCTCCCGAACGGGCAGCCGGTCGTGCGGATCGTGGTCGATGCCGCCCGCCCGTTCCGGGTCAAGAGCAGTGCCGATTCGACTGGCTTCCAGCTCGTGTTCACCTTCGGCGAGACCGGTGCACGGTTCCCCTCGCGCACGTCGTTGTCGGTGACCGAACCGGCCATCGTCGGACAACAGGTCGGCATCACGTGGGGCATTGCCGGCCCCTACGGGACCGGAACGGTGCGCACGGGAACGGTGGCCCCGGGCTCGCTCGGTGTCGGGGCAGACGTCAACGCGGTGGCGGCGATGTACCTCGATCCGTCCAGGAACGTGACCGGCCTTCGTTGCACCGCGACGACGTCCGCGGTGGATCAGCCGCTCTCGACCGTCGACGCGCGAGCGTTCTTCGGGTGGTGCGCCGCGCAGAACGTGACGAGCGCAGCGGTTCGGGCTGCATCCACGGCATGGGCCCAGGACGCGGTGGGCAGGGCGGTCGTCGGCAAGGGTTGGTCGGCCGTGGTCGGGCCGGCCCGCCTCACGGTGTCCGCGGTTGTGTCGATGACCGCGCCCGGGACGCAGATCGGGTACACGTTCACGTTGGCCGCGGGATAGAGCGCCCAGGCGCGGGATCGACGCTCAGCCGACGGCCTTGCGGGTGATCTTCCGCCAGAGCGGGCGATAGGCCTCCAAGCCGTCGGCCGACAGGGTCTGGTCGGGTCCGGACGCGATCGACACGCGCTCGGGGATCGTGCCCCACACCTCGACACCGCTGTCGATCCAGTACTGGACGGTCTCGGTGTAGTCGCGGGTGAACGTGCGCGCGGAGCAGATCACGAGGCCGTGCGGCGTGCGCTTGGGCACCATCTTGCGCACCACGTCGACGCGGGGCCACTCCACGCCGCCGACGCGCGTTGGGATCACCACCACGTCGGCGTGCTCGAGCGCGTGGCCGATGATCCGCTCGTTGCCCGGAGGCGAGTCGACCACGAGCACCTGGTCGTGCTCGGCCGCGTTGAGCGCCTTGGTCAGCATGCGCTCGGTCGGAGCCTCGATGAGCTGCACCCCTTCGAGCGACGGGTCCTCGGAGCTCTCCAGCCAGTCGGCCGCGCTGGCCTGGGCGTCGGCGTCCACGACGACGACCTCCCGGCCCGCCGCCGCGGCGAGGGCGGCCAGGTAGATGCAGGTGGTGGTCTTGCCCACGCCGCCCTTGAGGGCGGCTACGACGATCTTCATGCCGGGGAACGCTATCGGGTGCGGAGGGCGCCCCGTTCGGGGCCGGGTCTAGGGTCCACCCATGACCGACTTCGCCGCGAATCCCTTCGACCAGACCGGCCGGGTGGTCGTCGTCACGGGTGGTGGCACGGGCATCGGCCGGGCCACCGCCCTCCTGTTCGCCCACCACGGCGCCGACGTGGTGCTGGCCAGCCGGAAGGTGGAGAACCTCGACGGCGTGGCCACCGAGGTGCGGGAGGCCACCGGGCGGCGGGCCGAGGTGATCGCCACCGACGTGCGCGACGTCGAGCAGTGCGAGCAGCTGATCGACGGCACGCTCGACCGGCTCGGCCGGATCGACGTCCTCGTCAACAACGCCGGCGGGAGCCACACCTACCCGTTCGAGTCGTGGACGCCTGACCACTTCCAGAACATGGTCGACCTCAACCTGCGCAGCACCTTCGTGCTCTCGCACCGCGTCGCGCCGCACATGACCGAGCGGGGCAGCGGGTCGATCGTGAACGTGTCGTCGGGTGCCGCGGCGATGGGCCTTCCCGACGTCGCGCCGTACGGGGCGGCCAAGGCCGGGGTCGAGAACCTCACCGCGAGCTTTGCCGCTGCGCTCACGCCGCAGGGCGTGCGCGTGAACTGCGTGCGCGTCGGCGCGATCAAGTCGGAAGGGTTCCTCCGCGCCATGGACAAGGCCGGGCGCGACCCCGACGAGGTCGGTGGCCGCGCCTCGGCGACCGGCCGCGCGGGATGGCCGATCGAGATCGCGTGGCCCATCCTCTTCCTCTCGTCCGAGGCGGCGAGCTACGTCTCGGGCCAGACGCTCTACGTCGGCGGCGGCCAGCGCGATCCGAGCTCCTGACGCCCGCCCCTCGCCCGGCCGGTCAGGGCAGCGGGACCAGCTCGCTCCACCGGGCCACGTGGAGCGTGTTGCGCAGGAAGGTGCGCGGGATCGCGTCGGTGACGTCGGCGCGCATGTGTTGCAGGGTCTCGTTGTCCCACACGACGAGGTCGCCGACCTCCCAGCGGTGCTCGTACAGGTGCTCGGGTCGGTACAGGTGCGCGAGCAGCGCGTCCAACAGTGCGTCGCTCTCGGCCGGGTCCATCTCGTCGATGCACTCCACGTGCAGGTCGGTCACGAAGAGCACGGCGTCGCCGGTGCGCGGGTGCGTCCGGAGCACCGGATGGCTGTACCGCGGTGCCTCCGGGGGAAGCACGTGGTCGCGCGTGCGCGCGCCCTCCGACCCGGTGGCGAAGACGCCGAGCGCGTGGGTGGCGGTGCGGCCGGCGACCGCGGCGCGGAGCCCGTCGGGCAGGGTGGCCGCGGCCAGCGCGCCGTTCGCGAACCAGGTGGAGGTCCCCTGTGGTGGGAGCTCCACCGCGTAGAGCACGATGCCTTGCACCGGGAGGGGCGTGAACGAGGAGTCGGCGTGGAACGGCAGCGGACCGCTCCCGGCCTTGTCGTCCATCACGTTGGAGATGTAGCCGGTGCGGTGCCCGTCGGCCATGTCGTCGATCGGGGGTCCGAAGCAGGCGACGAAGCGCTCCTGCGCGTCGTCGTCGAGGTGCTGGTCGCGGAACGCCAGGAGGTGGAACTCGTCGTACCACTGCTGGAGGACGGCCGCTCGCGCGGCCGTGAGCGGCTCCCGTGCGTCGACGCCGACGACCTCGGCACCGAGGGCAACACCCAGCGGTCGGATCTCCACGCGCCCATCCTGACCCATCCCGACCTCGCAGACCAGACCTCCTCGGCGTGTCACCGCCGGTGGTCTCGAACCGTTGCCGGTTACGGTGGCAGCGATGAGTGAAGAAGAACGCATTGCCCTGTTCCTCGACTACGAGAACCTGGCCATCGGCGGCCGGGAGGTGTTGGGAGCCGGCACGTTCGACTTCCGTCCGATCGCGGACGCCCTCGCCGAGCGCGGCCGCGTGGTCGTCCGGCGGGCCTACGCCGACTGGTCCCGGTTCGAGGAGGACCGGCGGGTGCTCACCCGCCACCACGTCGAGCTGATCGAGATGCCCCAGCGCATGGGTCACATGCGCAAGAACGCCGCGGACATCAAGCTGGCGGTCGACGCGATCGAGCTGTGCTTCGAGCGCGACTACATCACCACTTTCGTGATCGGCACCGGCGACAGCGACTTCACGCCGCTGGTGCACAAGCTGCGTGAGCTCAACCGCCGCGTGATCGGCATCGGAGTCGAGGCGTCCACGTCCGCGCTGCTACCGCCGGCGTGCGACGAGTTCCTGTTCTACGAGCGCCTCGAAGGGGTGGACCTCAGCGCGAAGCCGCGCCGCGCGTCGCGCTCGTCGGGGCGGGCGAAGGCTCCGGCCAAGCCCGAAGCTGTCGTGCCGGCGGAAGCCGTCGTCGAACCCGTCGAGTCCGTGGCCACCGAGGAGCGCGACTTCGACGTGCTGGTCACGCAGACGCTGTCCGGCCTCGAGCGCAGCACGAGCGGACCGGTGCTCGCCTCGATGCTGAAGCGGACGATCCTGCGCAAGGACCCCACCTTCAACGAGAGCAACTACGGCTTCCGTGGGTTCGGCGAGCTGATCCGGCACCTCGCCGACCGAGGCGTCGTCGAGCTGGCCGAGAGCTCGGCCACCGGCGACCCCGAGGTGCGGTTCCCGACCCAGGCCCAGGACGAGGACGCCGCGTTCGAGCTGCTGCGCAGCACGGTCGAGCGGCTCCACGCCAAGGGCACGCCCGTCTACCTCTCGGGGCTGAAGAGCCAGCTGCGCAAGCGCCAGCCCGACTTCACCGAGAAGAAGTTCGGGTACGGCGGGTTCCTGCAGTTCTGCAAGGCCGCCCGCACCCGTGGCCTCATCGAGATGGAGCTCGACGACACCGCCAACGACTACGTGGTGCGCGTCGCGGCGTAGGCCGGCGGATCCTCGGCGGCGCTCACGACCGCGCCGCCGCCGGCATCGAGGCGCGCTTCGAGCAGTGGGGTCGCCCATGTGGCGAAGTCGTCGGCCACGCCACGGAGCCCATCCACGGACGCGACGGCGACTAGACACACGGTGTTCACGTCACCCAAGGAGCGCACAATGCCCGTGAATCGCCCCCAGCCGTACGTCATGCCCGAGGCCGAGTTCTACTGGTCCTCCGGCGCCGACGGGACCCTGCGCATCTTGCACTGCGACGACTGCGACTCGCTCGTGCACCCGCCCAAGCCGGTGTGCCACTACTGCCGGTCGAGCAACCTCGCCCCCACCGAGGTGAGCGGCGCCGGCACGGTGGTGGGCTTCACGGTGAACCACCAGCAGTGGCTCCCGATGTTCGAGCCGCCCTACGTGGTGGCGTCGGTCGCACTCGCGGAGGACTCCCGCGTCTTCCTCACCACCAACATCGTCGGTTGCGATCTCGACGACGTGCACGTGGGCATGCCCGTCCAGGTGGAGTTCGAGGAGGACGGCGACTGCTGGTTCCCGCTGTTCCGCCCGACCGGGGAACTCGCCGCGGCCGAGCTCCCGCCGCTGTCGGTCGACCCGCACGAGGCGTTGCGCAGCGCACGGCCGATGATCACCACCGACAAGTTCGAGGCCAAGGTCGCGATCACGGGCGTGGGGATGTCGCGACTCGGCCGCCGGCTGATGGTCGACCCGCTGGAGCTCACGATCGAGGCCGCGCGGCGCGCGGTGGAGGACGCGGGGCTCACGTTCGACGACATCGACGGCCTCTCCACCTACCCCGCGATGTCCGCGCCCGGAGGTCACTCCGAGGGTGGTGTCACCGCGCTCGAGAGCGCGCTGCGGCTGCGGCCCACCTGGTTCAACGGCGGCGGCGAGCTGCCGGGGCAGGGGGGATCGATCGTGGCCGCGATGCTCGCGGTCGCGGCGGGACTGTGCCGTCACGTCCTCTGCTTCCGGACCGTGTGGGAGGCGACGGCGACCGAGCGCGTGCGCAGCGGGAAGGACAAGCCGCACGGCGGGGGCAAGGTCCCGCCCCCGATGGACTTCAGCCTCCCGTTCGGCGCGGGTTCGGCGGCGGTGAACCTCGCGATCAACGCGTCGCACCACTTCGCTCGCTACGGCACGACGCGGGAAGCGCTCGGCGCGATCGCGACGACGGCGCGGTACCACGCGGGGCTGAACCCCGACGCGATCTACCGCGATCCCATGACCATGGACGACTACATGAACGCGCGGATGATCACCACGCCGTTCGGTCTGTACGACTGCGACATCCCGTGCGACGGATCGATCGCGGTGATCGTGTCCGCGGTGGATACCGCGCGCGACCTGAAGCAGACCCCCGTGCTCGTCGAGTCGGTGGGAACGCAGATCATCGAGCCGGTGGAGTGGGACCAGGGCACGATCACCCACGAGCCGCAGGTGATGGGGCCGTCCGCGCACCTGTGGAGCCGGTCGTCGCTCACGCCGAACGACGTCGACCTCGCGCTGCTCTACGACGGCTTCTCGTTCAACTGCCTGTCGTGGCTCGAGGGACTCGGCTTCTGCGGGATCGGCGAAGGCGGCGACTTCGTGGCCGGCGGCGAGAACATCCGCCTCGGCGGTCGGCTCCCGCTCAACACCCACGGGGGCCAGCTGTCCCACGGCCGCACGCACGGCTACGGCTTCATCCACGAGGCGATCACGCAGCTGCGCGGGCACGCCGGCGACCGTCAGGTGAAGGACGCCGAGGTCGCGGTGGTCACCAACGGTGGCCTCACCCCGGGCGGGGCGATGCTGTTCACCCGGGGCGGCTGACCGCCCGCCGACGGCCGGCGCGAGGGTGGCTCAGCCCTCCTCGACCGGCTCCCACCACTGGCACCACCAGCTCCCGCCCACGAGGATCCGGATCTGCTGGTGCCAGCAGTAGGAGATCGACGACGTCGGGTCGAGGTAGTAGAGGCAGTTGTCGCAGCGCTCGTCGCCGTGCGGCTCGCCCTTGAGGACGGCCCGCTCCATCATCTGCTGGGCGACCATCCAGTTCTGCTCGTCGACTTCCTTGGGCTCCGGCGTCGGCATGTCTTCGTAGGCCATGGCCGAGAGATTAGAGCGCGTCAGTCGGGCGTCCCGGCCCGGAAGTGGGGG
>JBAZYX010000107.1:0-13086 GCA_041659105.1 Acidimicrobiia bacterium
GCGCGTCTCGCACAGTGAGCGGGGGCGGGTCCCACCCGAGCAACCGTCCGAGCGCGGTGACGCTGGGCGCGCCGGGGAAGTCGGCGAGGACCGGACCGGGCCGGCCCACGGCGCGGACCGCGCCCGACGCGAGCACGACCACGTGGTGGGCGAGCGGCGCGGCCCGCTCGAGGCGATGCTCCGCGATCAGCACGGTGGTGCCGAGATCGGCGTTGAGCCGCCCGAGCGCGGCGAGCACGTCGTCGGCGCCCTGGGGGTCGAGCTGCGACGTGGGCTCGTCGAGCACGAGGGCCTGGGGCGCGGCGGCGAGCGCGCCGGCGATCGCGGCCCGCTGGCGCTCCCCGCCCGACAGCGAGCTCGGCGACCGGTCCCGCAGGTGGGCGATGCCCATCGCGTCGAGGGCCTCCTCGACCCGACGCCGCATGACGAGCTCGGGCAGGCCGAGGTTCTCGAGCGCGAAGGCGACGTCGTGCTCCACCCGGTCGACCACGAACTGGGCCTCGGGGTCCTGCGCGACGAACCCGATCACGTCGGCGAGCTCACGGGGGGTGTGCGTGCGGGTGTCGCGCCCGAAGGTGACGACGTTCCCCGCGAAGCGTCCGCCCGACGAGTGGGGCACGAGCCCGTTCGCGGCGCGCAGCAGCGTGCTCTTGCCCGAGCCGGAGTCGCCGACGACGAGCACGACGTCACCGGCCGGGACGTCGAGGTCGACGCCGGTGAGCGCGTCCGGTCCGTCGGGATAGCCGAAGCGCACGTCGCGGTACGTGAGCGCGCTCACGCCGCGACCTCCTGCGGGCGCACCGAGTGCGACGTGACCGCGCTGGCACACCGGACCACGACGGGTCGGCGGACCAGCGGCGCCACGAGCGCGCCGAGCGCGATCACCGGGAGCACGTGCAGCGTGGGCCACCGCAGCGGACTGGCGACCCACACCAGGCTGGCGTCTCCCACGATCGACATCACCGTCAACGCGATGGGGGCCGCACAGACCGCGGCCATCATCGCGACGTCGGCCCGGGTGAGCCGCCGGGGCCGGTAGCGGACGCGGGTCGAGCCGGTGGATGCGACCACCATCGCGACCACCACCGCGGCCGCGCCGCTGGTCACGAGGACGAGCGCGACGGTCGATTCCCGGGCCACCAACGCGACGAACGCGCCCGCGAGCCCCAGCAACCCGAGGGCACCGCACCATGCCGCGGCGCGCTCGCGGGTCGTGGCACCGCCGCGCGCGAACCCGCGCGAGTCCATCGACTCCGCCAGCGTGATCGCACGTTCGAGCCCGGTCTCGAGCACCGGGACGATCTGGCGGACAAGGCGCCCGCGGCGCACGGCGCGGCCGCCGGTGCGCGCGCGGTCGGCTTCGCGCACGTCGTGGATCGCGGTGATCGTGGTGGGCACGAACGCGACACCCACCGCGACCACGAGGCCGAGCTCGTGGAACGCGCGCGGCAGCGACTGCACGAGCTCGTAGTGGGAGACCACCGCGTTGAAGGCCGCGAACACGGCGACCACACCGACGATCACGAACCCCTCGTACGCGGCCTGGGCGATGATCGGTCCCTCGATCGAGCTGCCGACCGTGAACCCGCCCAACCAGTCGGGCAGGGTGAGGCCCGGCAGCGTGAAGAGGACGTCGGGCCCGCCGTGGGTGGTGAGCGCGGTCAGTGCGACGCGCAGTCCGGCGAACACGATCGCGACGCCCACGAGCAGTGGGTACGCGCGTGCGTACGGGGAGTCGAGCCCATACACGGATACCACGAGGGTGGCGATCGCGATGACGAGCGCGACGTACACCGGGCTCGGTGCGATCTGGAGCGACGCGGTTGCGGCGATCGCCCAGACGAGCCAGGTGCACGCGTGCCAGGGTCGCTCGGCAGAGTTTTGCGCCCTGGTCATCACCCTCCTACAGTGCCTTCTGACAGCGGTCGCACGCAGCCCGGACGTTGCGTGCGGCTCCCGGGTCGACGCTTCGGCGCCGTCCCGGGAATGGGGGAAGTCGGTGCGAGACCGACGCTGACCCGCAACTGTGAGCGGCACTGCGAGCTCCCGAGCCCGCACTCCGTGAGCCAGGCTACCCACCGTCGTCCGCCGGACCACCGGTGCTCCGAATGGAGAGCGACGGGCTCCGCCCGTCGTGGATACGGCCCTCGTGGTCAGGGGCCGGCGGAGGAGTTCTCATGGTTTCCCGACGTCTTCGCGTCGCGGCTGCGGCCATCGTGGCCGGGCTCGGCGCATCCTTCTGCTTCGTCGCGCCCGCGGGTGCGGTGGACCCGGCGAACGCCACGGTCGCCAGCAGCGCGGTCGACTGGATCGTCACCCAACAGCAGCCCGACGGCGGCTTCGAGGTCGCGGGCTTCCCCGGCTTCGAGACTCCCGACGCGGTGCTCGCGATCGCGGAAGCGGCCCAGACCGGCGCCACCTGGAGCACGGCCGAGGCGCTCGCGGCCGTCGAGGCCCTCGAGTACGGCGGTTCCGGTGGACCCACGCCCGTCGACGCGCTCGACGACTGGGTCCTCAGCGCGCACTCGGGCGCCGGGGTCAACGCGGGCGAGGCGTCGAAGCTCGTGCTGCTGGTGACGTCGCCCCTCGGTCTCGATCCGCAGCACTTCGGTGCTTCCGACACCGACCTCGCGGCGATCGTCTATCCGAGCGGATGTGCATCGCCGCCGGACACGAGCGGTCTGTTCTTCCTCGAGACCACGTTCGTCGCGTTCGCGGGCGACCTGCTCTGCGGCGCGGCCGATCCCACCGTCCTCGCCACCGTCCGCGCCGCCCAGCGGGCCGACGGTGGCTGGAACTACCTCGGGGATCCCGACGACGTTCCGTTCCCCACCGACTCGGACGTCGACACGACGGCGCTCGCGGTGCAGGCGCTGGTGGCCGGAGGCGCGGCGTGGAACGACCCCGCGATCACCGCGGCGCTGCGCTTCCTCGCCACGCAGCAGTCGGCGACGGGCGCGTTCCTCGCCTTCGGCGAAGACGACCCGAACGCGACGTCGGTCGCGATGTTGGCGGTGACCGCGGCCGGGTTCGACCCGGGTTCCCCGTGCTGGCGCGACACCGTGGAGCCGGCACGGGCCGGGTCGCCGTACTCCGACCCGAGCGCGTGGCTGCGCGGCGAGCAGGAGCCCGACGGGCACGTGGCGAGCCCGAACGACGGATTCGGCACCAACACGTTCGCGACGAGCCAGTCGGTCCAGGGGTTGCTGCGGACCGGGCTCCCCGTGGAGCGGGCGTCGGGCGCGCCCACGTGCGTGATCCCCGGCGGCGAGGTCGTCACGGCGCCCGACCCCGTCGACCCCGTCGAGCTCGTGCCGAGGTTCACCGGATGAGGCGCCTCCGCGGCGCGCTCGGTGCGTTCGGCGCGGCGGTGCTGTTCATCGCCGTGGGCGTGGTGGGCACCGCGGCTCCGGCCGCGGCCGCCGAGAGCAATGCCGTCGTGGTGGTCGACACGGGAGATGCGGTCGACTGGGTGCCGATCTCCTTCTCGGGCACGATCACCGGCGTGCAGGCGTTGCAGCTCGCGGGCGCGAACCTCGCGACCTACGGGTTCGCGGGCCAGGGCTTGGCGGTGTGCTCGATCAACGGCACGGGTCATGCCGCGACGGACGACGCGTGCCTGGGCACACCCGACGACCCCCGGTACTGGGCGTACTTCCGTGCGCCGAGTGGCGCGACCGGGTGGAGCTACGCGCGCCAGGGCGGCGGCGGCTCGACCGTGGGCGACGGTGACGTCGAGGGGTGGCGCTTCGGGACCGGAGCGGCCCCGCGCGTCGGCGTCTGCGCGGTGACCGACTGCGCGCCGCCCGCCCCGCCGGAGCAACCGGCCGGGGGCACGGGTCCGGCGCCGGCCGCCGACCCGGGTGGGGGTACGGCGAACCCGGCGAGCGGATCGGGCGCGGCCGCAGCCTCGGGCGCTGCGGGTGTCGCCCCCACGGCGACCGACGGGGACGCGCCGACGGCCGACACCGCGCCCCCCACGACCGCCATCGGCACCGTCGCGCGGTCCGACGCGGCGACCGGGGCGAACGGGGCGAACGGTCCCAGGCGGGGAGCCACCCGGGCCCTCGGCCCGCTCCCGTCGGGGGGCGACGGCGGCTCGGGGTCGCCGGTGGGCGTCGTCGCGGCGGCGGCGCTGATCGCGGCGATCGCGGGCGTGGCGCTCGTGTTCCGGCGCCGGGCCCGTTCTCCCGGCTGATCGGGCCACGGGGCGCGAACCGTACGATCGACGGACTTCTATGCACCTCGCGCTGATCCTCGCGTCCGACGACCCGACGCGTCCGCTCTACTTCCTCACCGCGTTCGGCGCCGGTGTCATCTCGTTCCTGTCGCCCTGCGTGCTCCCGATCGTCCCCGCGTACCTGAGCCTCATCACCGGCCTGACCGTCGGGGACCTCGAGGAAGGCGACACGAAGGTCCTGCCCCGGATCGCGGTCGACACCGGGCTGTTCGTGGCCGGCTTCACCGTGGTGTTCGTGCTCCTCGGCCTCATCACCACCGCGGTCGGCGACGCGGTGTTCCAGAACCAGGAGACGCTCACCCGCATCTCGGGCGCGCTGGTGATCCTGATGGCGCTCTACCTCGCGGGGTCCCAGATCCTGATGGCGCCGCGGATGTACCAGGAGTTCCGCTTCCACCCGAAGCTCGACCGGTTCGGCAAGGCCGCGACCCCGATCGCAGGCGTGGCGTTCGGCCTCGGGTGGACGCCGTGCATCGGGCCGGTGCTCGGCGCGGTGCTGTCGTTCGCGGCGCAGGGCCAGAACCTCGTCCGGGCCACGTTGCTGCTGGTCGCCTACTCGCTCGGGCTCGGGCTGTCGTTCCTGGCCGTCGGCCTCGCGTTCGGGAAGCTCACCACGCCGCTCGAGTGGGTGAAGCGCCACTCGCGGGCGATCACCTTCGTGTCGGCGGGCGTGCTGTTCTTCTTCGGCGTGATCCTGCTCACCGACAACCTGTCGCAGGTCACCGCGCGCCTGACCAACGTGATGGACGACCTCGGCCTCAGCCGGCTCGTCAACATCGGCTGACGCGCCCGCAGGACGGGCGCTCGCTCAGCCGGCGTGGTCGTCGGGGTGGCTCGTCTCGTAGATGAGGACGCTGCACGGCGCGTGGTGCGAGATCGTGTTGGGTACGCTGCCGAGGAACCGGCGCCCACCCTTCATGCCGCGGTTGCCCACCACGAGGAGGTCGGCCCCCACGCTCTCGGCGAGGTCGCACAGCGCCTGGGCCGCGCTGCCGATGAGCGTGTGGGTGGCGACGGTCACGCCCGCGGCCTGGGCCGGCTGCGCGGCGCGCTCGACGATGTCTTGGAGCTCCTCGCGCGTCTCCTCCGCCGCGACCGACATCGCGGCCGCGCCGGCGAGCGGGTCGCCGAGCATGGCCGAGGTGGTGGCGCCGCCCACGGTGGCGATGTGGAGCGTGGCGCCGGTGAGCCGGGCGAGCTCGGCCGCGCCGGCCACGGCGATCGCCGCGCTCTCGGATCCATCAGTTCCTACGACGATCGAACGAAACATGCATCCCCCTGGGAGACGAGCGTCCGGAGGCTACTCCGAACCAGGAGCGGTGTCGGGATCCCACACGACGTCGAGCCGATCCGGGCCCCGGAACGCGTAGCCCAAGACGTCGGGCGGCCGGGCGCCGGGTGCGAGGGCGAGCCCGGGGAGGCGGTCGAGCACGGCGGCGACCCCGGCGTGGAGCTCGGCCCGGGCCAGGCTCATCCCCAGGCACACGTGCGGTCCGGCGCCGAAGGCGATGTGGGGGACCGGGGGCCGCGCGGGATCCCAGGTGTCGGGTGCCGTCCAGCGGCGCTCGTCGTGGTTCGCGCTGCTGGTGACGGCGACCACGGCGGTGCCCGCGATCACGGGGGTCCCGTCGATCTCGGTGTCCCGGGTCGCCACCCGCCGGACCATGGCCACCGGCGTCTCCCAGCGCAGCGCCTCCTCGACGTACGGGGGGAGCAGCGTGCGGTCGGCGCGAACGGCGTCGAGCGCGGCGGGGTGCGTGAGCAACGCGCTGAGGACCGAGCCCATGGCGCGCGACGTGGTCTCCGCGCCGGCGGGGAGGAGCAGACGGAGGAAGCCGAACAGGCGATCCTCGGTGAGCCGCTCGCCGTCGACCTCGGCGTGCACGAGCGCGCTGACGAGGTCGTCGGTCGGCTCGGCCCGGCGGGCCTCGACGACGGGCCGGAGGTACGCGGTGAGCGCGTCGGCCGCGGCGTGCCCGGCCTCGGGGTTCAGCGGTCCGGAGTTGATCGCCTCGGCCCACTCCTGGAACTGCTCGTGGTCGTCGCGGGGGAGGCCGATGATCGTGCAGATCACCTGGACGGGGAAGCGCGTCGTCACCGACGTCACGAGGTCCGCACGGCCCCGCGGTGCGATCGCGTCGAGCAGCTCGTGGATCACCGGTTCGATCGCGGTCGTCCGCCACCGATCGACCGACGACGGACGGAACGCGCTGGCGACGACGGCGCGGTGACGGCGGTGCTCGTCGCCGCCCATGGCCACGATCGTCTCGCCCTTGAACTGGCCCGATCCCTCCATGTGGATCGAGGAGGAGAAGGTGTCCGGGTCGCGCAGCACGGCATCGACCTCGGCGAACCGTGTGACCACGACGGAGGGGCGTTGCTCGGAAGAAGCCGGCGCGGCGGGCACCGCACCGCGCTCGTCGCGGGCGGCCTTCCAGAGCGGATGGGGCTGGGCGGTGGCCCAGTCGGCGTACTCGGGAGCCTCGAACGTCACTTCGCCGCCGATGCCTGCACGATGCGGCTGAGGGCGGCGAGCTTCTCTTCCTGGGTGATCGCGCGCTCGGGCTTCGACCACGGCGCGTCGATGTCGCGGATCGCCACGTCCCAGTCGCCGGCCTCCGCGCGCAGCGCACGCACGGTGCTGCGCTCGCGCGGGCGGATCGCGAACGGGTCGAACGAGAAGGTGCGCATCGCGTTCTCGTGGGTGATCGCCGCGACCTCGGCCGGGGTGCACCCGGCAAGTGACGGCGCGAGCACCTCGGGTGATCGCGGCCACGTGGAGTCGGAGTGGGGGTAGTCGCACTCCCAGGTGATGCGCTCGACGCCGATCTCGTGACGCTGCGCGAGGCCGGCCGGGTCGTCGATGAAGCAGGTGATCACGTGCTCGCGGAACACCTCGCTCGGTGTGCGGCCGCCGAGGTCGACGCCGGTCCACTCGCCGTGGTGCTCGTAGGTGAAGTCGCACCGCTCCAGGAAGTAGGGGACCCACCCCATCCCGCCTTCCGAGAGCGCGAAGCGCAGGGACGGGAACTGCCGGGGCACGCGCGACCACACGATGTCTGCCGCGCACTGCACGATGTTCAGCGGCTGCAGGGTCATCTGGACCGTGACCGGCGCGTCCATCGCGGTGAGGACCATGTCGGACGACGAGCCGATGTGCAGGCAGATCACCGTCCCCGTGTCCTCGCACGCGGCGAAGAACGGGTCCCAATACGGGTCGTGCCACGACGGGTGCCCGAGCTTGGCCGGGTTCTCGGAGAAGGTGACCGCGTGGCAGCCCTTGGCCGCGACCCGGCGCACCTCGGCGGCCATGAGCTCGGGATCCCACAGCGGCGGGATCGACAGCGGGATGAACCGCTCGGGGTACGAGCCGCACCACTCGTCGATGTGCCAGTCGTTGTACGCCTGGACCATCACGAGCGCGAGGTCCTTGTCGTCGGTACGCGCGAACAGCTGCCCGCAGAACTGGGTGAACGACGGGAAGCACATCGACGCGAGCACGCCGTTCGCGTTCATGTCCTGGACGCGCGCGTGCACGTCGTAGCAGCCCGGCCGGATGTCGGCGAACGACGTCGGGTCGATGCCGTATCGGTGTGGAGGCCGACCGGCCACCGCGTTCAACGCGATGTTGGGGACGTCGCGCCCGTCGAAGGTCCACACGTCGAAGCCGTCGCGGCGCTCGACCCGTGGCGCCCGGTCGCGCCACCGGTCGGGTACGTGGGCGTCGAACATCCCCGGCGGCTCGACGACGTGGTCGTCGACGCTGATCAGGATGAGGTCGTCGATCGCGGGGGCGGCGTGGTCCACGGGGTGATCCTTTCGCGACATCGGGGCTCCCGTCACCGGTCGGTGGTGAGCAGCAGGCATCCGGCGCTGGGTCCGCCGTTGCTGACGACGGCCACGGCGGGTTCGCCGGGGACCTGGTGGGCGCCGGCGTCGCCCCAGAGCTGGCGGGCGGCCTCCCGGACGTGGCCGAACCCGTGGAGCCGCCCGGCCGACAGCTGCCCCCCGCCGGTGTTGAGGGGGAGCACGCCGTCGCGGGCGATGCGGTGCCCGCCCTCGACGAAGGGGCCGCCCTCGCCGCGTGCGCAGAAGCCGAGCGCTTCGAGCCAGGCCAGGGCCATGAACGAGAAGCCGTCGTAGAGCTGGGCGACGTCGACGTCGGCCGGCGTGAGGTCGGTGCGCTCCCAGAGCATCGCCGCCGCGTCACGCAGCCCGAAGGTGGTGAGGTCCTCCCACTGGTCGCGCACCGCCCGTCCGCGCAGCGCGGTGCCGACCGCTTCGATCCGCAGCGGCGGCTTGGGCAGGTCGGCCCGGGCCGACGGGTGCGACACGACGATCGCGGTGCTGCCGTCGATGGGGACGTCGCAGTCGTAGAGGCAGAGCGGCTCCGAGATCATGCGCGCGCCGAGGTAGTCGTCGAGGGTGAGGGGGTCGCGGTACACCGCTTCGGGGTTCACCGCGGCGTTCGCGCGACAGGTGAGCGCGATCTGGGCGAGCTGCTCGCGCGTGGTGCCGAACTCGTGGAAGTGCCGGCCCGCGATCATCCCCGCGTACACGGCGGCGGACGGCGCGCCGAACGGCGCGAGCCACTGCATGAAGCCGCCGACCTCGCCGCGCGCCATCACCGAGCCGCGGCCCTGGGTGCCCTGTGCGCTCGACTCGGTGACCGTGCGGAAGCAGACGACGTGCCGGGCCAGGCCCGCGTGCACCGCGAGCGCGGCGAGCACGATCGCGCCGAGCTGCCCGGGCGACTCGAGCCCGCCCGCGTACCAGCTCAGCTCGAGCCGCAGCGCGTCCTGCAGCTCGGCCACACCGACGCCCGAGAAGCCGGGGGGCTGGTCGAGCGCGCCCGGGTAGGTGGCGAGCCCGTCGACGTCGGTGGGCGCGAGCCCGGCGTCGGCGAGCGCGGCGAGCACGGCGTCCACGGTGAGGTCGAGCGGATCGCGCCCGAGCCGCCGGCCGACCGCGGACACCCCGGCCCCGCTGATCACGGCGTCGAGGCTCACGCGCCGACCCCGGACGCGGCGGGCCGGAAGCGGGGCAGCCACACGTCGCCGCGCTGGGCGAACTGCACCTCCACGGGCATGCCGATCGTCACGTCGTGGGGCGGGCAGTCGACGATGTTGGTGGTGCAGCGCAGCCCGGGCTGCTCGACGAGCTCCACGATCGCGACCACGTAGGGCGTCTCCCAGTCGGGGTACCAGGCCTGGTGGTTGACGGTGCTGGCCGCCACGTGGCCCCGCCCGCTCACCGCCGCGAACTCGAGCGCGCGCCCGAGGCAGCGCGGGCACACGGGGCCGGGCGGGTGCACGAAGTACCCGCAGTCGGTGCAACGCTGGATGCGCAGCACGCCGTCGCGGCCGCCGGTCCAGAACGCCTCGGTCAGTGCGGTGACCCGGGGCGTCGGTCGGTACGCGTCGGTGGTCACGCCTGCCCGATCGCCGACGCGTCCACCTGGGGAAGGTCGGCGTAGGTGTAGTCCGCGTGGTCGATGAGCCCGGCGGACTCGAGCAGCGCCTGCGTCTCGAGGAACCGGCCCGTGAGGGTGCGGGGATCCTGCGTCGCGATCCAGGCCACCGCCTGCCCGACGTACTCGATCGGCTCCGCGTTGGGCAGCCGGGCGTCGCCGGCGACGGTGCGCCAGCCCTCGGTCTCGATGAGCCCGGTGGGCGCGAGCGCGTTCACCGAGATGCCGTGGGGCCCGAGCTCCAGCGCGATCGCCAGCGTCATGCGCGCGAGTGCGGCCTTGGTGCCGGTGTATCCCGCGTAGCCGAGCGGAACAGCGGTGCCGCGCGCCTGCGAGCTCAGCGTCGCGATGTTGACGATGTGGCCGCAGCCCGCCTCGATCATCCCCGGCACGACCGTCTGCATCAACAGGAAGGGCGCCCGCACGTTGACGCGGTACAGCAGGTCGAGATGGCGCGGGGCGGTCTCGAGGAGCGGCTTGGTCAGGATCAGGCCGGCGTTGTTGACGAGCAGGTCGATCGGACCGAGCCCGTCGACGGCTTGCGCGACCGCGGACGCGATCTGGTCGTCGTCGGTGAGGTCGCAGCGCACGGCGAGGGCGGCGCCGCCCGCGTCGGTGATCGCGGCCGCGGTGTCGTGGATCGTGCCGGGGACACGGCCCGGCTGCTCGCTGCGCGCGAGCACCGCCACCGCCGCGCCCCGGCGGCCGAGCTCGAGCGCGATCTGCTTGCCCAGGCCCCGGCTCGCGCCGGTGACGAGCGCGACCCGACCCTGGAGCGGCGCGGCGGGTGGGGTCACGGCGCCACCGCCGCACCGTCGGCGACGAGGTCGTCGATCTCGGCGTCGGTCATGCCCACCTCCGCGAGCACCTCGCGGGTGTGCTGCCCGATCTCGGGCGCGCCGCGGCGGACGGTCATCGGGTCGTCGTCGAACTGCACCGGGTTCGCCGCGAGGCGGGCGCGTGGATGGCCGGGATGGCGGGGCATGTAGTCGTTCGCGTGCACCTGCGGGTCGTCGAGCACCTCGGGTGGTGTGGCGAGCTTCGAGAAGATCCCACCCTCCGCCCGCAGGCGCTCGTCCCACTGCGCGATCGGGCCGCCCGCGATCGTCTCGGTGAACCGCGGCCGCGACTCCGCGACGTTGCGCTCGGGCTGGCCGAGCCAGTCGTCGAAGCCGAACGCGTGGCACGCGCGGTCCCAGTAACCCGGCCCGTCGAGCATGTTGAGCAGCAG
Organism: Acidimicrobiia bacterium; assembly: GCA_041659105.1. Taxonomy (GTDB): domain Bacteria; phylum Actinomycetota; class Acidimicrobiia; order IMCC26256; family PALSA-555; genus CAIUKV01. The sequence goes on from JBAZYX010000107.1 coordinate 10,942, forward strand.
CCAGCGTTCGTCAGCAGTGCGGTACGGGCCGATGAGCGGGCCCATCGGCGTGGTCATCGCGTTGACCCGGGGCTGCTCTTCGCCGGTGACGGAGGTGGCGACGAGGTCGGGCGCCAGCGTCCAGATCGCGCCGGCGAGCAGGGACACGTCGACCACCACGCCCTTCCCGGTGCGCTCGCGCTGGAGCAGCGCGGCCGCGATCCCACCCGCGAGGAACATGCCGCTGGGCCCGTCGCCCATCGCTGGTCGGGGCATCACGAGCGGTCCGCCCGGCGGCTGGAGGGAGTTGCCGACGCCGCCGCGGCCCCAGAAGGACACGCCGTCGAACCCGCCCGCGGCGGCGTCGGGGCCGCGCTGGCCCTGTCCGCTGCCGCGCGCGTAGACGAGCCGCGGGTTGACCGCGAAGACGGAGTCGGGGTCGATCCCCAGCTTCGCCCGGGTGGCCGGCAGGTAGCTGGTGACGAAGACGTCGGCGTCGCGGATCAGCCGGTCGAGCGCGGCCCGGCCGCCCGGGGACCGGAGCTCGAGCGCGATGCCGCGCTTGTTGCGGTTGCAGTGCTCGATCACGACGTCGAAGCCCTCCGGTCGGGGGAGGAGGCCCATGCGCGAGTGCTCCCGCATGGGGTCCCCGCCGGGGCGCTCCACCTTCACGACCTCCGCGCCCCAGTCGGCCAGGACGGCCGCCGCCGACGGCACGAAGCCGTACTCGGCCACCTCCACGACCCTGATCCCCGCCAGCGGCGTCCCCATCGCTCCCCCCTTCTTTCCCCACTTCGCCTACTTTGGGGCCGATTCGACACCGGTTCGCGGTCCGGGCGCCAGACGAGCGATAGATACGATCGTATATACTGGTGGCATGACCACGACGGCCCGGTCTGCAGCCCGATCGACCCGGGGATCGGCGAGCCGCGCCGGCTGGGTCCTCGTCGAGGCTCGACGCCGCGCCGACCTCACCCAGGCGGAGCTCGCCGCACTGATCTCGGTGCCGCAGTCCACGATCTCCGCGTACGAGCGCGGCGTGCGTGAGCCGACGATGCCGACCCTCGAGCGCATGCTCCGGGGCGCGGGGTTCCGGGTCGAGCTCGAGCTCGTGCCGATGGGGATCGACACCGAACGCAACGGCCGGGTGCTGCGCGATCTGCTGGGCCTCGTCGAGGTCATCCCAGCCGGCCCGAAGCGCGGTGCGCTCTCCTTCCCGCGAATTCCATCGTCGGCCCGCCCGTGAGCACGTTCGTCGAGAAGATCGAGGCGGTGACGAGCGGGTTGGCCGCTGCCGCGGTTCCCCACGCCTTCGGCGGTGCGCTCGCGTTGGCCTTCTGCGTCGGGCAGCCGCGCGCGACCGCCGACATCGACGTCAACGTCTTCGTCACGCCCGACGAGGTGGACCGGGTCTTCGCGGCGCTCCCCGATGGTGTCGTTGCCAACGCAACGTCCGCACGCCTGGCGCGGCATGACGGCCAGGTGCGCGTCTGGTGGGACGAGACGGCCGTCGATCTGTTCTTCAGCTACCACTCGCAGCACGACGAGGCCGCGCGGCGCACGCGCCGGGTCGCCTTCGGCGAGGTGCAGATCCCCGTGCTGTCGTGCACCGACCTCGCGTTCTTCAAGGTGATCTTCAACCGGACCCGCGACTGGGCCGACCTCGAGGCGATGACGGAAGCGCGTTCGTACGACCGCGCGGAGGTACTTCGCGGGCTCGACGGCACACTCGGGCCCGATGCGGATCCCGTGAGGCGATTTCGGGCGCTGCGCGATCGGCGCTCGGCTCCGGAGCCCATGCTGCGGCGGGTGCTCGAGTCGGGTGGCGAGGGTTCGCCGCGACCCGACGACCCGGTTGCCTAGGCTGCGCGGGTGCCGACTGCAGCCGTCAACGGGATCGACATCTACTACGAGCTCCGGGGTGCAGGACCGCCGCTCCTCTTCTTCAACGGCAGCGGCGCGACCCTGGAGAGCACCGGCCTGATGCTCGACCCGTTCGCGACCCGCTTCGAGGTGCTCGGCTTCGACCAGCGGGGCCTCGGGCGCACTTCGATCCCGGCCGGTCCCTACGAGATGGCCGACTACGCGGCCGACGCCGCCGCGCTGCTCGACCACGTCGGTTGGTCCACGTGTCGGGCCGTGGGCATCAGCTTCGGCGGGATGGTC